>VGVM01000105.1 GCA_016874035.1 Gemmatimonadota bacterium
GTTGCCGACCTGCCGTTCGCGCCCAGATCCGACGTCTGGGACGAGGTGGCGGCTGAGTCCGACCTCTGCACGCGGATGAAGTGCCCGCACTTCGACAAGTGCTTTGTCTTCGCGGCGCGCCGCAAGGCGGCGGAGGCCGACGTCGTCGTGGTGAACCATCACCTGCTGATGGCGGACCTGGCGGTGCGGCGGGCGTCGCAGAACTGGACCGACGCGGCCGTGCTCCCGTCGTACGCGCGCCTGGTCATTGACGAGGGGCACCATCTCGAAGACGCGGCGGCGGCGCACCTGGCCTCCACGGCGACGCGGCGCGGCATCGTACGCCTGCTCGCGCGGCTGGAACGGAAGGGGCGTGGGCTGCTCCCGGCGCTCGAGGTGCGCCTGGCGCAGTCGAACGACCTGCTGTCGGTCGCGAGCCTGGACCTCGTGCGCGTACGCCTCTACGGCACCACCGAGGCGGCGCGCCAGTCGTCGGAGCGCCTCTTCGATGTGCTCGACCAGTGGATGGCCCGCCAGAGCGAGTCGCAGGTGCGCCTCACCGATTCGTTCGACGACGCCGACGTGTGGCGCGCCGGGCTCGGGGCCGCGCTCGATGAGCTGTTGCGCGACCTGGACTCGCTGAGCGACGGCCTGATCCTCGTGCGCGACCGCATCGAGACCGACCAGCAGCGCGCGGCCGACCTCGCACCGCTCATGGCCGAGCTGCGCGGCGTGCTGCGCCGGCTCGAAGGCGCCGGCGATGCGCTCCGCGGGGCGCTGCGGCCTGGTCCCGACGGCGGCGAGCGGATCCGGTGGATCGAAGCGCGCGGGGGCGGTGACGAACCGGACGGCGACGGTGCCCCGCGCGATAATGCCCGCGCGCGGCAGGTGGGCGTGGCCAGTGTGCCCCTCGACCTCGCGCCGATCCTGCGTGAGGACTTGTTTCGCCGCACGGAGACCTGCGTGGTAACCAGCGCGACGCTGTCGGTCGGCACGACGTTCGATTTCGTCGCCGCACGTCTGGGACTGGACGAGGACGACGTCGAACCGCTGACGGCCTCGCTGTCATCGCCATTCGACTTCACCCGGCAGGCGCTCCTCGCGATCCCCACTGATGTCCCGGTGCCGGCGGGCGGGGACCGGCGTCACGTGGAGCGCGTGGCGCAGATCGCGGCCGACCTGGTGCGCGCGGCCGACGGCGGCGTGTTCCTGCTGTTCACCAGTCATCGCGATGTCCGCGAGGCCGCACGCCTGATGCGCGAGGCCGGGATCGAGCGGGATTGGCCATTGCTGGTGCATGGCGAGGATGGACGCGATGCCTTGCTCAAGCGCTTCCGCGCGCACGGCGACGCCGTGCTGCTGGGCACGGCCTCGTTCTGGGAGGGCGTGGACGTGCCGGGTCGTGCACTGCGCGGGCTGGTGCTGGCACGAATCCCGTTTCGGGTTCCGACCGAGCCCATCACGGCCGCCCATTGCGAGGCCATCGAGCACCGCGGCGGCGATGCGTTCGCCGAGTACATGGTTCCGCACGCGGCCCTGCGACTCAAGCAGGGATTCGGGCGGCTGGTCCGCACGACCGGCGACCGCGGTGCCGTGGTGATCTGCGATCCCCGGCTCGTGACCAAGGGGTACGGGCGGTCGTTGCTCGAGGCACTGCCGCCCGCGCGGCGGCTCACCGGACCGTGGGCCGACCTCCGCCGCGGCATCGAGGAGTTCTATGCGACCGAATCACCGGTTCGCGGGTAAATTGCCCAGATGACCAGACCAGGAAAAATCGTGTGTGTCGGGCGCAACTACCTCGACCACGCCAAGGAGATGGGCAACGACGTGCCCAAGGAGCCGCTGCTGTTCCTCAAGCCGCCGTCCTCCGTGATCGCCGGCGGCGAGGCGATCCGGCTTCCGGAAGGCGCGGGCCGGATTGACTTTGAGGGCGAGATCGGCGTGGTGATCGGTTCCCGGTTGAGCCGCGCGTCGGCCGGCACGGCGCTCAAGTCCGTGCGCGGGCTGATCGCCGCCAACGATGTTTCCGCCCGCGACTGGCAGAAGAACGACGGCCAGTGGGCGCGCGCGAAGGGGTGCGACACGTTCCTTCCGTTGGGCACGGAGGCGCCGTTACCGGCAGACCTGAGCGCGGTCACCGTCGTGACGCGGCACAACGGGGTCGAGAAGCAGCGCGCGCGTGCGTCCGATATGGTCTTCTCGATTCCGTTCCTGCTCGAGTACGTCACGCGGTACATCACGCTCGAAGCCGGGGACCTGCTGCTCACCGGCACGCCGGCCGGCGTCGCGCAGCTGCAACCGGGCGATACGGTGGAGGTCGAACTCCTGGGCCTGTCGTCGGTCAGGAACCCGGTCGCGGCCGGGTAGGGGCGAACGCCACGTGAAGGGCCAGCGCCGCCGCGCGATTTCCACACCGGGCGAGCGCCGCGATGAAGCGGCGCGCAGTCCGGTGGTGGTGGCCGTCTCGATTGCGGCACACGTCCTGATCGTCGCCGTGCTGGTCCAGCTCACATTTGGCCGGCGCAGCTGGATAGATGCCCTGCTGGCACCGAGCGTGCCTACGCCGGTCGAGCGAGTCGGATTCCTGCAGCTGCCGCGCGGTGAGCCCCCGCGAGAGTCGCCGCGGCGCGGCGGCAACGACCAACCCGAGTCAGGGCCGCCCGCCATCACGCCACCTGTTCCGGTACCGCCGATCTCCGTGCCCAACGGGCTGACCCCGGTGCCGCTGCGCCTGCCGCGTACGGAAGCCGTAATCGGGACCGGTCCGCTGGTCGGGGGGGGCGGCGATACGCGCGGCGTTCGGCCGTCGTACACGGACCCGCGCATCTGGGCGCCGATGGCCCCCGTCGTCACCGCACCGCTCACCACTACGGAGCGACTCGACAGCACGGTCGCCGCGCAGCTGCAGCGATTCGTGGATTCGGCCCGCGCGGCGAACGGCGGGCGCGACCCGGCGGATTGGACGTTCCGGATCCGCGGGCAGCGCGTGGGTATTGACCAGAAGTACATCCGGCTCGGGCCGGTCTCGATCCCCACAGCCGCACTCGCGTTCCTGCCGCTCAACATCCAGGGAAATCCCACGACGATCGAACGCGATCGGCGGCTCGCGCAGATGCGCGAAGAGATCGTCGCGCAGGCGGCGCGCGCGGCCCGAGACGACGACTTCCGCGCCGCGGTCAAGGCGCTTCGCGAGCGGAAGCAGAAGGAGCGCGACGACGCGCGAAAGGCGGACTCGCCGCCGCGAATCGTGCCCGAAGGCGCGCTCGCGGACCGTCCCAGATAGGCTAGCGCGCCGGGCTTACGCCCGCGGCGGCCGGATCACGGTCGCCACGACCCCAAGAATCTCGAAATCGTCGCCGGTGCCAAGCGCGACCTCGTCCGTTCCGGGCGTCGCGCCGAGTACCACGCCTGCGCCACGACGGACGAACGGGCGCACGATCGTTGCCGCGCCGACGCGCACCGCGATCAGCGCCCCGTCCTTGGCGCGCGCGCTCGGGTGGACCACGACGAGGTCGCCTTCGAGGACGCCGTGTTCCGGGGCGGCGGTCGGTTGCGAGCGAATCAGGAACGACTCCGGCATGCCAACGAGTCGGCGGTCCAGGGTGACGTGATCCACCGTCCGCATCGTGCCGGTGAGCGGGTCGTACTCCAGCAGTGGCACGGCGATGGTGCCGGTGCCGCCGGCGTGTCCGAGCAGCTCCACGCCGCGCGAGCGGCCCTGCTGCAGGCGCACGTACCCTTTGCGTTCGAGCGAGCCGAGGATCTCCGTGACGGACTTGGTGCTCGGGATCTTGAGCGCACGTCCGATCTCCCGGACGCTGGGCTGGAACGTGTGTTCGCCGAGAAAATCAACCAGATACTGGAGGAGCTCCGCCTCGATCCGGCTGAGTGGGGCGCGAATCCCGGGGTCCGCAGGGCCCGGCATGCGGCTCAGCCCGAGAGGTGCGGGTGGGCAAGCGCGGCATCGAGCCGCGCGAGCGTCGTATCGCGCCCGAGCAGCAGCAGCACGTCGAACATGCCGGGGCTCGCGGCCTGGCCCGTCAGGGCAACACGCAGCGGCTGCAGGACCTTCCCGGCGCCGAGACCCTCCGCTTCCGCCAGTGCGCGCATGCCCGCTTCAAGCGTGGCGGCATCCCATGCAACATCACCGGCGAGGAAGGCCCGGGACTTGGTGAGCAGCGCGCGCGTGAGGGTCGGGTCCTTCCACTGCTTCGCGACGGCGTCGGCATCGAACGTGACCGGCACCGTCAAATACGGCGCGGCCTGGCGCGCGAGTTCGTCAACGGTGCGCGAGCGCACGCGCAGGACCTCCAGCAGCCGGTGCCACCAGTCCCGTTTCGCCCCGTCGAGGCCATCAGTCGCGACGCCAAGGGCGTTCAGCATCGGGATCACGAGCGGCGTCAACGTCTCGAACGGCATGCGCACCAAATGCTGGCCGTTCATCCACTCGAGCTTCTTCATGTCGAAGACCGATGCCTTCGCCAGGAACCCGTCCTGGGCGAAGCGTTCCGTGAGCTCGGCGCGGTCCATCAACTCGATGTCGCCGCCCGGGCTCCAGCCCAGCAGCGCCAGGAAGTTGCACATTGCCTCCGGCAGGATCCCCATCGCTTCGTAGTCGCCGACGGCGGTGGCGCCATGACGCTTGGAGAGCTTCTTGCCGTCCGTGCCCAGCACATTGGGGAAGTGCGCGAACGCCGGCAGCGCGGCACCGAGCGCCCGGTAGAGCAGGATCTGCTTCGGCGTGTTCGCGATATGATCCTCGCCGCGCATCACGTGCGTGATCCGCATCGCGATGTCGTCGGAGACCACGGCGAGGTTGTAGATCGGCGTGCCGTCCGAGCGCAGGATCACCAGGTCGTCAATGTCCGCGTTGGGGAAGGCGATCCCGCCATGGACCATATCGTCCCACTTCGTGGTGCCCTCCGGCACGCGGAACCGGAGCGTGTGCGGAACGCCGCTCGCGACCCGTCGCTCCACCTCGGCTGCCGCGAGGGCGTCGCAGCGGCGGTCGTACTTGAACGCTCCGCCGGCCGCCTCAGCCGCCTTCCGGCGCTCGTCGAGTTCGGTGGTCGTGCAAAAACAGCGGTACGCCGCACCCGAGGCGAGCAGCGCGTGCGCGTCGCGCCGGTGCCGCTCGAGGTTCGCGCCCTGGAAGACGACTTCCTCGTCCCAGCTGAGCCCGAGCCATGTGAGCCCGCGGAAGATGGCGCGCGTGGACTCGTCCGTGCTTCGGGCCTTGTCCGTGTCCTCGATGCGGAGCAGGAACTGGCCGCCCGCCTTGCGGGCATAGAGCCAGTTGAAGAGGGCGGTGCGCGCACCGCCGACGTGGAGGTACCCGGTCGGCGAGGGCGCGAACCGGACGCGTACGGTCGCTGTTGTTGACAACGGAGCGGGAGGGATTCGAACCCTCGATACAGGTTTAAGCCCGTATGCCGGTTTAGCAAACCGGTGCCTTCAGCCTCTCGGCCACCGCTCCCATTCCCTCGGCCGCGGCCAAGAATCGTCCGCTACCACGGGCCCTCGAAGTTACCGCTCGCACCGAAGCCGCTCAACCGGACGCGGGCTCGGACATTGAACACGGAGGGCACAGGACTCGAACCTGTAAGCGGCTTTCACCGCGGCGGTTTTCAAGACCGCTGCCTTACCAATTAGGACTAGCCCTCCCCGACCATGGGAAATCTCGCGGGGTTGAGTGGATCGGGCAACGCGACCGATACTGGAAATAGCGAATCCGTTTGACGGGGGCTTACTTTGCAGGCTGCGTACGTAATCGCCTTTGCTGACGAGTCACCGGCCAAACCCTCTCCTTCGCTTATGACTGCAATCCCCGAGAAGCAGTTTCTAAACCCTCGCTCGGTCGTTTGAGAGGAAGGTGGCCTCGCTCCGAGCGGGGTGATGATGAAAGTCGAGCTGACGGATGCGCAGTGGGCCCACATTTCCCGTTTGATCCCGACACCGAAGGCCAAGCCGAAAGGCGGGCGCCCTCGGGCCGATGATCGCGCGGTCATGGAGGGGATCCTCTGGGTCTTGCGTAGCGGGGCGCGGTGGCGCGATATGCCGGACCGATATCCGGCGTACGCGACCTGCTGGCGCCGCCTCGGCGAGTGGGAACGCGCCGAACTCTGGCTCTCGCTGTGGCGGGCCTTCCTGAAAGATCTCGATGAGGCGCAACAACTCGACTGGAGCGAGGCCTTCATGGACGGGACCTTCGCTCCCGCGAAAAAAGGGGCTCTTGCATCGGCAAAACACGCAAGGGTAAGGGGACAAAGCTTATGGTATTGGTCGACGGCCAGGGTGTTCCTCTCGGAGTGCACCTTTCGCCTGCCAATCGAGCCGAGTCGCAGCTCGCGGAAGACACGCTCGCGCAGGTAGCCGTGCCCCGGGCCGGCCCCGGCCGCCCGAAGCAGAACCCCGAGCGCATCGTCGCCGACAAGGGCTACGACAGCCGGAAGCTCTGGGAACGCCTGCGGGCGCGCGGGATCGACCTGATCGCACCGCACATCACCACGCGCACCCACCGGTTTCAAGACGGGCGTGGGCTGCGCCGATATCGACGCCGCTGGATCGTGGAACGCACCAATGCCTGGCTGCACAACTTCCGCCGCCTCGTCACGCGCTACGAGAACAAGATCGAGCACTACCGCGCGTTCTTGCACGCCGCCTGCATGTTGATCACCCTGCGCCAGTTTTGAAACCACTTCTAG
>VGVM01000106.1 GCA_016874035.1 Gemmatimonadota bacterium
TGTGAAAGTCCGCGTAGTCAAGGGCGCCACCGCGCTGCACGCCATCGAACATCGCACCTAGGTAGGCGAGCGAGATGTCGCCAGGCACGCCCGTGATCAACAGGTCGAAGTCCTTCGGTTGTCCGCGCGCGCGGACGAGAAACGCGCCCATTTCCATCTGGCGGATGGTCACGGCAATGCCACGCGCGGCGAGATCGGACTGCACGAGTTGCTCGATCGCGTTGTCGCCACTTCCGACCGTGAGCAGCTCGACCCGCAGGTCACGGCCGGCGCGGGCGCGAACTGCCGGCGTTCGGGCACCCGAACCGGCTCCAGCCGGTCGTGTCCAACCGGCAGCATCGAGAAGGGAATCCGCGCGCGTCGTGTCGTACGGCGCCTCGCCGGCGAGTGCCAGCGGACTCTCCGGCGGGACCGCTCCGGCCGCCGGCCGCCCGAACCCGGCCAACGCCGCGCGCACAATGCGCGCCCGTTCCAGCGAGAGGTTTACCGCCATGCGCACCCGCACATCGTCGAATGGCGCGTGGTGCGTGTTGAAGACCAGTCCGGTCGAGAGCAGGATCGGGTAGTCCACGACGCGAAGCATCGGATCTCGCGCGGCGAGCGCGGCCATGGATGGCGCGATGCCGGCGAAGTCGAGGTCGCCGCTCGACAAGCCGGCGAGTTTCGTGGTCGGCTCATCCACGACCGCGATGACCAGGCGCGCGATGTGCGGCGGTCCGCCAAGCGCAGCCGGGAAATCCGCATTCCGCTCGAACACCCAGCGCTGGCCGGCAGTGCGTTCGACAAAGCGGAACGGGCCGTTGCCAATCGGTGACAGGTTGAACGCAGCACGCCGCATGTCCGCGGGTTCGACTCCTGCCAACACATGCGCCGGCAGGATCGGCAGCTCGCAGAGCACGAGCGGGAACCGCTCCTGCCGATTCCGGAACACGAGTGTAAACGTCGAGTCATCGGCGACGAGCACCGTATCGAGCGGAGCCAGGTCGGTCGCGCGTGAATAGCCCGCGCGCGGGTCGCGCGCGACACGCAGGGTGAATGCGACATCGCGCGCGGTCGTGGGTTCGCCATCGTGCCATCGGAGGCCGGTGGCGATCATGACGGTCAGGCGCGTTCGATCCGCGTTCCACGTCCATCCGCGCGCCAGGTAGGGGACGGGCGCGAGCGCGCTGTCATAGCGCGCGAGGGTCGTCAGCAGCACATAGCGCTGGACCTGCCGCGACAGTCCGTGCACCGTGACGAGTGGATTCGCGGACTCGAGGTCCGCGCCGGACGCGAAAACGATGGTATCGGCCGGTCGCGCGGGGCCCGCACAGCCGCTCGCGCCAACGACGGCGGACCAGGCGACAGCCAACAGCCGGGCACGGGCGTGCATATTCAGCGCGTGTCCGTCCCGATGCTGCTGCCGCTGTTGCTCCGGCGCCTGGCCTGGGCGGCGATGCTCTTCTGGCTCGTCGTCACGCTCATCTTTGTGCTCGTGCGCCTCGCGCCGGGCGATCCGGCCACGTTCCTCGTCCCGCCCACCGCGACGGCGGAAGACGCCGAGCGCGTGCGCGCGGACCTGGGACTCGATCAGACAGTCGTGGTGCAATATGCACAGTGGGTCGGTGCGCTGGTGCAGGGCGACCTCGGCGAAAGCTTCGCGCTCGGGATGCCGGTGTCGCAGGCACTCGCCGAGTCCGCCCCGACGTCGTTTGCGCTCGGCCTCGCCTCGCTCCTGCTGACGTTCATACTCGGCGGGTCGCTCGGGGCATGGCAGGCGGCGCGACGAAACCGGCTCGGTGACCGCGTGGCGACATTCCTTTCCGCCGCCGTGTTCGCCGCGCCCGCCTTCTGGGTTGCACTCGCACTGGTCGCATTCTTCACCTACGGGGTCGCCGTGCTCGGCCTTCCTGCGTCGTGGAGACTCCCCGCGCTCGGCGTCCGGTCGCCCGGACTGGCGCTCACTGGGTGGGCCGACACCGCTGACCTGATCCGTCACGCGATCCTGCCTGTGACCACGCTGACGATTATCGGCGCGGCCGGCGTCGCGCGCTATGCGCGATCCGCGTTCCTCGATGTGCGCGACCAGGTATTCGTGCGCGCGGCCCGCGCCCGCGGCGTTTCCGCTGCGCGTTCGGCGTGGCTGCACGTATTGCCCAATGCCGCGCCAAGCCTGGTTGTGCTCTTTGCGCTCACGCTGCCCGGGATCGTCGCGGGTTCGGTGTTCGTCGAGTCCGTGTTTGCCTGGCCCGGGCTTGGGCGCCTCACGCTCTCGGCAATCGCGGCGCGCGACTACCCGGTGGTGCTGGGGGCAAGTGTCTGGTATGCGGCCGCGGTGATCCTCGCCAACCTCTTGGCCGATCTCGCACTTCCGGTGCTCGATCCGAGGCGTCGCGCATCATGACGGCGCAAGCGCTGCGATGGGCGCGTGCGCTCCGCCGCGACGAACTGGTCGCGCTTTGCGTATTGGCGACGCTCACACTCGGCGCACTTCTCGTGCCGGCGCTCGCATCAAGCGATCCGCTCGCGATCGGCGACGCCGTGGACCGGCGGCTGCTCGCGCCCCTGAGTCGAGACCCCGACGGCGGCTGGCATCTGCTCGGCACGGATCGGTTCGGCCGTGACCTGTTCGTGCGGATGATGCTTGCGGGGCGACTCTCGCTGCTCGTCGGCGTCGCGGGCGCCGTTCTCTCCACGGTGCTCGGCACGGTGCTCGGGGCCGCGGCGGGTTGGGTCGGCGGTCTACTCGATAGAATGGTGATGGGACTCGCCGATACGGTCCTCGCCGTGCCACGCCTGGTGCTGTTGCTGGTGTGCATCGCGTTGTGGCAGCCGAGCACGATGACGGTGATCGTGATCCTCGCGGCGACCGGGTGGATGGGCGTGGCGCGGATGGTGCGCGCCGAAGTCGCTGGCGCGCGTGTGCGGCCATGGGTCGAGTCCGCCGAGGCGCTCGGCGCGCGGCCAGCGCGAGTGCTCTGGGGTCACGTGCTGCCCAACGCGATCGGGCCGGCATTGGTGGCGGCGACGCTGGGCGTCGGGAGCGCGGTGATGCTCGAGAGCGGGCTGTCCTTCCTGGGCCTCGGGATCCAGCCGCCCGTTCCGAGCTGGGGGAACATGATTGCCGGCGGCCGCGACCTGATCGTCACGGCGCCCTGGGTGTCGCTCGCGCCAGGGCTCGCGGTGGTCGTGACGGTTGTCGCCGCGACCGTGCTGGGCGACGCATGGCGGGATCGGCTCGCGGGGTCGGCGGCGGACCGGTCGCCGACCAGCCGCCGCCCCGCGCGGCTCAGCTCTTCGTCGTCGTGAGCACCTTGATCATCTCGTTCAAGGCCCGCGTGTTCGTCAGCCAACGCGTGACGATGACGAGATCGTTCACCGGATCCACGTAGATGATGTTGTTGCCGTTCCCGAGGTGCCAGAACGCGGACTCGGGTGCATCGGGCAGCGCCTTCTTGCCGGTGTTCAGGAAGTAGTTCGCGAACCCGTAGGCATCGTTCGCCGGGCCCGGCGAGCGCGACATCCGGATCCACTCCTGCGACAGGACCTGCTTGCCGTTCCACTTGCCGTCGCGCAGCGTGAGCAGGCCGAAGCGCGCCATGTCGCGCGCGTTGATGAACATCCCGCCACCCCAGTGTGCGCCGCCGGCGACGGACTGCACCATGCGCCCGTCGAGGATCACCCACGAGTTGTCGTAGCCGTACCAGCGCCAGGAGTTCGACGCGCCGATCGGGTCCATCACGTATTCCTTGAGCACTTCGGGCAACGGACGACGCCAAACGTTCAGTGACGCCAGGGCCATCAGGTTCACGCGCACATCGTTGTACGTGTAGCGCGTGCCGGGCTCGAAGCGCGCGCGATTGATCACGCTCGCGGTGTCGGTGGTATTGCGCGGGAAGCGATCCACCCAATCCGGCTTGCCCCAGAGCGTGCCCTGCCAGTCGCTCGTCTGACGCAGGAGGTGCTCCCACGTGATCTTGCGATTGTGCTCCGACTCAAATGGCGCGAGCACTTCGTAGTTGCTGAACGAGCCGTTCTTTGCGACCACGATCGGCGCCATGTAGTCGCCGACCTTGTCCGTGACGGCGCGAATCATCTTGCGGTCGAAGGCCAGGCCGATCGTCGTCGTGACAAAACTCTTGGTGACGCTGTACGTCACATCCACGCGGTTCGGGTCGCCCCACTCCGCGAGGATGTACCCGCGCCGCACGATCATGCCGGCCGCGCCACCGCGTTCCTTGAACGGGCCGATCGCCTCGCTCATCGGCTCACGGCCAAACGATTGCTGGTGGTTCGCGAGCAGGTCTCGCGGCGCCGTGGATTCGTTCTTGAGCGCGATGGTCACCGCGCTGTCCACCGAGCGCTTCGTGAAGCCCATCTGCTCCGGCGTGCGGCGCTCCCATGCGTCTCCCGGCGGCGGGAAGTACGGCTGTTGCGCGGCGACGGCGGTTGCCGTGGAGACAACGGCGAACAGTGCCGCGACGAGGCGGACGAATGCACGGCGACGGGCAGGGGTCATGGAGTACTCCAGAGGGTCCGCAGGAAAACTACCGCACGAGGACGGTGATCACCGCACGGGGCGGGGCGACAAAGGCAATCCGCCCGTCCGCGACCGTCAACGGGCCGATGACCGTCTCATCGAGCCGGGCGAGTGCGGCGATGGAAAAGCCGGCCGGCACAGTCCACGCGCCGGCCACGGTTTCATCCGTGAGGTTGACGCAACGCAGCACGAACTGCTCGCCGTCATCGGTCCGCGTAATCGCGGAGCACGCCAAGCCGAGGCCATCGAGACCGACCCCGCTCACCGGAGCGGGCACCGCCAGCGCCGATCGCAACGTGCCACCCATGAGGGGGAGCAGCACGTCATCCGCAGCATGTTCGATCCGGTCGATCGTCTTTGCGTTCCGCGGCCCGTGGCACATCAGTGCGAAGCGCGCCGAGAACGGGCCTCGGCAATGGGCTCCGAGGGTTGGTGTCGGCCAACCGGCGTGTCCGGGGCGCTCAGGGATGTCGTTCCGCGACAGTTCGCCGACCGACCGCAGCAAGGTGATGAACACGGTTCCGTTCGGATCGGCTTCGTATTCGGCGAGGCCGTCGGAGTACACCGTTGCTCCGCGCGATTCGGTGAACAGCGACACGTAGCGGTGGAGCGGTGCGGTTGCCGGCGGTGTCTCGAGCTTGAGGTCTTCCGGGGTCGCGACGATCGGTTTGCGCTCGACAGGGCCGAACATGGCGTCGGCCCATACGCGCGCGTCACGCAGGTGCGTCGCGATCCCGAGCCGCAGTCGGTGGTCGGCGGCGGCATTGCGCGCGTCCACACCGATGCGAAGGAAACGCGCCCCGGCGTCAACGGTCAGCAGCGTGCGGCCCGTGACTACGAATCCGCGCCGCTTCATGCGCCATTCCAGCGCGATCGTGCCGCGCACGGGCCCGCGGTGGACCACGCGCGCACCGTCGTACGTGAACTCGAGCATCGGACCTCGCGGCGAGGCCGTGTATTCGTCGCCGGCCTCCTCTCGACTCTCCCAGGAGAGCAGGTCGCCGATGCCGACGCCGGTGGAATGATCGTCGAACGTGACGCGGCCGTCGCTGGTAACGCGCACGGAGACAAACCCATTCGACAGCGAGAGACCGTCCACGACGACCGGGTTCGGGATTTCGTCCTTGGCTGCGCGACCGACATGGCGATACCCGCGAATTCCATATGCCGGCACGTTCCCCACCCACGCAGCGACCTCGGCGCCCAGCACCTCATCATTGTCCGGGTAGTGACGCGGCGCCTCGGTGCGCTCGTGAGCCAGCGCTTTCGTGAGTACCTGAACAGGCGGAACGCCGTCCAGCGCGGGCACGCGCGCACGAGCGGTCCTCACGGCGCCCGGCGAAGCGTTCGCGCCGACCTTCACGTCTGCCGCGAATGCCGACAGCCGGAGGATCGCGACGCCGCTGCGTGGGCGTGCCGATGGATTCCGCACCAGTGTCACGGGCGTCCACGACCCCGGTTCCTCACGTGCCCGGTCACGATCGTGCCCAATCATCTCCAGCAACGCGTCGTCGCGAAGGCCGACGGCTTGGTCTTCCGCGTCGTCGAGTCGCGCGTCCATCGCCCGCGCGACGAGATCGGTCGAGCAGCCACAGAGCGTGTCGTGCGGGTGGCACAACAGCAGTGACTTCCATGCGACGTGGAGCAAGGCAACCTTTGATGCGCCGGCCAACGCGACCCAGGGTTCGCAGTCGCGCAGCAGCAGGCGTTCGACCTGCGCGTGCCGGCGTTTCTGCGGCGCCCGCGCGGAGAACGTACCCTGCAACGTCCACAGGTAGCCGTACGAATCGCGCAGCTCACCGCGGATGCCGGGGATTCCACCGCTGCGGCTGGCCGCGGCCACCAGCGATTCGGCAAACGTCGCGAGCGAGCTGCCGATCACGACATGCGGCCGCGCGGCGGCCGCGAGCGCCTCGAGCGCCGCGGGCAGGTTGCGCTGCCGCGCATGATGGTCCGCGCCGTTGGGCAACAGTACGTGTTCGCTTCTGGACCGCCCGATCAGGTCCGGCACCATGGTCGCCCAGCGTTC
>VGVM01000107.1 GCA_016874035.1 Gemmatimonadota bacterium
ATGAGTCTCGACAACCTCGTTGGCCGGCTTCGCGATGCCCATGGTCCGGCGCTGGCGGGCGTCGTGCTGTACGGCTCCACGGCGGATGACCCGCGCGCCGGGAAGGGTCACAACGTATTGGTCGTGGTGCGTTCGTTGCCGGTCGCCGCCATGCACGCTGCAGGCGCGACGGCGCGCGCGTGGGAGGAAGCGGGGAATCCCGCGTTGCTTATGCTCACGGAGGCTGAGTGGCGCTCGAGTCGGGACGTGTTCGCGATCGAGCACGCGGACATCGCCGGCCGGCACCGCGTGCTGCACGCGGACGCGGGCTTTTCGATCCCGTCCGCGGCCGAGATCGCGCCTGAGGACCTGCGCCGCCAGCTCGAGTACGAGCTGTTGGCGCTCACCCTTCGCGTGCGCGCCGAGTCGGCCATGATGGGCCGTGACCACCGCCTGCAGCGTGACGTCCTCGCTGCGCATGCGAACCAGGTCGTCGCGCTGATGCGGGCGCAGCTGAGGACACAGGGCGGGGACGTCCCTTCGGCTGCTCCGGCGGTGTGCGAGGCCGTGGCGGCGCAGGCCGGCGCGGATCCCGCGCCGTTCATCGCCGCGTGGCGACAACGGCACGGTGAGCCGGCAGTCACGAAGGAGAACGCCGAACGCCTGCTGGACGGATTTCACGACGGGCTGATGCGGCTGGTGGCGTTCACGGACCGGCGGAAGCCCCGGTGAGCGCAGCCTATATTCCCCCTGTTTCCCCCTGGAGCCGAAAGTCCATGCGCCGTCACTTGCTGGCCGGAATCACGTTGTCACTGCCGCTGGTCCTATCCGGATGCGGATACAACCGGATCCAGGAACTGGACGAGAACACGAACCGGGCGAAGCAGCAGATCGCGGTGCAGCTGCAACGCCGGGCCGACCTGATCCCGAACCTGGTTGAGACGGTGAAGGGGTTCGCGAAGCAGGAGAATGAGGTGTACACCGCGGTGTCGGATGCGCGAGCGCGCATGGCCGGCGCGGTGAGCGGGGGCGACCTGGGTCAGATGGCCGAGGCGGCGCAGGGGATGAACGGCGCGCTGGGCCGCCTGATCGCGATCAGCGAGGCATACCCGCAGCTCAAGTCCAACGAGAACTTCCTGCGCCTGCAGGATGAACTGGCGGGCACGGAGAATCGCGTTGGCGTGGCGCGGACGGACTACAACGATGCCGTGAACGCGTACAACGGGTACATCCGCAAGTTTCCGCAGGTCATCACGGCGAAGGTGATGGGCGCGCAACCGGGGACGTACTTCGAGTTGGCGAAGCCCGCGGATGCAGCGCCGCCGGTGGTGGATTTCGGGACCGGGGCGAAGAAGACGCCGTAGCGGTCCCGACGCCGACTCAGTCTACGAGCTTGTCGGGCAGGACGTAGCGAAGCGGGTCCACGGGCTTTCCGTCCACGTGAACTTCGTAGTGCAAGTGCGGGCCGACCGTCAGGCCCGTATTGCCGACGAGCGCCAGGAGCTGGCCGCGTGAAACGCGCTGGCCGTTCGAGACCATCACCCGCGAACAGTGCGCATAGCGGGTGACGATGCCGTTGCCATGGTCCACCTCGAAGGTGTTGCCGTAGCCGGCCTGGAATCCGACCGCCCTGACGATACCCGATGCCGGCGCGACGATAGGCGCTCCCATCGGCGCCGTGACGTCGATCCCTTCGTGTGGGCGACTCTCGTGCAACACAGGGTGCAGCCGACTTCGCGAAAAGTTGCTGGAGAGCCAGCCGGTGGTCGGCATGATCGACGGCGTGTTCGACAGCCGTTCGATGTTTCGGACGAGCGTGTCGTTGACGGCGCGGAAACTCTGCGCGAGCGCGCTCGCACGCTGGGACAGCTCGTCCAGCGTCGGGTTGCGCGCAAACCCGAAGCGATTGAGCAAGGGCTTCCGCTGGGGCGCCGCGGGGAAGGCGCCCACGATGCGACGCTCATTGCGCGCACCGTCCAGCCGGCCGTCGAGGCTACCGGATAGCTCTCCTTCGTGCAGCGCCGCGCCGTCGGCGTTGCCGGTGGTGTCGTCCGCGAGCCCGGCGACAATCCGCATCTGCCGGTCGCGGTCCATGATCACGCCGATGGTGTCGCCGATCGCGGCGATCTGGCCTCTCAGCGAATCGAGGTCGCTCCGAAGGCGCTCATTCTCGGCGAGCATCAGGCGCGTGCCGGGAGTCGCGTACGGGGTGAACAGGAAAATCGTCGCAGCGAGGACGAGCCCGACGGCCGTACCGACCGTCCAAAGCGCCGCGCGCCGCCCCCGGTCGGACACCGTAATGGACCGGGTGCCCGAGTTGTCGGAGGAAACGATCAGGATGGTCCAGCGCCGGTCCGCCATAGAGAGGAAAGATCGCGTTTTCGGGGGAACCGGTCAACCGAACGAACGGCGATTCGCGCGGGGCGTCAGCCCGTAGTCTTGGGCGGCTCCGGACGCGGGAACATCGCCTCGCCCTTTCGCACCTGCCATGCGGTGCAATCGAGTGTCCCAAGGGACGCATAGCGCACCTCCGTGACCGCCCCCGCGCCCCCCAGCTGGCTCCAGAGGTCGGCGGACTTCCCGGGCATCACCGCGGCAAGGCACACCGCCTGGCGGGCCAGCGAGCGGGCGAGCGCCGCTAGCACGCGATCGAGTTCGGCGGCGCTGGCCGGGTCCTTCGCCAGCGTCCATGGTGCCGACTGCTGGATGTAGAGGTTGGCGCGCGAAGTGATACGCGCGACGGCCGCGACGGCCTCGTGGCACAAGTAGCCGTTGGACCCGTCGAGTGCGGCGACGAACCCGGCGACATCCGCGGCGTCTTCGGCGTCGAGCGGGACCGGCGCGCCCGCAGGGACCACGCCATTCCGGTACTTCTCGATCATCGCGATCGCGCGGCTGGCCAGGTTGCCGAGTCCGTTGGCCAGCTCCGCCGTGTACACGGCGTCGAAGCGTTCGACGGAGTAGCTGCCGTCGCCGTCGAACGGAACTTCGCGCATCAGGAAGTAGCGAAACGCATCGGCCCCGTACCGCGCGATCTCATCCACGAGTTCGATCTTGACGCCGGCGGACTTGCTGAAGCGTTCACCGCCGAACGAGATGAAGCCGTGCCCCCAAACGCGCTCCGGGAGCGGCAGTTCGGCGGCCTGCAGCATCGCCGGCCAGACCACGCAGTGCAGGCGGGTGATGTCTTTGCCGACCACGTGCACCTGGGCCGGCCAGCGGTCCTTCCATCCCTTTTCCGGGTAGCCGGTGGCCGTCAGGTAGTTCGGGAGCGCGTCGAACCACACCCAGGTTCCCTGCGGCTCGCCGCCGAGCGGCGAGGCAATCGGGAACGGGATCGCCCAGGACAGGCGTGCGCGCGTGATGGAGAGATCCTCGAGCCCCGAGGCCAGCAGCGCGTTGATCTCGTTCCGGCGCGACTCAGGCTGGATGAACTCGGGGCGCTCGTCCACGAGGCGCGCGAGGAACGTCTGGTACCGCGAGAGGCGGAAGAACCAGTTCCGCTCCTTGGTCCACTGCAAGTCACGCGTGGGGTGCAGGACGCACTTGCCATCAACGATTTCATTGTCCGGCTTGAACAGCTCGCATCCGACGCAGTACCAGCCCTCGTACTCCTTCTCGTAGAAGTCGTCGGGGGAGCTGTCCGCGATCCGCTTGATGAACGCGCGCACGCCGCTCTTGTGCGGTCCGTCGGTGGTGCGAATGAACTGGTCATACGACACGCCAAGCGTGTCCCACATGGACCGAAACCGTGCGGCGATGTCGTCCACGAAGGCCTGCGGTTCGACGCCCTTGGCGGCTGCGGTTTGCGCGACCTTCTGCCCATGCTCGTCCATGCCGATGCACAGGTGGACATCCTGCCCCATTTGCCGGTGCGCGCGCGCGATCACGTCCGCGCCGATCTTCTCCAGGGCGTGCCCGAAATGGGGGTCGCCGTTGGCGTAGTCGATGGCGGTCGTGATGTAGAAGCGGTTCGGGGGCGGTGTCATGATGTGGTGGGCGGCCCAGGCGGAGCGGACGGTCCGTCCGGGGCGTTTCCGCGTCGTCCGCCCCTGCGTCCGCGGCGTCGGCGGCGACGTCCGCCACCTTCGCGCGGAGCGCCTTGGTTGGCGTTGCGGTTCGCGTCAGCGCCGGAGGCGCGTTCGGGGGCAGGGGCGGCGGTACGGTCTTCGACAAGGTCGGTGGCGCGGTCTTCGGCAAGACCGGCGGGTGCTTCGTCCGCTGCGGCTGGCTCTTCCACCTGTTGTTCGTCAACAGCGAGCGGCGCATCGTCGCCCTCGGCGAGCGCAGTCGGCGCCGAGGGCGCCGCACCGGTCTCCGAGCGAAACTGCGCCAGCGGGATCACGCGGGACTCGCCGGCGGGGTTTCGGAGCGTCAACGTCTCGCGGAAGATGTCAATCGAGATGAGCTTCTCCTCGCCGAGCGCGGTCGTGACGATCCGGCCTTCCTTGGGGAAGCGCTTCCGCTGCTGCACGTAGAACTCGTGCTCATACCGGAGGCAGCACATCAGCCGCCCGCAGGTTCCCGAGATCTGCGCAGGGTTGAGCGTGGAAAGGTGCTGGTCCTTCGCGACACTGGACTTGACCGGAATCAGCTCCGGGAGCCAACTCGCGCTGCACATCTGGCGACCGCAGCGGCCGACGCCGTCCACGCGCTTGGCCTCGTCGCGCACGCCGATGTGCCACATGTGAACCCGCGTGCCGAACATGCCTTCGAGTTGGCGCACCAGTTGCCGGAAGTCCACGCGCTGCTCCGCCGTGAAGAACAGCGTGAGGCGCTTCTTGTCCCACTGCCATTCCGTATCGGACACCTTCATGTCGAGGCCGAGGGCGCGGACCTTCTCGATGGCGCGAAGGCGGACGTTGGACTCTTCGCTCCGCAGTTGCGCGGCGCGTGCGATCTCGTCGGCATTCGCGGCGCGAGCGACCTTTCGCAGGGGCGCCGAGGAGGCACGGCCGTGGGTGGTGCCTTCCTTGCGCTTGAGCGCGAGGTCACCGGTGCTGTGGACGTGCCCCAAGTCCTCGCCGCGCTCCACCTCGACGATCACGGCCGACTTGAGCGCGGGCGCCGCGGGATACGGCCAGTCGAAGAACTCGCGGCGGTTTCCCTTGAAGCTGACTTCGATGACCACCGGCGCCGTTACTCCTCGAACGCGCCGAGCTTGAGGAACTTCTCGCGGCGTCGGCGAACGAGCTTGTCCGGCTTGAGCCGGCGCAGTTCGTCAACGTTCCGCAGCAGCGCGTCGTGCAGCGCCTTCGCGGTGGCCTCAGGGTCTGCGTGGGCGCCGCCCGGCGGTTCCGGGATGACCTCGTCAATCACGTGGTTGTCGAGCAGGTCCTGCGCCGTGATCTTGAGCGCGCTGGCGGCGCGCTCCCGTATTTCCGGGTTCTTGGCGTCCTTCCAGAGGATCGCCGCGCAGCCCTCGACGGTGATCACCGAATACACGGAGTTCGAGAGCATGAGGACTCGGTCGGCGACGCCGAGGGCGAGCGCGCCTCCCGAGCCGCCTTCACCGATCACGGTTGCCACGATCGGGACCGTGAGCTGGCTCATTTCCAGAAGGTTGCGCGCGATCGCCTCGCTCTGGCCGCGTTCCTCGGCGCCGATCCCCGCCCAGGCGCCCGGCGTGTCAATGAACGTGACGACGGGCACGTGGAACTTCTCGGCCAGTTTCATCAGGCGGAGCGCCTTGCGATAGCCTTCGGGGTGGGGCATGCCGAAGTTGCGGCGCAGGTTCTCCTTGGTGTCGTGGCCACGCTGATGGCCGATGACCATGACGGTTTCGCCATCGAGTCGTGCCCATCCGGCGACGATGGCGGCGTCATCGCGGAACGCACGGTCGCCGTGCAGTTCGATCCAGTCGGAAAACGCCAGCTTGACGTAATCGAGCGTGAACGGGCGTCGGGGGTGGCGCGCGACCTGCACGCGCTGGATTGGCGTCAGGTTCGCGTATACCTGCTGCCGCAGCTCGCCCAGCTTCGCGAGCAACGGTGCGAGCTCCGCGGACACGTCCACCTGGCGCTCGGCGGCGACGCGCTTCAGTTCGTCGATCTGTCGCTCGACGTCGGCGAGCGGTTTCTCGAATTCCAGTGCAGACGATCCCATGGTCAGGCCATCCGGACGAGTTGGACCCGCTCAGTGCCCACGAGTGCGCGAAGTTCCTTCAGGGCCGGCGTCCCGGGCGACAAGGTCAGGGATGCGGAACGCATCCGCGCGCGCGTGCCGTCGAGCCCGGTCCAGCGGACTTCCAGCGGCGCCGAGCCGGGATGGGCCTCGACGATCGCGCGGATGTCGCCAAAGACCGCGGCGGCGATTCCCGCGTCCGGCGCCAGGTCAATGGCCACCGCGATCTGGCCCGTCGTCCGAAGTTCGGCGAGGCGCGTGACCGACTCCACGATGAACGTCGGGTTGTCGGAGGCCTTGTCGCGCTTGCCGTAGCCGCCCTTG
>VGVM01000108.1 GCA_016874035.1 Gemmatimonadota bacterium
GGCGGTGCGTTTCCTTCGCGCGGTGTCGTCCTACAACTGGCTCGAGGCGGCGGCGCACGTGGACGCGCTGCTCTTCGCCACCGAGAACAAGCTCAACTGGGTCTCGCCCGATGCGTTCCGTGACGGCGCCGTCGTCGCGCTGCTCAAGACCGGGCAGTACACGAAGGCCCGCACGGTGTTCAACCGCCTGAGCTCCTACACCGAACGCAAGGTGAACGACGTGCGCGTGCGGATGCTGGGAGCGGCAGTGGCGGCGGTGACCGGGACGGAGACGAGGGCGGACTCAGGACGGTGAACGGCAACTGCGAGTGTTGAGTGGTCAGTCTTCGGTGATCGGTTGTGGTCACCTGCACCGACAACCGACCACCGAGCACCCATCACTCGCCGTTTGAGCGACCCGTCACTGCCTCCGAATCACCCTCCCCGGCCTCGCCCCCGTCATCTTCCCGTCCGCGAACACCGCCTCACCGGCGACGAGCACGTAGTCAATCCCGACGGGGTACTGGTGCGGCTGCGTGAACGTGCCCTTGTCACTCACGGTCGCCGGGTCGAACACCACGAGGTCCGCCGCGCAACCGTCGCGCACGCAGCCACGATCCGACAGCCCGAGTCGCTTCGCGGGCAGGCCGCTCATCTTGTGCACGGCACTCTCGAGCGTGAGCACCTTCTGCACGCGCACGTACTCGCCGAGCACGCGGGGGAACGTGCCGTAGTTACGCGGGTGCGGCACGCTCGGGCCCGGGCGGTCGAGCCGTCCGTCGCTCGCGATCATCGTCTGCGGGTGCGCCATGATGCGCCGCACGTCGCGCTCGTCAATCACGTGGAAGACCATGGACGGGCTTCCCTTCAGCACGCCCTCGATCACGAGGGGCACGGCGCCCTCGGCCGTTGGTGGGAGTTTGCGCTGCACGGCCCAATCGTAGAGTGTCTTGCCCTCGAGCGAGCGGTCCCAGCCCACGCTGGCGAACTGGACGCGCTTGAGGTCGCCGCCGCCGCGGTCGTTGAGCAGGAGGTCCTTGATCCCGGCCTCGATCGCGTTGCGCAGCTCCGGGTTCTCGACGCGCTTCTTGAACTCCGCCGTGCCCCCTTCGAGCGCCCAGGGTGGCACGAGCACGCTGAACCCGGTCGAACTCGCCGTGTACGGGTACTGGTCGATCATCACGTCGAGCCCGGCGCGACGCGCCGAGTCCACCATGGCGAGCGTGACCGTGCTCTTGCCCCACATCTTCTGGCCGATCGCCTTGTGGTGCGTGAGGACGATCGGGATGCGCGCCTGCCGGCCGATCTCAATCGCCTCCGCAACGCCTTCGATCAAGCCGAGCCCTTCTTCGCGAAGGTGTGAGGTGTAGATGCCGCGTGATGCCGCCGCGACCTTGGCGAGCTCGATGACTTCGGGGGTCTTCGAGTAGTAGCCCGGCACATAGCGGAGGCCCGTGCTCAACCCGAACGCGCCTTCGCGCATCGCGGTCGCGACCATCTGCTTCATCTTGTCGAGTTCGGCCGCCGTGGGCGCGCGATTCGCGGTGCCCATGACTTCGCGCCGGATCGTGTTGTGCCCGACCAGGTACGCGACGTTCATGCCGAGCTTGGACTTGCCGGCGGAATCGAGGTACGCGCCGAACGGCCAGGGTCCGCCGCCGTCCGGGCCGCCCAATGACAGCGTGATGCCCTGCCGGATCGCGCTCTCGGCGTCCGGCATCTGCAGGAGCGGCTCGATGTGCGCGTGTACGTCAATGAAGCCGGGCGCCACGACGCGCCCTTTCACGTCAATCACGCGCTTGGCCTGCGCCGCCGGGATCGCCTCGCGGGCCACGCGCGCGATCTTGCCACCGGTGATCGCCACCGCGCCGGTGAAGCGGGCCGCGCCCGAACCGTCAACGATGGTCGCGTTGGCGAGGACGAGGTCGTACTGCTGGGAGTGGGCGGCTCTGGGGGCCAGCGCCACCGTCGCGACAACCAGTGCGGCGCTGAGAGGGCGAGACATGTTCATGAACGGCTCCGTTTTTCGTTTGCGGCCAGCGCCCTGAACCTACTGCGCCTGCCGCGGGCGCGCCGTATCATTGACGCATGCGCCTCATCGCCCGTTGCCTCTTCGCCGCCGGTTTCGCCGCCGCGTCAGCTCTGCCCCACGCCGCCGCTGCCCAGATGACCACCGCCACACGGCAGGTCGTGGATCGGATCCTGCGTTCCAGTGAATGGCGCGACACTTCGGCAACCCCGTATGCCGATGGCCTGACGAACCCCGACGCCCGCATCCGGACGCTGGCGCAACGCGAACTCTGGCGGTCACGTGACCCGCTTTTCGCGAAACGCGATTCGCTCCCCGCGCTCCCGGCGCCGCCCAAGTACGATGACCCCGCGTGGCGCTTGCGATTCCGCGCGCTGGGCCGCGATACCACCAACTGCGCCGGCCTCGCGACCGCCATCGCCGATGAATCCTGGCACGTGCGGCTCCGGGCGGCCGATCTCGTGCGCGTGAACTGCACAAGCGACGCGCAGCTCATGGCCACGCTTCGCGCCTGGGCGCAGAACCCCGCGACGAACGCTGCGCGGCCGCCCGCTGGCGTGTCCTGGCACTCGTCGGCGCATGCCCTCGTTGCGCTCGCACGCGTCGCGCCCGCCGATGCGCGCGCGTTGTTGCCGCGGTATGTGGCGAGCCCCGTTCCACACCTCCGCAACTACGCTGCGCAGGCCGCCGGCATCGTGTACGACACGGCGTCACTCCGCCGGCTGGCCGCTGATGCCAATGACAACGTGAAGGAGACCGCCGTCACCGCGCTTGCGCGCGTCGCGGGTCACTCGAGCGATGACGTCATACTCGGCGCGGTCTCCGCGCAGGGCTACCAGGCCGTGCGCGCAGCGGCGCGGGCATTGAAGGAATCGCCGCGTGGCGACGCCGTGCTTTCGGCCGCACTCACCATGGCGCTTCGCCTGCGGGGCGACTCGAGCGAGACCTCGCGCGACGCGCGCATGGCGCTGGTGGAGAGGATCGCGGAGTTTGCGAAGCCGACGGACTGGCCGCGCATTGCGCCGTTGTTGAGTGATTTCGATTGCACGGTCGCGAAGGCGGTGGCGGCCGTCGGCACGAAGCTCGGCGTCAACGACGCGGCACGCTGCGTCCCGCTGCCCATCTCGCTCCCGCCCAACACGGCGTCCATCGCGCTTGGCGCGGTGGCCCCGCGACTGCGTGTCGTCATGGCCGATTCCAGCGGCGGCGGCGTGATCGTCGTGCGGTTGCGCGGCGACATCGCGCCCATCATGGCCGCGCGCGTGCTCGAACTCGCGCAGCGTGGCGCGTACAACGGGCTCACCTGGCACCGCGTGGAACCGGATTTTGTTGTCCAGGGCGGTGGCGGCGGCAACGAGTACGTCGGGCACCCGCGGTTCTTCCGCGATGAGCTCGGCACCGTGCCGCACGTGCGTGGCACGGTCGGCATGAGCACGCGCGGGCACGATACCGGCGACGGCCAGTGGTTCTTCAACGTGCGCGACAACCTGCGACTGAACCGCGATTACACGGTGTTTGCGGAGGTCATCGAGGGCATCGAGGTCGTGGACCGGATCCTCGAAGGAGATGTGATCGCGCGGGTGGAGGTGGTGCGGTGAGGCTCATCACCGCCCTCCTCCTCGGCACCGTTGGGGCGGCCCAGGCCCAGACGGAACTCTCGGGTTCCCGCTCCCCCGCCTTCGCGCCGGACGGCCGGCTCGCCGTATCTATAGATGGGGATCTCTACGCGCAGGAATCGGCGGGCGGCGCATGGAAGCGCATCACCACAGGCCCGGAGTGGGACCGCGATCCCGCCTGGACCCGCGACGGCCGCGCCATCGTG
Organism: Gemmatimonadota bacterium; assembly: GCA_016874035.1. Lineage (GTDB taxonomy): Bacteria > Gemmatimonadota > Gemmatimonadetes > Gemmatimonadales > Gemmatimonadaceae > Fen-1231. The sequence continues at coordinate 3,831 of VGVM01000108.1, forward strand.
TTCTCCTCCAACCGCGGCGGCACGTTCGCCCTCTGGCGCATGGCACTCGGCGGTCAACCCGAGCGGATCACCAGCTCCAGGGACGACGACAGCGCACCGTCCCTCGCCACCGACGGCAGCATCGCGTTCGTGCGCGGATTCGGCGGCGCGGCCCGCATCTGGATTCGCGGCACCGACGGTGCCGAGCGCCGGCTCACGAACCGCGAACAACCTGAGCTCGCGCCCGCGTTCTCCCCGGACGGCGCGCGCGTCGCGTACATCCAGGTCTTCGAGACCGGACGCCGACTCCTCGTCCGCACACTCGCCACCGGGCGCGACGGCGTCGTCAGCGGCGATCGCTCCCCCGAAAAACTCGCCTGGGCGCCGGACGGTCAGCGCATCGCATTCTCCACTACCGCGGCCGGCGGGCGCGCCGGCATCTACGTCGCTGCCAGCAACGCGAGTTACGTGAACTTCGTCGGCTCGCGCCGCGGCGATGTCGCGTGGTCGCCCGATGGCCGGACGTTCGCTGTCGCCGAGTTTGACGAAGGCGGCCCGGGCTACAACGGCGACCCGGCGCGACTTGGCGACCGCGCCGTGCGCGACCCCTTCGGCACGCGCGCACAGCTGGCATTGCTCGCCGCGCCCCTCGCCCCCGACGCCGAACGCCGGGCCGGCACGGTCAGCACCGACGCGACCGCGCGAGAACGCAATACGAACGCCTTCGATCTCGTCTGGCAGCGTTCCGCCCAACTCTACTTCGGCGACGCGAATGTCCACGCGAGCGCGGCGCAGCGACGCGCGCGATGGGAGTCCCTGCGCGACAAGTACCGGTCGCAGGCCGCCGCGGCAAAGGATGATGACGAACTGCAGCGCGTCATTCACAAGATGCTGCGCGAACGGCCGAACCTCCGCGAGCCGGCCACCGGCCGTGCCGCCGTCTCCAGCGCGCACCCGGTTGCGACTGAAGCGGGTCTGGAAGTCTTCAGGCTCGGCGGCAACGTCGTTGATGCGGCCGCTGCGGTGAGCTTCGCGCTCGGCGTGGTCGAACCCGACGCAAGCGGAATCGGTGGCTACGGCCAGATGGTGATCGCGCTCCGCGACCGCGAACGCCCGGCGCTCATTGACTTCATGACGCGCGTGCCGGAAGAAGGCGGGCTCAACAACACGTCGCTGCTCGTCAACGGCCGCTACCCCAGCGATGGCCCCGTGCTCGCCAACGTGCCCGGCACCGTGGCCGGCATGCACAGCGCGTTCAAGCAGTACGGCTCGGGCAAGGTCACGTGGAAGCAGGTCGTCGAGCCCGCGATCCGCGCCGCGAGGAACGGCTACGCCGTCAGCGACGGACTCGCCACCACGCTCTCCACCGAGCGCGAACACTTCCTCAAGTACGAAAGCAGCAAGCGACTGTTCTTCCGCGATAACAAGCCGCTCGTCGCCGGCGACACGATCAAGAACACGGACCTCGCCTGGGTGCTCGAACAGGTCGCCGAGCGCGGGGCCGATGGGTTCTACCGTGGAGTGGTCGCCGAGCGTTTGGCGAACGACCTGCGCGCGAAGGGCAACGCCATGAAGGTGTCGGACCTCAATCGGTACTTCGCAGCGGACCGCGAGCCCGTGATGGGCCGATATCGCGGCTACACGATCTGGTCGAGCGCGCCGCCGGTGTCCGGCGGTGCTGACCTGATCGGCAAGCTGAACCTTCTCGAGGAATCGGGACCGCTCAAGGCGTACACCGAGGAGCCCGTCGGCCTGCACTCCCTGCTCGCGGCCTGGGCGCTCGTGCCGCGCGGGCGCGTCGCCGACCCGGCGTTCTGGCCCGTGGACATCAGCACGATGATCAGCAAGGACTCCGCGCGTGTGCGCTGGACCTGCTTCAACAAGGATCGCCCCGTACGCGCGGCTGAACTCCGCGCCGACACGCTGGGTTGCGCTCCGGCGGCGCGCGCGTCGGACAACGGTCGTGGCAGCGACTTCGCGCTCGGCTCGATGGCGGCCGACGCATACGAGACGATCGCATCAACCGCAGCGACCGCGGCGGCAAGTGATCGCGGCTGCGGCGAGGACCACGCCGCGGAGATGACATACTGTCACGCGGCCGGCACGACGGCGTTTGTCGTGGCAGACGCCGAAGGCAACGCGGTGTCCGTGACGCAAACGCTGGGGACCTGGGGCGGCAATTTCTACGTGACGCCCGGGCTCGGCTTCATCTACAACGACAAGCTCACGTCGTACGGGACCGACCCCAGCGCGTACGGCGCGCGTCTCCCGTTTGCTCGTCACGGCAGCACGCTCGCGCCGACCGTCGTCACGCGCGGTCGCCGCGCCGCGTACGCGGTGGGCGCGGCTGGGAACGCGTGGATCACGTCGGCCGTGTTCCAGACGCTGATCGGCATGATGGACTACGACATGTCGCCGCAGCAGGCGCTCGAGCTGCCGCGATTCCTTCCCGGCGGCGGCCGCGGAGGTGGTGGA
>VGVM01000109.1 GCA_016874035.1 Gemmatimonadota bacterium
TCCTCGCCGCCGCCGCCGCCGAACCCGCCGCCGCCCGCTGGCGCCGGATAGCGAAGATCCCACTGCACACGGTGCAGTGTGCCGGCCGTCGTCGGGCCGGTGAACTCGCGGATCACGCGGTTGGCCGCGTTGGTCACGGTGAACTTCACCGCCTGGGCCGGCCGCGACAGGTGGTAGGTGAACGTCGCGCCTTCCGCGGGATTCTCCGCCGTGTAGATCGCGTGCGCCGCCGTTGACACATCCGCCGGGTAGAGCTGCAGGGTCGCGCGCGGCACCGCGAACAGGTGCACGCGCTTTGCCGCAACCGTCGCCGACCACTCCGTGAACGGTGCGGCATCGTCGAGGATCCAGATGCTGCGGCCATGCGTGCCGAGCACGAGGTCTTTCGTGCGCGGATGGACCAGCATGTCGTCGTGGCGCATCGGCGGAAGGTTGGCGCTCACCTTGGTCCAGGTCGTTCCGCTGTCGCCGGTGTAATACAGCGCGCGTTCCGTCCCGGCAAACAGCACCGCCGGCTTCCCCGGGAACTCGGTCATGCTGCGGATCGGTGCGTTCGGGGCAAACCCTGCCGTCACGGCCTTCCACGTAGCGCCAAAATCGGTGGTCCGATACGCGTAGGGCGTGAAGTCCCCGAACCGATGGTGGTCAACCGCGACATAGGCGGTGCCGCGCGCGGCACCCGACGCCACGACGCGCGCCATGTAGGCACCGTCCGGCGCGCCACGAATGTTGCGGCCGACCTCGGTCCACGTCTTTCCGCCGTCGCGCGACACCTGCACGTTGCCATCGTCCGTCCCGACCCAGAGCACCAGCGGGTCGATCGGCGACTCGGCCATCGTCGAGATCTCGCTGAACGCGTCGCCGTCGTTCCGCGAATGCGCGATCTCGGTGTTCAGCACACCGGCGAGCCGCGTCGTGTCGCGGTTCACGCTGCGGGTCAGGTCCTTGGTCGCCGTCCACGTGTTTCCAAAGTCCCTCGATACGAGCAGCTTGTTGGCCCCGAGGTACACGGTGCCCGCGGTATGCGTCGAGGCCACGATCGGGGCCGTCCAGTCATACCGGTACGACTCGCCCGCCGGGGCGATCGGCTGGATGTTGTACCGGTCGCCGGTTTCCGCATCCACGCGCGTGAGGTTGCCGCCGCTGGACGTGGAATACACGTAGCGATGCCCCTTCTTGTCCACCGCGTGGTCCGTGCCGTCGCTGAACCCGATCTGCTGCCAATCGCTGTTCAGGATGCCAAGCCAGTGCTTCGTTGCGCTCGGCGCCATCCATGAGTGGGCATCCTGCATGCCGCCGTACACCCAATAGGGATCGCGGTCGTCCACGCCGATCCCGTAGAACTGCCCGATCGCGAAGTTGTTGATGCGCGCGAACGTCGAGCCCATGTCGTAGCTCTCGTGAAGGCCGCCATCGCCGCCGAGGAGTACGTGGCGCGAATCGCGTGGATCGATCCAGAGCGCATGGTGATCGTCCTTGAGGCCGAGATCGTAGGTCGGCGACGCCACCAGGGTCGAGAACGAGGTCCCACCGTCCTCGCTGATCGCCGGCTGGACGCCCATCATCCAGATGCGCTGGTCGTTGGTGGGGTCAATGTACGGCTTGCTGTAGTACATCGGCCTCGGATTCATCGCGCTCATGCGGCGCCATGTCGCGCCGGCATCCTCGGAGCGGAACGTGCCGCCGGCGGAGTGCTCGACCGTCGCAACGATCACGTTCGGGTTCGAGCGAGACACCGAGAAGCCGATACGCCCCTTGTTCCCGGCGGGGAGGCCCGCTTCGATCTTCCGCCAGGTCGTCCCGCCGTCGGTGGACTTCCACAACGCGCTCCCGGGCCCACCGCCGTTGAAGCTGTAGGCATTCCGGAGGCGTTGGTATGTCGCGGCGTACAACACGTTCGGGTCACGCGGGTCCGCAGCCAACTCCGTGGCGCCCGTCAGCGTGTCCACGTACAGCACCTTCGTCCATGTGCGGCCGGCGTCGGTGGTCTTGTACACCCCGCGGTCAGCTGTCGGCTTCCAGAGATTGCCGAGTGCGGCGACCCATGCAGTGTTCGGGTCCGTCGGATGGGTGATGACGCGTCCGATCGCGGCCGTTGCCGCCAACCCGACATGCGTCCAGTTCGCGCCCGCATCGGTCGAACGGTACACCCCGCTTCCCCACGACGAACTCTGGCGATTGTTCTGCTCGCCCGTACCGGCCCAGAGAATTCGTGAATCGCCGGCGAAGATCGAGATGTCGCCGAAGGTGTTCTCCCCGGTCTGGTCGAAGATCGACGTCCACGTCGTCCCGTGGTTGGTGGTCTTCCACATGCCGCCCGAGGCGGCGCCGATGTAGATGACCGACGGATCACGAGGATCAACCTCGACGTCGTGAATCCGGCCGCCCATGACCGCCGGGCCGATCGAACGGAACTTCAGGCCATCGAATGGGGACTGGGCGGTCGCGGCGGCGACAGGAAGCAGGACGAGCGCAGTAAGGAGGCGACGCACGGAACGGTTCCGGGTTGGGGGTGCGAGGGAAATGTGCGCAACGGTCGCGCCGGCCGCACACCCCGATAACGAACGAGGCGGCTCCATCGCTGGAGCCGCCGTCCCGGCCACGGTGACTAAGTTTGCCGCCATGGCACGAACGCCTTCATCCGACTTCACGACGCAGGTCGCCGCCACGATCGCGTTCCTCGAGACCATCTCAGAAAACCGAGCCGTGCTGCTCGCCCTGCCGGAAGCCGTCCGGGCCCGGCTCCTTCGGATCGCGGGTGAGGTTTCGCGCCCGGATGCCGTCAAGCGGCGGCAGGTCATCAAGGCGGCCAAGCGCATCAAGTCCGCGAAGCGCCGCGAGGTGGTGAAGGAGATCGAGGCCCAGCTGCACACCACGGGCATCAGGACGCTGCGCCGCCAGCCGGTGTTCCTGACCCCGAACTACCAACTGCCCGGATCGCTCGACTCAGAGACCATTGATGACCCTGATTTTCGCGAGGCCATCGAGTCGAAGCACTGCTACGTCTGCAAGAAGCACTTCCACAAGATCCATCATTTCTACGACCAGCTCTGCCCGGAGTGCGCGACGTTCAACTACGCGAAACGGACGGAGCTGGCCGACCTGACGGGCCGCGTCGCGCTGCTCACCGGTGGTCGCGTCAAGATCGGCTACCAGGCCGGCATCAAGCTGCTGCGCGCCGGCGCGCACCTCATCGTCACCACCCGCTTTCCGCGTGACTCGGCGGCGCGGTACGCCAAGGAACCGGACTTCGGGACCTGGGGGCACCGGCTGGAGATCTTCGGGCTCGACCTGCGGCACACGCCCAGCGTCGAGGCCTTCTGTCACGAACTGGTCGCGACCCATCCGCGACTGGATTTCATCGTGAACAACGCCTGCCAGACCGTGCGGCGGCCCCCGGAGTTCTACAAGCACATGATGGAGCACGAGCTCGCGATCGGGCCCACCATGGCGGAGCACGAGCGCAAGCTGCTCGGGGCCTACGAGGGGGTGCGGGCGTACAACATGCTGCCGGACGCAACGCCGGAGGATCGCGGTGAGCCCGGGCAGGCCGGCGCGGTCGCGGCGCGCAAGCTGGAGGAAATCGCCGGCATCACGCAGTCCGCGGCGCTGTCGCAGATTCCGCTGCTGCCCGAGGAACGCGGCGCCCAGGCGCACCTGTTCCCGGAAGGCAAGCTCGACCAGGACTTGCAGCAGATTGACCTGCGCGACCGCAACTCATGGCGGATGCTGATGGCGGACGTGCCCGCGGTCGAGCTGCTCGAGGTCCAGCTCGTGAACGCCGTGGCGCCGTTCCTGATCAACGCGCGCCTCAAGGCGCTGATGCTGAAGACGGACAATCGCGACAAGCACATTGTGAACGTGTCGGCGGTCGAAGGCCAGTTCTATCGTCGCCTCAAGACCACGCGCCATCCGCACACGAACATGGCCAAGGCCGCGCTGAACATGATGACCCGCACGTCCGCCGCGGACTACCACCGGGACGGCATCCACATGAATGCCGTGGACACCGGATGGGTGACCGACGAGGACCCCGCCGAGATCGCCGCCCGCAAGGTGATTGACCATCGGTTCCACCCGCCGCTGGACATCGTGGACGGCGCCGCGCGCATCGTTGACCCGATCATGGACGGGATCAACACGGGCAAGCACGTCTGGGGCAAGTTCCTGAAGGACTACGTCGAGACGCCCTGGTAGTCATGGAACGAAAAGTCCCCCAACTCGCTGGAGTTGGGGGACTTCGCCAATAGCAGGGGAGGGACTCGAACCCTCGACCCCGGCATTATGAGTGCCGTGCTCTAACCACCTGAGCTACCCTGCCCCGAGCCTTCAGAGTAACGAAAACGGCCCGGCACTGCCGGGCCGCTTTCGTGAGTGGCGGGGGCGGGATTTGAACCCGCGACCTTCGGGTTATGAGCCCGACGAGCTACCAGGCTGCTCCACCCCGCGTCGTGTAGCGAAAGATACCAACTGGATCCGATGGGTCAACGGGGAAACAGCCAAATCACCGACCAATTACGGCCTGCGCGGCTCTGAAAACCGGTACAGCAGCTCCTTGTTCCCCTTGACCATCCCGAACTCCTCGCGCGCAATGCGTTCCTGGAGCGCGGGGTCCGTCCCGAGGCGGCGGCGGTAGGTCTTGAGCGAATCCACGATGTGCTGGAGCGAGTCCACCTCATGTTCCAGCGATTGCATGCGGCTGGTCTGGCGCATCAGGTCCACGGTGCCCCACTCGCCGCCCTCGATCGCGAACGCGGCCACCCCGACCACCGCCGCGAGGATGATCAGGCGGCGGGCGATACGACGTGAACCGGACTCAGGGGTTTTCGGCATGGCTCGGGTACCACGGGGACGCGATACCCGCCTGCAACGTCACTCCCGGGCCTACAGCCCGTACACCGCCCCGCCCGGGAACTGCGCGGACGCGCCGAGTTCGTCCTCGATGCGCAGCAGCTGGTTGTACTTCGCCACGCGATCCGTGCGGCTCGCCGACCCGGACTTGATCTGCCCGGCATTCGTCGCAACCGCGAGATCGGCGATGAACGTGTCCTCGGTTTCGCCGCTCCGATGCGAGATGATGTTCTGGTACCCGTTTCGCCGCGCGAGTTCGATGGTTTCGAGGGTCTCGCTCACCGTCCCGATCTGGTTCAGCTTGATCAGGATCGCGTTGCCGACGTCCTCGTCAATGCCGCGGCTGAGGAACGCCGGGTTGGTGACGAACAGGTCATCGCCGACCAGCTGTACGCGGTCCCCAATCGCGGCGGTGAGCTTGGCCCAGCCGGCCCAGTCGCCCTCGGCCAGCCCATCCTCGATGGAGACGATCGGGTACCGATCCAGCCAGGTCGCATAGAGCTCCACCATCTGCGCCGACGTCCGCGTCTTCGCACCGCTCTTCTTGAAGACGTACTTGGAGCCGTCATACAGCTCGCTCGCGGCGCAGTCGAGCGCGAGCGCGACTTCGGTGCCCGGCTTGTAGCCGGCGGCGGAGATCGCCTCGAGGATGACCTTGATCGCCTCCTCGTCATCCGACAGGTCCGGCGCGAAGCCGCCTTCGTCGCCGACACCGGTCGCCAGCTTCCGCTTGACGAGCACCTTCTTGAGCGAGTGGAACACCTCGGTGCCTACGCGGAGCGCCTCGCCGAACGACGGCGCTCCCACGGGAACGATCATGAACTCCTGGAAGTCCACCGTATTGGTGGCATGCGCTCCGCCGTTGATGATGTTCATCAGCGGCACCGGGAGCGTGCGGGCGAGCGGGCCGCCCAGGTAGCGAAACAGCGGCATGCCGGCGTCGTTTGCCGCGGCGCGGGCAGCCGCCATCGAAACGCCGAGCATCGCATTCGCGCCAAGCTTGGACTTCGTTGCGGTACCGTCGAGTTCGATCATCCGCCGGTCAATCTCGAGCTGCGCCGCAGCGTCCATCCCGCGGAGCGCCGGCGCGATCGTCGCCTCGACGCTGCGGACGGCCTTCTGCACGCCCTTCCCCAGGTAGCGCTTCGCATCGCCGTCGCGAAGCTCGAGCGCCTCGTGCTCACCGGTTGAGGCGCCACTCGGCACGGCCGCGCGACCCGCAGCTCCCGATTCGAGCGAAATATCAACTTCGACCGTAGGGTTTCCGCGGGAATCGAGGATTTCGCGCGCAACTATTGAAGTGATCGCTGACATTTTCGTGTGTGGGCGGCGAGTTTTCAGGGGGACATGACAAATCTAGCGAGTTTCGCTCGTGGCCTCACGGCCGCGGGGACGTCGGCG
>VGVM01000110.1 GCA_016874035.1 Gemmatimonadota bacterium
TGCACGGTCGTGCCGGGGCCGACCACGACATTGGGGCCGATCGTTGACGCGGCCACCGTCGCGCCCGGCTGCACCAGCACCGGCGGAACGAGCTTCACATCGGCGCCGATGTCCGCACTGGCCGTGGTCGTCGGCCCCAGCCGCTGCAGCATCACCCGGTTGGTGTCGAGCAGCGTGTCGAGCTTGCCGGCGTCGTACCATCCGGCGACATCGAGCACCCTGAGCTTCGCCCCGTGCTCGATCATGTACTGGAAGGCATCGGTGAGGTAGAACTCCCCGTTGTTCGCCGGCGCGCGCAGCACGTGCGTGATGCCCTCGAACAGCAGCTTCGAGTTCCTGATGTAGTACAACCCGATGTTGGCGCGCTTCGAGATCGGCGTCTTCGGCTTCTCGACGATCTTCGTCATGTGTCCGTTGGCGTCGGTGACCACTACGCCGAAGCGCTGGTAGTCCTCGACTTCCTTGGTCCAGATGATGCCGTCGTCGGTGGACGCCGTGATCACGGACAGGTCCGCATCGAAGATCGTATCCACGAAGATGATCAGCACCGGCTCGTCGCCGACAAACGGCGCCGCGAGTGCGACGGCGCCGGCGGTGCCGTCCTGCACCTTCTGCTCGATGAATCGCGCCGAGAGATCGGCGTACGTGTCGCGCGCGTGGCGCTCGACCGCTTCCTTGAGGTGCCCCGTGATGTACACGACCTCGCTCACCGGCCCAAGCTTGCGGACGTCATCGAGGACGTAGTCCATGACCGGCTTGCCGGCGACCTTGAGCATCGGCTTCGGCACGGTGTGCGTGTGCGGGCGGAGGCGCGTGCCTTTGCCCGCGAGCGGGATGATGACTTTCATGAGATGCCTTGAGACTCCTAGGGTGCGCTGGTGCCTTCGCGGCCGTAGCGGTCCGAGAGGCGCACGACGTCGTCCAAGTGCGGCGTGCTGGCCTCGAGCACCTGGCAGTCGGTGACCGCTTCCATCTGGTGCACGGTGAGCGGCTCGTTGCGGAAGCTCTCGCCGGTGCGCAGCTGCATGTCACGCAGTTCGCCGCTCGCGTCCTTCACGCGGTAGATCATCTGCCCTGAGAGCAGGTGGATGGTCTCGTCCTTCCGGTTGTGGTACTGGATGCTGAGCGAATGGCCGGCCTTGATATGCAGCACCTTGCCCACGTACTGGCCCGTGTGCGCCCAGATCACTTCGTGGCCCCAGGGCTTGGGCACCACGCGTACCTCGAATCGTCCGCTCACGGCAGGTTCTTCACGAAAGGGATCCCATTGGTGTGGCTGAAATACTCTTCGGTGTCGTCACGCACGCAATGATACAGGTGCCGCAGCCGGTGCAGCGGTCCCCGAGTTCCGGGCGGCCGAGCTCGGTGAGCCGGATGGCATCATAGCCACCGGGACAGACCTGGGCACAGATCCCGCAGTCGCTGCCGTGGTACGCGATGCAGGTGTCGGTGTCGATGGAGACGCGCGCCATCTTCGCGTGGCGCCAGCCGTCCGGCGGGACCGTGAGCGCGTCGGTGGGACAGGCCGTGGCGCAGGGCATCTCGAGGCACATCACGCATGCGGAGACATCCGGCTTGAGCACCGGAGTGCCCGCCGCGAGGCCGTGCTCCGGCCGCAGCGCCGACAGGACGTGCACCGGGCATGCGGTGATACAGTCGCCGCAGCGGGTGCACGCGCCGAGGAATGCGGGCTCCGGGAGCGCGCCCGGGGGGCGGACATGCTGGCCGGGCGCGATCCGATTCTCGACGACCTCGACGGCCTTCCCGAACACGCGCCGGAAGCCCTGGGAGAAGAAGGCGCGGCGGTCGAGGGTCATGGGGGAAAGCTACCTCTTCACCCTCTCCGTAAACCGCAGGAACGTCTTCGTCCACACCAACACCACCCCGCAGGTCCCGTCCGCGCCCCCGGCAGTCGAGCCCATGCCCGTCCCCGTGTACTTGAGCGGCGCGTTCGCGACGCGCGAGAAGAACTCGATCAACCCGATGTCGGCCTTGTCCATGATGTTGACCTTGTCCATGTCGCTGCGGGCGTCGTCTATGTACACCGCGGGCGTGCACCAGATCACGCCGCCGCCGCGCCGACCGAACGACACGCGCGAGACCTCAACGGTGAACGCCGTCCCCATCATGCGTACGCGAGCGTTCGGCACCTCGAACGCCACCCAGGTCCCGACCATCTTGCCGAGCTTGAGCGAGTCCGCCATGTAGGCGCTCTTCACCTGCACTCGCTGGTCAATCTCCGCCCGCAATGCCGCCACGCGCGCCCGTTCCGTGATGTTCACGGCCGCCAGCGTCGCCAGCCGACCGAGTCGCACATCCGCATGCGCCGAGTCACCCGCGGCGACCTGCACGACCCGCCGCGCGCGCTCGTACCCGATCGCCTCGAACGACAGCACATGCACCCCACGCTCCAGGCCGCGGATCACGAACCGCCCGCCCTGCACACGCGCCTCGAGCCCGCTCCCGAGTGCCCGCACGCGCGCGGAACCGATCGCGAGGCCCGTCGGGTCGCGGACGATCCCCGCGATCGTGGCGCCGCCGGTGGCGAGCGGCGCACGCGCGCCGGCTGCGATCGCGACCCGCACCAGCGAATCGGACGCCACGCGCGACTCGGCGACGGTGTCCGCCTGTGCATCGTCCGCGAGCACGACGTCCCGCCGCGCCACGCGCGCCGGCGCAAACCCGAAGTACACCGGCACGCTGGTCACGGAATCCAGCGTCGCGCGCACGGACACGCCGACCGTGTTCCCCACGCAGGCGAGGTAGCGCCCCGTCGAATCCGTCCGGGTTTGCGCCGACTGGCGGACGACATCCTCAGGCCAGGTCACATCCACGACCGCGTTCTCGATCGCACTACCGGTGCGCCCGTGCCGTACGACGCCGGTCACGAACGCGCCGTTGGGTGCCGTCACGGCGCCCGCCTGCCCTGGCGCACGTTCGGCCGCGAGCAGCGCCGCGTTCCCGCCGCACACGCGGCGCCACAGCGTCCCGATGGACGGCACGGCAAGCGCGACATCCGCCCGCTCAACGTCAATCACTTCGGCGCTGCCCCGCACGTTCACGAGTCCGGTGCCCTCGAGCGGCGGATACTCGGCGACGACATCCCATCCGCCGATCGCCACGCTGTCGAACCGGAACCGGCCGAGGAAATCGGTGGTGGTCTCGCGGCCGAGCGCCGGTATGCGCACGACGGTGCCGGTCAGGTCGCGCCCGCTCAGCGAGTCGAACACGCTCCCCGTGATCACGCGCACCACGTTCACCGGCAACGCGCGCGACTCGCGCAAGACGCTCGCCCAGCCGGCCGCCTCCATGAACCCTGCGAGCGCCACGCCCGTCTTGTCGAGATTCGACGTCCGCCAGCGCGGCATCCGGATCTTCCATTCGGACACATACCACGCGCCGCTCCCATGCCGCCGGAAGTCCACGAAGCCACCGAGGCCCGGCACCGAAAACGGGAGCGGCGCGCGCACGTAGCTGTATTCGACGCGTCGCAGCTCACTGGTAGCGCTGTCCACCCACATCGTGCCTTCGATCTCGCTCGTCTGCCGGTTGGTGCGGGCCTCGAATCGCAATCCAACGAACGTCGTGTCGCCGCTCCGCCGCGTATTCGGCATCATCGAAAGGCAATGCGCGGCGACGAAGCCCGGCGAGAGCAGCACGAGTTCGTCCGGCGCGTTGAACGTGAGCGACGTGCGGAACCCGCCCTGCACGTAGCCGCCGCGTTCGAGGACCCCCGGGTCAACCGACGTGAACGGCCGCGCGCCGGCAGTTCCCTTCGCGGTTGTGTCCTCCGATATCAGCCGGTTGTCCTCGGTGAGCAGGCGCTCGACGCTCAGTCCCGTCGTCACGACAAACGCCGCGCGTCGCGACAGGAGGGCGGTCTCCAGCGCCTTGCGGACTTCCTCCCAGAGCGGCGCGGCCTCCGAAGACGGACTCATCGCCTCGCCATCGCACGCGCGGCGCGCCGTGACGCGTACCGTCGCCAGCGCGAGTCGCAACGACGGCGCAACGACGGTGAACAACACGCTCGACGTCCCGGTCACGCGCACCGTGTCCGACGTGAACGGCTGGAACCCGATCCGCCGGACGAGGATGCGATACGTCCCGGCAGCCGGAACGCGCAGCAGCGCCGTTCCGTCACTGCCAACCAAGCCGGAAACGGTGGAGCCGGCCTGCGAGCCCGCCGCAGCCGCGGCACCCTGCACGGCGACCACCGGCCCATCAATCGCCGAGACCAGCGCGCCGACGAGCGGGCGCCGCGTGTCTTCCTCGAGCACCTGCACGCGCAGCGGGAACTGCGCCGATGCCGCACGAGGCGCAGCGAGAATCGCCGCGAGCGCCAGCAGGACGGCGCTACGCACTGTCGGCAGCCGCCCAGCGTTCCATGGCCGCGTCGAGCGCAGACTCCGCCGCGGTCAGCTCGCGCTTCAGGTCCAATGCCCGCTTCGCGCCTTCCGCGGAGCCGGTGTACAGCGCCTGGTCTTCAAGCGCCGCGCGCACCCGCGCCAACTCCGACTCGGCGGCCTGCACGGACTTCTCCGCGGCTTCCGCATCGCGGCGCCGCTCCCGGCGGGTCGCGTGTTCGCCGGACTGCGCCGCGGCGTTCGCGCGCGACGTCGCCTTGGCCGCGTCGCGCTTGGCATCGGCCGCCAGCGCCGCCGCGGCCCGCTGCTTCAGCGCCGCGGACTTCTGCTCCTGCTCCCACTCCACGAACGTCCCGCCGAAGTCCGTGATGCGGCCGCCGCTCACGTACCACACCCGCGTGCACAACTCGCGCAGCAGAGCGCGGTCGTGGCTCACGAGCAGCACCGTACCCTCGTACTCCTCAACCGCATCCTCGAGCGCCTCGATCGACTCGACGTCGAGGTGGTTCGTCGGCTCGTCGAGGATCAGCAGGTTGGCGCGTTGCAGCACGATCAACGCCAGCGCGAGGCGCGCGCGCTCGCCGCCGGACAGCGTGCGCGTACTGCGAAACACTTCGTCCCCCGAGAACCCGAAGCAGCCGAGGTGGTTCTGGATCGCGCCGCGCGTCCAGAGCGGTCGCGGGTCCGCGATGGTGTCGTAGAGGGTCTTGTCGAGCGGCAGCTGGTCGAGGTTCTGGCGGAAGTACGCCGGCACGATCGAGTTCCCGATGCGTGCCTCGCCGGCCTCCGGCTCGCGCTCGCCGAGCAGCGTCGCGATCAGCGTGGACTTCCCCGTCCCGTTCGAGCCGACCAGCGCGATCACGTCGCCCCGGTTCGCGGTCGCCGTGAAGTCGCGCACGAGCGTGCGCCCCGGCACGCCAACAGCGAGTCGCTCGCATGCGATCACGCGGTCGCCGCCACGATCGGCGATTTCCAGGCGGAGGTTCATCGCGCCTTCCGAGCCCGGCGGCGGGGTCAGGCGCGGCAACCGGTCGAGTCGCTTCCGCCGTCCCTTGGCCTGCGCCGAGTTCTGCCCCGCGATGTTGCGACGGATGTAGTCCTCCTCCTTCGCGATCATCGTCTGCTGCTTCGCGAACTGGCGCGAGAGGGTCAGGCGCGCCTCGGTGCGCTGCTGCACGAAGCTCGAGTAGCCGCCGCGGTACGCCGTGCCCGTGCCGGCCTCGAGGTGCAGCACATGGTCCGCGATCGCGTCCAGGAACGCGCGGTCGTGGCTGATCACGAGCACGGTCTCATCGAGCTCCCGCAGGTAGCCCTGCAGCCACTCGGTGGTCTCGAGGTCGAGATGGTTGGTCGGTTCGTCGAGGAGCAGCACGTCGGCCGGCGCCGCCACCTGCCCCGCGAGTCCGAGCCGTCCGCGCTCGCCGCCGGACAGCGTCGCCACACGCCGCGTCTTCGCATCCTCGGCGTCGAACCCGAGGCCCTGCAGCACCGCGTCCACGCGCGAGTGGAACGTGTACCCGCCCAGGTGCGCGAACCGCTCCATGTCGTGCCCGTAAGTATCCAGCTCGGCCTGCGTGACCTTGTCGCCGAGTGTCGCGAGCTGTTCGGCCTGCCGCGCGAGCGACTGCTCGAGCTCGATCACCTCGGCCCACGGCTGCGCGGCCGCGTCCCACACCGTGAGCGCGCCGCCGAAGTCGCGGTGCTGGTCCAGCAGCGACACGCGGAGTCCCTGGTCGCGGGCCACCGCGCCGCGCGTCGGCTTGAGGTCGCCGGTGATGACCTTGAAGAGCGAAGTCTTGCCGGACCCGTTGCGCCCGATGATCCCCCAGCGCTCGCCCGCGGCGACGGTGAACGTCACCCGATCGAGGAGC
>VGVM01000111.1 GCA_016874035.1 Gemmatimonadota bacterium
CCCCCACTCGACTTGCGGTACAGCACGCGCGTGAGCATGACACCACAGGCGGCCGAGAAAAAGCGGCCCGGCTCGACGATGAGTTCCATGTCGAGCCGCCGCATCGCTTCGCCGACGAGCGAGCCGAACCCGCCGAGGTCGGGCTCGGGGTCGCCGGCCACATACGCAACCGGGAGACCGCCGCCGACATCCACGTATCGCAATGGTGCCCCAACGCGGCGCACGTCGGCGATCAGGCCTTCGAGGCGGCGCAGCCCGTCGCGGTACGGATCGAGCGTGGCCAGCTGCGAGCCGACGTGCATGTCCAGGCCGACAAGCCGCACGTGCGGCATGGCGAGCGCGGCTTCTGCCGCAGCGACGACTTCGCCCCACGGGATCCCAAACTTGTGCCCGCGCGACCCGGTGGCGATGTACTCATGTGCATTTGCAATCGCCACTTCCGGGTTCACGCGGAATCCAACCGGTACGGTCGCTCCCACTTCCCCCGCGATGGCGTTGACGAGGTCCAGCTCCGCACGCGACTCGACGTTGATCAGCTTGAGCCGCGCCTGGATCGCCTCACGAATCTCCCGGGCGGTCTTCCCCACCCCGCCGCAGATCACGTCCTCGCCGCGGTATCCGGCGCGAATCGCCTTCGCCAACTCCCCGCCGCTGACGACATCCACCCCGGAGCCGAGTTCCCGCAGCAGCGAGAGCAACGCGCGGTTGCCGTTTGCCTTGAGGCTGTAGTGAATCCGGCTCGGTGTGCCGGCCAGTGCAGCGGCCAACGCCCGGTAGCGATCACGCACCACGGCCGCGCTGTACACAAACACCGGCGTGCCCGCCGCGATCGCAATCGTCTCGGCGGGCACGTCTTCGCAATGGAGCGCGCCATCGCGATGCGAATACGCGTCGGTCAGTAGGCCTTTGCCCACACGACCTCATGCTTGGCGGGTTGACCGGTGACGAGGCAGGTCGAGGGCGCGGTCGGCGAGCGGAACTCCGCATCCGGGATGACCCGGATCGTCGCCTTGGTTTCCTCCTTCACCTTGGCCTCGCTGGCCGGGTCGCCGTTCCACCCCGCATACACGAACGCGCCTTCGCCGGCCATGATCTCCTTGAACTCGTCGTACGACTTCACGCCGCGCACCGACGCCGCCTCGCGGCGCGCCTTCGCAGCCGCGAACATGTCGTGCTGGATCGTCTCCAGCAGCTTCGCGACCGACTCCGCCACGCCCGCGCGCGCGATCGGCGCCTTGGCCTTGGTGTCACGGCGCGCCGAAAACACCGACTGCTTCTCGAGATCCTTGGGCCCGAGCTCGAGGCGCAGGGGTACGCCGCGCAGCTCCCACTCGTAGTACTTGGCGCCCGGCTTGATTCCCTGACGTGCGTCCACATGCACGCGCAAGCGGTCCGTGGCGCCGCGCCCAGTCCAGTCCACCAGCTCGGCCTTGAGTTGCATGGCGGCCTCCGTCATGCGCACCCGCTCTTCATCGGCCTTCCAGATCGGCACGATCACGACTTCGGTCGGCGCAAGCTTGGGCGGAACGACCAGCCCATTGTCATCGCCATGCGTCATGACCAAGCCGCCGATAAGCCGTGTGGACACGCCCCAGCTCGTGTTCCATGCGTGCGCCATCTCGCCGGACTCGGTCTGGAACTTGAGGTCGAACGCCTTGGCGAAGTTCTGGCCGAGGTTGTGCGAGGTCCCAGCCTGGAGCGCCTTCCGGTCCTGCATCATCGCTTCGATGCAATACGTGCGCAGCGCGCCGGCAAACCGCTCGCTGTCGCTCTTGAGCCCGGTCAGCACGGGCATCGCCATCCATTCCTCCGCGAACGTGCGGTACACCTTGAGGATGGTCAGCGCCTCGGCTTCGGCCTCGTCGTGCGTGGCGTGCGCCGTGTGCCCTTCCTGCCAGAGGAACTCGAGCGTGCGGAGGAAGAGGCGCGTGCGCATCTCCCAGCGAACGACGTTCGCCCACTGGTTCATCAGGATGGGCAGGTCGCGGTAACTCTGCACCCACTTGGCGTACATGTGGTAGATGATCGTCTCGCTCGTGGGGCGGACAATGAGCGGCTCCTCGAGCTCCTTCCCGCCACCGTGCGTCACCACCGCGCATTCCGGCGCGAAACCCTCGACATGCTGGGCTTCCTTCTTTAGGAAGCTCTCGGGGATGAACAACGGGAAGTACGCGTTCTGGTGCCCCGTCGCCTTGAACATGTCGTCCAGGGCCCGCTGCATGCGCTCCCAGATCCCGTAGCCATTCGGGCGAATGACCATGGATCCCTTCACGGGCGAGTAGTCGGCCAGTTCCGCCCGCAGGACCACCTCGTTGTACCAGGCGCTGAAGTCCTCGGCGCGGGTCGTCAGCTTCTTGTCGTCAGCCATCAGTCGTTCGTTTCGTAGGAGGATTCACGCCTGCCTGTCTCCGTGCCTGATCGGCGCGCGCGAGAAAATCGTCCAGCGCCCGCGCAGCGTCCGGCTTGTTGCCGCCGCAGAGCGCGTTCACATCGAGCTCAACGCCGCCTGCCCCGTCCACTTGCATCAGCCGCACATCCGCGCTGGCCCCCGACCGGACGACCACCGCGAACTCTGCCCCGATCTTGTGCGCCGTTTGCAGCTGCGAGTTGGTGCGGGCCGATCCCAGCTTCTCGGCGCTGAGCGGGAACTCGACCGACCGCCCGAGCGACCTGAGTGCTGCCGCGATCTCAAGCACTCGCTCGACCGTGCTCTCCGGCCCGCTCACGATGACGAACTCTGGTGCTTCCGCGGCCACAGGCATCAGGCCGCGCTGCTTGAGGAGTTCGCCGAGCACGACGTCGCCCATGCCGAACCCGAGTGCCGGGAGGTCAACACCGCCGAGATCCCTGAGCAGGTTGTCGTAGCGCCCACCACCGCAGATCGCGCGGAAGTCGCCCTTAATGTCGAACAACTCGAACACGATGCCCGTGTAGTAGCCGAGGCCGCGCACAATGCGGAGGTCGAGCGCCACCCAGTGCTCCGCCCCCAGCGCCCTGAGGTGCGCGAGGTATTCCTCGAGCGACGCCAGGCGCTCACCGACATCCGGCGAGGACCCGAAAGCCCCGCGCAATTGCGCGATGACCCCCGCATTCGACGCAGCCGGCGCGGTCGCTTCGTGGAGGCGAGCGATCTGGGCCGGCGTCAGCCCGGCATTCGCCAGCATTTCGTCGTACGCTTCGCGCGGGATCTTGCCGGCCTTGTCGATCGCGGCAAAGACCGCCGGCCTCTGGTCGTCGCTGATGCCGATGGCGCCCAGCAGCGCGTGCAGGAGCCGCCGGTCGCTCACCCGCGCCCGGAGGTCTTCATGCGTCAGCCCGAGCTCCCGCATGCAATCAATCGCGACCGTGAGCAACTCGGCGTCGGCGAGCACATCGGACTCGCCCACGATGTCAACGTTCAGTTGGAAATGCTCGCGGAGCCGCCCCTTCTGCTGGCGCTCGTAGCGGAACAGCTGCGGGATCGAGAACCAGCGGACGGGCTTCCGGAGCGCGTTCGCGCGAGCGGCGACCATGCGCGCAAATGTCGGCGTCATCTCAGGCCGGAGCGCGACCTGCCGGTCGCCCTTGTCCGTGAAGTTGTAGAGCTGGCCGACAATCTCGTCGCCGCTCTTCCGCGTGTAGAGATCGAGCGGCTCCAGCGGCGGGCCGTCGTATTCCACAAACGCATGCCGACGGGCGACCTCGCGCCACGCCCGCATGATGTGGGCGCGATGCGCGAACTCGTCCGGATAGAAGTCCCTGAACCCGGGAAGCGCTCCGCCCGCCATTGGGGAAAGTTACCCGTCCGTAGGAGAGACCTCCAGCCGAGCCATGGCGTCGCCCACCGTATGGAACGAACCGGTCACAAGTACCGTCCCCCCGGTGTCACCCGCCAGCGCGAGCGCCCGGTCGAAATCCCGGACCACGACCGCCTCCCATCCGTGCCGCCGGGCGAACGCCAGCGGCTCGGGCAGCCGCCAGGTCCGGCTGGGTGGCGAGGTCGGGGTGACCGTGAGGACGAACCGTTCGACCACCGTGCCGAGGGCGGTCATGACGCCGCGCCAGTCCTTGTCCGACAGCACCGACAGCAGCGCCGTCACCGGCCCCGCCGGGCGGACAGACCGCAGCGTGTCGGCCAGCACGGCGGCGCCCGCGGGATTGTGTGCGACATCGAAGAGATAGCGGCCAACCTGCTGGAAACGGCCGGGGAGCGCGACGCCCGACAGCCCGCGCGCGATATCAGGGTCGGTCGGCCGGATGGCGTCGGGCAGCGCGCGCAGCATCGCAATGGCATGCGCCGCGTTCGCCGCCTGATGCGCGCCGACGAGTGGCGTGTGCCACCGCCGGCCGATGAAGTCGAAGGTCGTGCCGCTCGCGGTGACGGCGATCTCCGACGGCTGCCCGAGCGTGTTGAGCTGCACGACTTCGCTCGCGCCGGCACTTCGTGCGGCCGCGCCCAGCTGGGCTGCGATCTCCGGGTCTGACTCGCCGATCACCGCCGGTCGGCCGCGCTTGAAGATGCCCGCCTTCTCCGCAGCGATCGCCGCGCGGGTTGCGCCCAGGTACTCCACATGGTCGATCCCGATATTCGTGACGCCCGCTACGACCGGGTCTACCACGTTCGTCGCATCGAGTCGCCCGCCCAGGCCGGTCTCGATCACCGCGACATCCACGCCGGCGTCGCGGAAGTACTGGAAGGCCATCGCGGTCGTCGCCTCGAAGAACGTCGCGCCGATTCGTTCCACGGCTGGTGTCCATCGCCGGATGAACTCGACAATGCGCTCCGGCTCGACGGCCGCGCCATCAACGATGAACCGCTCCCGAAAATCCACGAGGTGCGGTGACGTGTACTTGGCGGTGCGCAGGCCCTGCCCACGCAGCACGGCCTCCAGGGTGGCGCAGACGCTTCCCTTGCCGTTCGTGCCGGCGACGTGCAGGCAACGGAGGTCCCGCTCGGGATGGCCCAGCAGCGCGAGCAGCGCGGCGACACGCTCCAGGCCGAGCTTCCACGCGCCCGTGGTGCGCGCATAGAGGAAGTCCAGCGCGTCGCGGTAGCCCTCGGGCGTGCGCGACATGCCGCTCGTGCTCAGGCCGACGCCCACCCCGTTGCCGCGGGCTTGCCGCTCATATGGCGGAGCAGCTGCCCGACGGTCCGCTTAAGGTCGCGGCGGTGGACGACGCTGTCCACCATGCCGTGCTCCAGCAGGAACTCCGACGTCTGGAATCCGTCCGGCAGGTCCTGCCCGAGCGTTTGCTTGATCACGCGCGGCCCCGCGAACCCGATCACCGCGCCCGGCTCCGCGAGGATCGCGTCGCCAAGCATCGCGTAGCTGGCGCTCACCCCGCCGGTCGTCGGGTTCGTCAGGATGGACACGTACGGCACACGCCGCTCGGCCAGCTGGGAGAGCACGGCCGACGTCTTGGCCATCTGCATGAGCGACAACACGCCTTCCTGCATCCGGGCGCCGCCGCTCGCCGACACGATGATCAACGGGAACTTGTTCTCGAGCGACCGCTGGCCCAGCCGCGCAATCTTCTCCCCCACGACCGACCCCATGGACCCGCCCATGAAGGCAAAGTCCATGGCCGCGAGGTTCACCGGCATGCCGTCCATGGTCCCGGTCACGGTCAGGATGGCGTCCGCGTCGCCGGCGTTGTCGCGCGCCTTCTTCAGGCGGCCCGGGTAGTCGGGGAACGTGAGCGGATCCACGGACTTGATATCGGACTCGGTCTCCTCGATGGTGCCGTCATCGAGCAGGAACGTGGCGTACTCAACCGACCGCAGCCGGCGATGGTACTCGCACGCCGGGCAGACGTTGAGGTTCGCGAAGAACTTCTCGCGCAGGTCCGTGTGGCCGCACGACTCGCACTTCTCCCAGACGTCCGCCGGGATCTCGAGCTTCGTCTTGAGCGGCTTTCGCTGCTTTTTCTCTTTCCGAAACCACGCCATGGAAGGAAATGTACCCTCAGATCACGAGTGTGTCGGCCCGGCCACGCCCTTCCAGTGACAGTCGAGCCAGCATCCCCACGGCGATCCAGCAGGCCAGCATGAACGACCCGCCGTAGCTGAAGAACGGAAGCGGGATGCCCGTGATCGGCATGACGCCGATCGTCATCCCGACGTTGATCAGCACGTGGACATACAGCATTGACACCAGCCCGAACGCGACCAGGCTGGCATACGGGTTGGTCGAGCGCCCCGC
>VGVM01000112.1 GCA_016874035.1 Gemmatimonadota bacterium
CGCGGGCCGCGCCGACACCGAGCCGGCGGCCGTCGCGCCCGAGCCCGGCGCGCAGCTCGACGAGCAGCGCGGTCAGGCCGTCGCCGTGCACCTCGAACTGATCGGCGTGAGCGGCCGGCTTCGATTGCGACCGCAGGCACACGAACAGCCCGTCGAACGCGGTCCCCTCGAGCAGGCCGAGCCAGCGATCGACGAAGGCGCGCCGCGCCTCGGAGTGCGCCAGCGAGGCGACGCCGTGCTGGCGCACCGTGCCCGACCGATCGGCCGCCAGCCATTCCGGATGCAGGCGCGTCAGGTCACTCTGCCAGGCGATGTGCTGCCCGTGCATCTCGTTGTGGTAGCTGCGCGCCCGCACGTCGGGCGGCGCCAGCGGCCACCCTTCGTCGAACACCGACACGTACAGCCACGCCTCGAGACCGGCGTCGTGTGCAAGCGCCGGCACCACGCGAAGGTCGTCCCAGGTAATGGTGTTCGCCGCCGCCCGCGACGGATGTTCGTAGCCCGGCGCGGCAAAGAAGCGCCCGGCGACCCGGGCGCGCAGAAGGCGCCAGTGAAGCGCGCCGGCGCCCCTCTCGTCGCGCCACGCCCGCACCCGGCGCGCCACGGCGTCCGGCGTCTGCAGCCGTCCGTCGCCTTCACCAAATGTGAGGTGGTCGGTCCACGACACGCTCGCGATGTGCATTTCCGCGGGACAATCGTACGTGCTTCCGCCGGGCCCTCGCAGGTGAATTTCCGGTGTGGCGGCGACGTGGTGTGTCACCGCTTACAATCGCCTTCAGGCAAGGAACGCCGTTGAGGCGTTCCGGCAGACATGCGTTCCACAGATCCTGCGGTCCTCTGGCGCCTGACGCGCGGCACGTCCACCGCGCACGCCACCATCCTCCCCGGCGGCACACAGACGACGCTCACCTGGTTCTTCGACGGCGTGATGGACCGCGCCGAGAACTACGAGTCCATGGACATCGCGCTCGCGCGTGCCGACGACATCAAGGGCGTGCTGCTGCGTGACGGCTGGCGTTCGCAGGATGACGAAGGATGAGAGCCACGCGCGCGGTTGCCCTGGGCTTTGCGATTTGGGTTTTGGGCTTTGGGATTTGCTCCCTGGCCGCCCAGGGCGCCTCGTCCTCGCTCCTGTCGCAGCTCACCTGGTTCGATCGCGACGGCACACGGCTGGGCACCGTCGGGCCGGTTGGCAATCACGGCAACGTCGAGCTCTCGCCCGACGGCCGGCAGGTAGCCGTCGCGGTCATGGATCCGGCACGCCGCACGCGTGACATCTGGCTCTACGACGTGCAGGGCGACCGACGACGGAATCTCACCGCCAGCGACGCCGACGAGAACTGGGTGATCTGGTCGCGCGACGGGCGGCGCATCATCTTCAACTCGAACCGGCGTGGGCCGCTCGATTTGTTTCAGTCGCCGGCGGCGGCCGCCGGCGAGCCGCAGCTGCTCCTCGAGAACGGCATGTGGCCGGTGAGCTGGGCGCCAGACGGCGAGCACATCCTGTTCGTCATCAACTCGGCATCCACCGGCAACGACGTGATGGTCCTGCCGCTCACCGGCAACCGGCGTCCCTACCCTTTCGCGCAGAGCGGCGTGGCGGAGAACTGGGCTGCGTTCTCGCCCAACGGGCGCTGGGTCGCCTACAGCTCCACGGAGTCGGGGCAGTCCGAGGTGTACGTCGCCGCGTTCCCGCCGACCCCCGACGGCTTCGCGAACAAGCGCCGCGTCTCGGCCGACGGCGGCAGCCAGGCGCGCTGGCGGCGCGACGGCCGCGAGATCTTCTACATCGCCGCCGACCGCAGCCTGATGGTCACCGCCGTCAACGGCGAGGGCCAGAGGTTCGAGGTGGGCGAGATGCGCCGCCTCTTCGAGCCGCGCTTCTTCTTCCTCGATTCGCACGGCTTCGACGTGGCCGCCGACGGCCAGCGTCTCCTCGTCAACACGCTGATCGTCTCGCCCGCCGCCCCGGCAACCCTGGCGCGTACAATGAACTAAATGGCCACCCTCGCGCGGCTGCACACAACCATCGGCGTCCGTGTCGGGCACATCCAGGTCGGCGGCGGCGCCCCCGTCGTCGTCCAGTCGATGACGATGACGGATACGGCCGATCCGAAGGCCACGGCGCAGCAGTGCATCGAGCTGGCGGAGGCAGGCTCCGAGATGGTGCGGGTCACTGTGAACCTGCCCGAAGCGGCCGCCGCCGTTCCCGAGATCAAGCAGCGGATGCTCGATGCCGGCTGCACGGCGCCGCTCATCGGCGACTTCCACTACAACGGGCACCTGCTGCTGACGCGCTACCCCGACTGCGCGGCAGCGCTCGACAAGTACCGGATCAATCCCGGCAACGTGGGCACCGGCCGCCGGCGCGACGAGCAGTTCGCGACCATCTGCAAGGTCGCCATCGATCACGGCAAGCCGGTGCGCATCGGCGTGAACGGCGGCTCGCTGAACCAGGATCTCGTCCTCGCGAAGATGCAGGAGAACACCGACCGCAACCTCGGCCACAGCTCGGAAGAGGTGTTGAACGAGTGCATGGTGATCTCCGCGCTGCAGTCCACTGAGCTCGCGATCGAAACCGGCCTGCGCAAGGACCAGATCATCATCTCGTGCAAGGTGTCGCGGCCGCGCGACCTGCTCGCGATCTACCGCGACCTCGCGCGCAGGACCGACCAGCCGCTGCACCTCGGGCTGACGGAAGCCGGCATGGGACTGAAGGGCCTCGTGTGGTCGGCCTCGGCGATGGGCATCCTCCTCAGCGAAGGGATTGGCGACACCATCCGCGTCTCGCTCACGCCGAAGCCGGGCGGCGACCGGCGCGAGGAGGTCTACGCGGCGTGCGAGCTCCTGCAGGCGCTGGGCCTGCGGTCGTTCTCACCGAGCGTCACCGCGTGTCCGGGCTGCGGCCGCACGACCAGCAGCACGTTCCAGGAGCTGGCCGAGCGCACGCAGGACTACATCCGCGCGCAGATGCCGGAGTGGAAGAAGAAGTACGAAGGCGTGGAGACGCTGACGCTCGCGGTGATGGGGTGCGTCGTCAACGGCCCCGGCGAGTCGAAGGCGGCCAACATCGGCATCAGCCTGCCGGGCACCGGCGAGGCGCCCAACTGCCCCGTCTACATCGACGGCGAGCACTTCACCACGCTGCGCGGGACGTACGACGAGCTGGCCGACGGCTTCCGCGCGCTCGTCGATAACTACGTCGCGACGCGGTACTCACGTCGTTCGGATCGTTCGGATCGTTCGGGTCGTTCGGGTCGTTCGGGTCGTTCGGGTCGTTCGGATCGTTCGGATCGTTCGGATCGTTCGTAGCGTTCGGGTCGTTCGGATCGTTCGGGTCGTTCGGGTCGTTCGGATCGTTCGGATCGTTCGGAGCGTTCGGATCGGGTTGTTCTACGTCTCGGCGTGGGAGAGCTACGCCTCGATCTATCGGAAGGAGACGGTGGAATTCGTCCCGGGCCGCCTCTTTGGCGGCGGAGGACATCGCGTGCTGGCGCCGACGCCCGACGCTCCCACGGTGGGCATTGGACGCAGGGGCCCGGTCAACAACTGGACGAATCTCGTCGGCAACGGCGCCGTCATCGCGATCGATCCGAAGACCGGCCAGCACAAATGGAAGTTCACCCAGTATGACGTGACGGACAGCGGCATCCTGACGACGGCGACCGACCTGCTGTTCACCGGCGGACGCGAGGGCTACTTCCACGCGCTCGACGCGCGCACGGGTTCGCTGCTCTGGAAGGTCAATCTCGGCGGCCAGATCGTCAACGGACCGATGACCTACCAGGTCGACGGGAAGCAGTACGTCGCGGTGATTTCAGGGAATTCGCTCGTCGCGTTCGCGCTGCGCGACTAGAGCGGTTTCTGAAACGTCGTAGTGTCCGGCTTCAGCCGGACCAAGTTGATCGGCACCGCCGTGTGTGGTCCGGCTAAAGCCGGACACTACGAAGAAGTCGAAACCGCGCTAGGATCCGCGCGCTCGTGAATCACGTCGTAGTGTCCGGCTTCAGCCGGACCACTCCTGCCGATCGCTCAGGGAAGATTCAGGATCTCCTTGATTACAAGCTTGAGCTGGGTCCCGGTCACCGTCTTGACCCAGCGTGGCGGGCCGTAATCCAGCAGGCCGAACGCGCGAACCTGTGCGCGCAGCCCGGGATGTGTGACGTAGAGATCACTGAGCAGCGCAGTGAGATTGACGTCGAGATCCGCCTCCGTCGCGCGGCTGTAGATCAGAAACTTCGTCGGCGTATCCGCCAGAAACTGCACCAGCGTTTTGAGTCGCGTTCGTGGTCCGGTGGCGTCTTCCTGATTGAAACCTGAATAGTGAATGACGATGAGGTCGGGGCGGAATTGTCGTATTTCCTCGTCGCGATGCCATTCAGGTCCGATGGTCTCTTTCTGTCTCCGAATCGGCAGGTCGGACAAGAGGTCGCTGATCACGTCGGCATTCGTCGCGCTCGCCGCGAGCGTCTCCGGGTCGTAGACACGTGCCGGATGCGCTGAATCCATCATG
Organism: Gemmatimonadota bacterium; assembly: GCA_016874035.1. Lineage (GTDB taxonomy): Bacteria > Gemmatimonadota > Gemmatimonadetes > Gemmatimonadales > Gemmatimonadaceae > Fen-1231. The sequence goes on from VGVM01000112.1 coordinate 4,514, forward strand.
ATGACGAGTGGAAGAGCCCCGCTGCTCCCGGCACGGCGGTCGTCGCCGGCTGCCGGCGACATGAAACGGACACCAAGAGCACCGATGCCGGCGGCGGCGAGCACCAGGAACGCGAGCCCGGCAGTCGCAGCGCGGCGGGAGGAGCCGAACCGGCGCACTGGTGAAAGCGCAGCGGTGGCACGATGCCCATTCGCCGTGACGTCCTCGATCTCGAGCCGTACATCCCCGATGTCCCGCAGGCGCGCGCGCGGATCCTTCGCAAGGCACCGTTGCAGCAGGCGGCGCACCGACGGAGGCGCGTCGGGCGGTAGAAGCTCCCAGCGCGGCTCGTCCCTCAGAACACCCGCCAGCACTTGTGCCGTGTCGCCCCCGGGAAACGCTCGCTGTCCGGTGAGCATTTCATAGAGGACGGCCCCGAACGCCCAGATGTCAGCGCTCTTGTCGACCGTCCTGCCCGACATCTGCTCGGGCGCCATATAGGCCGGGGTGCCCAGCACCACACCCGGTCGCGTTCCGTGACTCGTGATGACGCTCGACTGATCCGCCTGCCCTCCATCGGAGACCTTGGCCAACCCGAAGTCCAGAACTTTCACCAGGCCATCGGGCCGGACCATGACATTGCCCGGCTTCAAGTCACGATGCGTAATGCCCTGCTCATGAGCGGCCTGCAGCGCCGCCGCAATCTGCTGTGCGATTCGCAACGCCAGGTCGGTCGGCAATGGACCATGCGCGAGGCGATCCGCGAGAGTGGCGCCGGGCACCAGCTCAAGCACCAGCGCATGGCTGCCGGCGATCTCCTCCAGTCCATACAGAGCGCCGATGTTCGGATGGCTGAGCGAGGCGAGGATCCGCGCCTCGCGTTCCAAACGGGCCAGCCAAGTCACACCATCGGTAGCGGTTCCCCGCAGAATTTTTATGGCGACGTCGCGATCGAGCCTGGAATCCCGCGCGCGGTAGACGTCGCCCATGCCGCCTGCGCCGATGAGCGCGACGACCTCGTAGACGCCGACCTTCGCACCGGGTTTCAGCATCAGCCTGTCGGATGTGGAGCGGATTATACGGCGCTACCGCCGCGTACGCAGAATGTGCGTACCGCCAGATGCCGGGGCGATTGTCCGCGCAATCGGGAGCGACGATGCTAGGAGTCCGTCCGAGTAATCGCGGTGAAAGTCATATTCTCTCGTGCTGCGCGCTCACGCTGCCGGTCGCCGCTCCCGGCGATGGCCGCGGAGGTGTCGCGTCGGCGATCGAACGCCACGACCGAG
>VGVM01000113.1 GCA_016874035.1 Gemmatimonadota bacterium
TGGCGTAGACCGCCGAGGAACTGCTGCGTCGTCGGCGCAGGTGCCTGCTCGACCGGCCCCTGCCAGTCGTCGATGTCGCTGAACTTGTAGCGCTGGCGTTCGCTCATCGCTTGCCCCCCATGGGTCGCGCGTCGAACTCGTTCGTCTCGTGGTTCACCGCCAGCACAATCTGCGGCTGTCCACCGACCATCACCACTTCACCGACGCGAACAGCACGCGCCGTCGCCGACACGGGGGCTACGAGTTGGCGCAGGCGCCGCACCGTGTCCATCCGCGCCACCTTACTGGGCGTAGACGCGGAGGACTGTAACGTGTTTACGAGGGCTCGCGTCACCGCAGGCGAGTTAAGCGCCTTCGCCATCGCCGCACCGCCCACTTGCTGATACAGTGCGCCCAACGGATTCATCCAGAAGGCGGCGCCCGCGCCCAACGTCGCGACGGCCAGCCCGGACCCGGACGGGTTGAGATTTTCGCTCATCTTCTCGGCCAGCGCAAAGAACCGATCTAGGTCGGCGACATGGTCTGGCTGATACAGCAATTTCTTTGTCTCGGGGCCGAGCCTGCGCCAATCAGACGCAATCTTCTGAACGTGGTCGAAGCCGCCTTTCTCGGTGGCGAGTGTGAACATTGAATCCAGCACCGCGCGACCCACTCGGGGCAGCGAGTCCGGCGAAAGTTTCGCGATCTCGCGCAGATGCATCACGGCGGCATCCTGCGGAGCCGTTGCACCACGGAATGTCTTTACGGGTTCAGCATTGAGCGCGTCTAACACCTCGGCTGCGGCCCACTTTTCCCGCGTGGCTTGGCGACCGGCCTTAAGCGCCTGCACAGCGCGTGGCCCGAGAACAGCCGTAGTGGAATCAACGGCGCGGCTCAAGGCCCTGACCGCTTCCGCCGCCGCACCCTGCGCGCCGGAGCGTAATTCAGACATCTCCGCACCGCGCGCCATTGCCTTCAGGTCGCCGAGGGCCGCATCTACGCTAATGATGTGGGCAAAATCTGGACCGTTCACTAATTTGTCGAGCACAAACGCAATCTGACCCTCACGGCCCATTAATAGTCCACTGAGCTCCTTTTTGCGCTGTAACTCGTAAAGGCGCGGCGCGAGCGCGGCGCGCGCCCCACGCAGGTCTACCTGAAGACGCCATGTCTCCACGCCCGACCGCTCGACGTCCTGCACAATCTTGTCGAGCACCCCATAATGCTGGTCGGCAGCGGCCTTGAATTCGCGAATCTTGCCCTCGACGCCGGCGCGCACCGCCGCGCCAGCAGTCTCCGGCGTTTCGGCGGACTGCGACACCTTCGAAGCTAACCGCTCGCCGACGGTCGCGAGTCCCTGCTGGCGCGCCTGCTTTGCTTTCGTCGCAATCAGAGAGCCCGGGATGGACGAATGCTCTGAAAGTTGCTGCGCCACACGCCCCAAACGGTTCGCTGAGGTTGAGGGCGGGTCAACCGGAATACCCTCACGGAGCCCCCACTGCGCGAGTTGCGCCTCCCGCGTCGTCGGCGGCGGGGGCACGGAAGCGCGCGAGCGCGCCGCGCGACCACCCAGTAAACCCTGCACGCTGGCGTCGATGAGGGCGCCGGTCCCGGTGGCCCAGTTGCGCTGCTCATACTCGTCTATGCCTTCATTCAGACCGGCTGCGAGTCCACTGCCGCCGGCGTAACCCGTCAGGCCCCCCGCAACCATGCCCGGCGGACCACCGGGTGCGCCAGCAACGGCACCCACCACGCCACCCGCAATTGGGAGCGCAGCCGTGAAAGCTTTGCGCGCGCCGCGCAGGTAATTGCCTTGCCGGAAGTCCTGGTAGGCTTGCGTGGCCAGCTCGCCCGGCAACGAGGCAAGACCTGACGCCGTCGCGACTGGGTGCAGCGCGACATCACGCATACCACGCGCGAACTCGACCGGGTTGATCGAGCGGGTCGCGCGTTCCGTCATCGTGCCGAGGGTCTGCGGAGGGCCCACGACCACCGCGCCCTTTTCCTTGCGGTAGTAGTCCACGTTCGCGCGGGACACTTCGCGCACCTCGCCGCTCCGCGACCGCATCCAGACCTTGTCCTGCTGTTGACCCATGGCTACTTCTCGTCTTCCCGGTCGAAGTCGCTCTTTGGCGTCGGCTTCGGCTTCAGCGTCGACTTGTATTTGTCGCCCACGCCGAACACAGTCCACAGGTCTTTCCTGCTGCGGTCGATGGCGCGCTCCAGCACCTCGTTCATGTTGCCGACCGACCGGTTGAGCGAGTTTTCAAAGCCGGCGAGGCTCCCCAGCGCCATGCCGTTCTGGATGATGCGCTTCGCGTCGGCCAAGTCTTCGGCCAGCGGCGCGCGTCCCGTCGAGGCGGCGTTGTAGCGCGCGAGGTCGTTGGCGAACGCGTTGAGCGCGAACGCGTAGTCGGCCGCTTCCGGGCTGTTCAGCTCGCCACGCGCCCAGAGCACCGCCACGTTCGCGGCGCGCGCATCGGTGAGGTTGGCGTTCTCGGCCGCAGTCTTCAGGTTGGCGATGTCGCCGACCAGCTCGTCCTGCACCGAGAGCACGTTGTTGCGACGCGTGATGTTGGCTTCGAGCGTCTCGTTGATCGCCTTGAATTGCGACATGAGGGTCGAGATGTCCACACCACGCGACCGCGCCCACGCCTGCACCTCGTTCGACGCGGCCGTCCGCGTGGCCCGGTCACGCGGCAGGGACGCCATCTTCCCCGTGAGCGTCAGGAACGCGTTGTAGGACAGCCCTGTGTGGCCCATGATGTCCTGCGAGTCGCCAGACAGCGGCGCTGGTGCCTGCTCAGGGAGCTTGGCCTGCTCATTCGCGGCTCGCCTGAGGTCCAACGACGCGTTTTCATAGGCCGTCCTGTTGCGATCACGCTCAGCTTGCCGCCTGTTGTCGTAGGCCATATTCGCGATGGTCGCTTCAGTCGATTCACGCATCCGGTCGAGGTTCTCTTGCTGCACCCACTCCGCCTGCGACGGCACGCGCTCGAAGCCCCACGGCTGCGCCTTGGGGTCGGAGAACTCCGGCGCCCACACGCCGTAGCCGTAGTCCGGCGCCGCCGTCTCGAAGCTCTCCGCTGCCGACGTGGGCCGGCCATCAGGGTGGAGATACGTCTGCGCGAACGCCTCGGGCGTGATCCGCGCGCCCACACGCACCCGGTCGGCCGCTTTGTCGGCGGTGGCCTCGAAGTCCTGACGGGTCTGGCGGTCTTCCTGGCGCTGATAGCGCTCGCGGTCCAGCCGGCGCTCGTCTGCGCGGTCGGACATTTCCTGCCGGCGCAGGGCCATCTCCTCACGTTCACGCGCGAGGGCATCCTGACGCTGCTGTTCACGCCACGCCAGCTCGCGCTCCATCGCGCGGCTGTCGGCAAAACCTGCCATCGACTTCATCGTGATATTGCCGGCTTGCTGCCACGCGTCCGCCGCCCGATCTCCACGCCGCGTGAGTAGCGCCATGCGATCTGCTGACGCCTGACGCATCAGGTTGGCCATCGTGGACACGTAGTCGCTGTTGTCGTACATCGACCGCGCGTAAGGAATGACGGTGGCTTCAGAAATCATGTAAGTCGTGCCCCCGCGTCAAGAATATTTTGCTTGATGCGCGCGTCAAGGTCTGCCCATCTGAACGCGTCGTCGTTTTGGTATTTGTACAGATCCCAGTCGCGACCAAACTGCAACTCGGCCCACCGCTGACGCGGCGCAAACTCCAACTGCCGGGCTTGCTGATTGCGATCAAACACGTCAATCGCCGAGCGATAGTTCCGGTCGTACGCGGCCATTTGCGCTTGCAAATTGCGGTCGTACGCATCCGTTTGCGAGCGATAATTGCGGTCGAACGCGGCCAGCCTGTTTTGCTGGTTCCGGTCGTACGCGCCTGACTTGACGTCCCAGTTGGTTCTGTACGCGTCGAACGCGTTGTTGCGATTTGAGGTCCACGCATTGAGGCGCGCCGAAAGATTGCGGTCGTACGCGTCAGCCGCACGCCCGTACACGTTGGCATACTCCTGGGTGGCCATCCCTTGTCCATATTTCTGCAACGCTTTTAACGTCGGCGCGCCGGTGAGAATGCCGCGTGCGGCACGCGAGCGTTCAATTGCACGCTGGCCCTCGTTGTAGCGCCACGCGTAGCTGGGGTCGTTGTAAATACTGGCCGGATCAGGCGCGGTAAACGGTGCGCCCGCCTCAAACGCCGGGTAAGTAAAGTCCGGCACCGGTTCAAGGTATTCGGGCACATACGGTGCCGGCGCCACAAACCGTTCCGTTTCAAACGGTGCGGGTGCCACCAACCGCTCACTGACGAACTGCGGGAATTCCGACGACCCCTGGAACGCTGGCGCTCTTCCACCGCCGCCGCCACTTCCCACACCACCGCCACTTCCCACACCACCGCCGCCGCCACCAACGCCGCCACCGCCCCCACCACGCGGCGATCCATTAACCCATTTCCCGTCGCGCATGTAGCCGCCCACGAGGTTATTAATACGGTCGTATTCGCGGCCTTCTTGTTCGATCTGCTCAGGCGTTTTGGTGCCAGGCGTGGACGGTGTCGCAACCGCTGGCAAAATATATTCGTAGCCTCTCGCGGTCCTAAACCAGAACGGGTTCAGTTGACCGGCGGCATTGAAAATTTCGTTCGGGAACACGCCGCGCGCGGCCCAGTAGTCTAAGTCCTGATAACCAGGGGGGTTGTTGACCGGCGGTCCAGACGGTGACGGGGCCGGTGAGGGGGCCGGTGGCGGGGCCGGTGGCAAGGGCTCGGGCGGCAGCATCCCCGTTCCATAGTCGTCAATCACTTCGTATCCATAGTCGTCAATCACTTCGTATTGCCCCGTCTCCGGGTTGTAAATTTCGCGTGCCGCCATTACGTCACCTCTACGGTCGGTACGTAAACGAAGGTTGATACGCCACGCTTGCCGGCCGCGACCAGTTCATCAGGCTCGCAAGGGACGTGCGTCCCGCCTGGCGGTAGGGCTCACGCCGCATGTTTTGTTCGTTTTCAATCCGCCGCTTTTCGGATTGCTCCGCGTCCCACTGGCGTTTCTTTTCGGCTTCTGTGCGGTCAAACTCCTCACGCCGGCGCTGCGCTTCTTCGCGCAGGAACGCTTGCGTGGCATCGAACTGCCGCGTGTTCTCGGCCAGCGCCAGGTCTTCGCCGCGGCTGCGCGCGCGATTGCCCATGTAGGTTGTAAACAATCCCGCCCCGGTCGAGATTAGGTTGGTCGCGTTGTCGCCGCGACCAATCCAGCGTCCGGCAGACGGTGCCACGGTGTTCCGCACGAGGTTCGCGGTCCCCGCGCCGCCCGCCGCCATCGAGCCGCCCACGCCCGGTGTCACGCCCGCCGTAAACGGCGCCCACGGCATCGCCGTCGCACTCGCCGCGAGCGCCCCAGCGCCGGCCCCAGCGCCGGCAATCGGTGCCACGGTGGCCGGAGCCGCCGCGAACGGGGCCCATGGTGCCGCTGGCGCGAGCGCGCCGGTCAAGGTCGCGCCACCACCAGCCGCGCCACCACCGCCGAACATTCCCGCCATCGGACCGACACCCGCCGCGCCCATCGTCGCCAAGGTCGCGAGCGTGACACCGGCCCCGATGGCGACGTTGCGCCCGGTGCGGTTCTTTTGGTTGAGATTGCCGCCCTGGTCGATATGCATTGAGCTGGGCAACCGAATTCCTTGTGCGGCCAGCGCCGCTTCC
>VGVM01000114.1 GCA_016874035.1 Gemmatimonadota bacterium
CACCGGCGGCGGCGCCGGCGGCGGCGCCGGCGGCGGCGCCGGCGGCGGCGGACGCAAAGGCAAAGCCGGCTCCGGCCGCGAAGGGGGGGAAGTAACCGATGGCCGAATCGCGCGCGATCCAGCGGACGACAAGGCAGTCGCCCTACAAGATGCGCCTCGTCATTGACCAGGTGCGTGGCAAGCGCGTGAACGACGCGTTTGCGCTCCTGAAGTTCAGCAAGAAGCATGCGGCGAAGCAGATCGAGAAGGTCCTCAAGAGCGCGGTGGCGAACGCGGAGCAGGCTGCCCGCGCCGGCAACGAGTCGCTCGACATGGACGACCTGTTCATCGCGAAGGCGATCATCAACGAAGGGCCGAAACTGAAGCGGTTCATGCCGGCGGCGATGGGTCGTGCGACGCCGATCAAGAAGCGGACGAGTCACGTGGAGATCATCGTGGCCGACCGGAGCTCGAAGCGAGGGAAGGGTCGCTAATGGGACAGAAAACGAATCCGATCGGCTTCCGCCTCGGCGTCTCGAAGGACTGGCGCTCGAAGTGGCACGCCACGAAGAAGGAATTCCCCGCGCTGCTCAAGGAAGACGAGTTGCTGCGGAAGTACCTGAAGGCGCGGCTTGGCGGCGCGGCGATCTCGGACGTCGTGATCGAGCGCAAGCCGGGCAAGGTCGTCGTGACGATCCACACCGGTCGGCCCGGCGTGGTGATCGGCAAGAAGGGCCAGAGCGTCGAGGAGCTGAAAAACGAGCTCCAGCAGCTGACCGGCAAGGAAGTCGGCGTCAACGTGAACGAGATCAAGCGGCCGGAGATCGAGGCGCAGCTCGTAGCGGACAACATTGCCGCCCAGCTGGCGCAGCGCATCTCGTTCCGGCGCGCCATGAAGAAGGCGGTCCAGGCGGCGATGCGGATGGGCGCCGGCGGGATCAAGGTGAAGTGTGGTGGCCGGCTCGGTGGCGCGGAAATCGCGCGCGTCGAGGGCTACCACGAGGGACGTGTGCCGCTCCACACGCTGCGTGCGGACATTGACTACGCGACGAGCACCGCGAAGACGACGTTCGGCACGATCGGCGTGAAGGTCTGGATCTTCAAGGGTGAAGTCGTGGAAGACCGGCGCGGCAAGACTTATTCGACGGGCTCGTAAGCCATGCTAGCACCGAAGCGCGTAAAGTTCCGCAAGATGTTCAAGGGTCGCATGAAGGGCATCGCGACCCGTGGTTCGGAAGTGTCGTTCGGCCATTACGGCCTGCAGGCACTCGAGCCGGGTTGGGTCACGGCGCGCCAGATCGAAGCCGCGCGTGTGGCGCTGACGCGTCATATCAAGCGTGGCGGCAAGGTCTGGATCCGCGTGTTCCCCGACAAGCCGGTGACGAAGAAGCCGGCGGAGACCCGCATGGGCAAGGGCAAGGGATCGCCGGAGCTTTGGGTCGCCGTGGTCAAGCCGGGTCGCGTGATGTTCGAGATCGAAGGCGTCGAGAAGGCGCTGGCGGAGCGGGCGATGAACCTGGCGGCGGCGAAGATCGGGATTCGGACGAAGTTCGTGGCGCGCGAGGAGGCGCACACCGAATGAAGGCGACAGAGATTCGGGAGATGTCGGCGGACGACGTGGCGGCGCGCATTGCGGAGCTGGAGCGCGAGCGCTTCAACCTTCGGTTTCGCAGCGGCACGCAGCCGCTGGACGATCCGCTGCGCCTGCGCGTGATCCGTCGCGACCTTGCGCGGCTCAAGACTGTGCAACGCGAAAAATCCGGCGCCGCGGCGCGCTCGGGAGGGAAGTAAGCAATGACGGACCAGGCCAACACGACGACGGTGCCGGTGCGCAGTGCGCGCAAGGTGCGCGTGGGCGTCGTCAAGAGCGACAAGATGCAGAAGACCGTGGTGGTCGCCATCGAGCGGCGCGTGCCGCACCCGGTGTACGGGAAGATGGTGACGCGCACCACGCACCTCAAAGCGCATGACGAACAGAACTCCGCGAAGGCGGGCGATACCGTCCGCATCATGGAGACGCGTCCCCTGTCGAAGGACAAGCGGTGGCGCGTGGTCGAGATCGTCGAGCGGGCGAAGTAGGGAGAGGAGAACCATCCGATGATCCAGCAGGAATCCATGGTCCGAGTGGCGGATAACAGCGGCGCGAAGCGCGCGCTGGTGATCCGCGTGCTCGGCGGTACGCGGCGGCGATACGCCAACATCGGCGATGTGGTGATCGTCGCGGTGAAGGACGCGCTGCCGAACGGCACCGTGAAGAAGTCGGAAGTGGCGCGCGCCGTGGTGGTGCGCACCGTGAAGGAGACGCGGCGGAAGGACGGGACGTACATCCGGTTCGACGAAAACGCCGTGGTCATCATCAACGAGCAGGGCGAGCCGCGCGCGACGCGCATCTTCGGGCCGGTGGCCCGCGAGCTGCGCGACAAGAAGTACATGAAGATCGTGTCGCTGGCCCCCGAGGTGATCTAGCATGCGTATCCTGACGTTCCGGAAGCGCGCCGGCATTCGCTCGCGCACCCGGCACCAGATCAACGCCGAACGCGCGCCGATGCACGTGGGGAAGGGCGACCTCGTGCGTGTGGTGCGTGGCGACGACAAGGGGAAGGAAGGGAAGATCATCCGCGTGTATCCCAAGACGGGGCGCGTGAAGATCGAGGGCGTCAACATCGTGAAGAAGCACCGCAAGGCGCGCCGGGCGGAGGAGCAGTCGCAGATCATGGACATGCCGGCGCCCGTGCATGCTTCGAACGTGATGTTGCTCGACCCGAAGTCCGGAAAGCCGACGCGCGTGCGCACACGCGTGGACGCTGATGGCACGAAGGAGCGGATCAGCGCCGAGAGCGGCGATGCGATCCCGCGCAAGGCGAGCAAGTAAACGCCTGACCGACTACAGGACCTGACGATGGCAGACGAGAAACAGGAAAAGAAGGCCGACAAGCCGGCCGCGCCGAAAGGCGACAAGGCGGCGAAGGCCCAGAAGGGCGGCAAGAAGGACAAGGCCGCCGCGGCGCCGCGCGAGCACGCCGGCGTTGGCTTGCCGGTGCCCCCGGCGCGCCTGCGCATTCACTACAACAAGACGGTGCGCACGGCGCTGACGAAGCAGTTCGACTTGAAGAACCCGCACCAGATCCCCAACCTCGAGAAGATCGTGCTGAACGTGGGGCTGGGCGAGGCGATCAAGCAGCCGAAGCTGCTGGATTCGGTGGTGGAGGAGTTGGGTATCATCACGGGGCAGCGCCCGGTGCGGAAGAAGGCGAAGAAGTCGATCGCGAACTTCGCGCTGCGGCAGGGCCAGGAGATCGGCGCGGCGGTGACGCTGCGTGGCGCGCGGATGTGGGAGTTCCTCGACCGGTTCATCACGGTCGCCGTGCCCCGGATTCGCGATTTCCGCGGCTTGTCCACGCGCTCGTTCGACGGTCGCGGGAACTACAGCATCGGCATCAAGGAGCAGATGATCTTCCCGGAGATCAACTACGATCAAGTTGACCAGATCCACGGGATGGACATCACCTTCGTGACGACGGCGACGAAGGACGACCAGGCGATGGCGCTGCTGCGTGAACTGGGCATGCCGTTCCGCGGCGAGGACAAGCCGATTGTGGTGCAATAGATAGTAGGTAGTGGATAGTAGGTAGTCGATAGTAGGTAGTAGGTATTGGGTGCCCTCACGACGAGAGCTGAGAGATGGCCAAGACGAGCAGCATTGAAAAAAACGAACGGCGCAAGAAGCTGGTGGCCCGGTATGCGGCCAAGCGGAAGGCGCTCAAGGCAGTGGTCCAGAGCCCGAAGTCCACGGTGGAGGAGCGGATGGCGGCGCAGGTCGCCCTCGCGAAGCTGCCGCGGAACTCGGCCCGGGAGCGCGTGCGTCACCGCTGCTCGATGACGGGGCGGTCGCGCGGCAACCTTCGCGAGTTCGGGCTTTCGCGCATGGCGTTCCGCGAGATGGCACTGCAGGGGCTGATCCCCGGCGTGCGCAAGGCGAGTTGGTGAGGGAGAGGTAGTAGGTAATAGGTAGTGGGTAGTAGGTGCGAGTTGGCGAGTTCTTGTCGTCCATAAGGGATTTCTAGAAGTCCGGCGGGGTGGTCCCACGGAAACCATAGAACCCGTTTCACGAGAGTGTCATGAGTCTCACAGATCCCGTAGCCGACATGTTGACGCGGATCCGCAATGCCTGCGGATCGAAGCACCGTCGCGTGGACATCCCGGCCTCCAAGTTGAAGGTTGAAATCGCGCGCCTGCTGAAGGAGAACAACTTCATCCAGGATTACCGCACCGTGCCCGTCGAGTCCGGGCGTCCGCTGCTGCGCGTCGTGCTGAAGTACGCACACGGCGGGCATCCGGTGATCCGCGAGCTGAAGCGCGTGTCGAGTCCCGGGCTGCGGAAGTACGTCGCGGTCTCGGAGATTCCGCGCATCCGGAACGGCCTCGGCGTGGCGATCCTGTCCACGAGCAAGGGGCTGATGACCGATCGCGAGGCACGGGCGCAGCGTACCGGCGGCGAGTTGCTCGCCGTGATCTGGTAGGAGGCGAACATGTCGCGAATTGGAAAAGTCCCGGTCGGCATCCCGAAGGGCGTCACGGTGTCGGTGAGCGGCCACACGGTCACGGTCAAGGGACCGAAGGGTGAGCTCAAGCGCGCGTTGCACGCGGACCTCGGCGTGAAGATCGAGGGTGAGCAGTTGACGGTGACGCGTCCGTCGGACGAGTCGCGTCACAAGGCGCTGCACGGCCTGTCGCGCACGCTGATCGCCAACATGGTCGAGGGCGTGACGAAGGGTTACCAGAAGCAGCTCGAGATCAACGGGGTCGGCTACAAGGCCGAGCCGAAGCCATACGGCCTGATGCTCGCGTTGGGGCTTTCGCACCCGATCGAGTACCGGGCGCCGGCGGGGATCAAGCTGACGGCTCCGCAGCCGACGCAGGTGATCATTGAAGGGGCGGACAAGGAAGTGGTCGGGCAGGTGGCGGCGGAGATCCGGTCGCTGCGTCCGCCCGAGCCATACAAGGGCAAGGGCATCAAGTACGCCGGCGAAGTGATTCGCCGGAAGGCCGGCAAGGCGGGAGCGAAGTAATGCCAGGATTGCGAGTACCCTCGACACGAGCCGGGCTGCGTGACCGCCGGCATCGTCGCGTGCGGGCGAAGGTGGCGGGCACGGCCGGGCGGCCGCGCTTGGTCGTCTTCCGCTCGGACAAGCACATCTATGCCCAGATCGTTGACGACGCCGCGCGCCGTACGGTGTTGACGGTGTCGGACAACGGACTGAGCGGGAAGAAGTCGGAGAAGTCCACCGCGGTTGGCAAGCTGGTGGCGGAGAAGGCCAAGGCGGCGGGGATCACGAAGGTCGTGTTCGACCGCGCCGGATACCGGTACCACGGGCGCGTGAAGGCCGTGGCCGATGGCGCCCGCGAAGGCGGGCTGGAGTTCTAATGGCAAACCAGGAAGAGACGCAGGCGAGCGCTGACGCGACGCCTGCTACGACGACAGAAGCGCCACGCGGCGGCGGCAGCGCCCGCTCGGGACGCGGCGGCGGTGGCCGTGGCGGCCGGGGTGGTCCAGGCGGCGGC
>VGVM01000115.1 GCA_016874035.1 Gemmatimonadota bacterium
CCGTGGCAAACGCCCGCACCTGCTGGCTGTCCGCGAACACGGTCGTTCGGATCGCGGAGTCGGCGCGAAACGCGAATCGGTACTCGCTGGCCGCGTTGGGGACCGCGGAGCCGTCCCCTTGCATGCGCTTCACCGTCGCTGCCGTCACGCGACCCGCCGCCATCGTCAGGTCGTAGTACCACCGGGCCACGGCAGCGCCGCTTCGCGTGACCATCTCACCGCTCATCCGGCTTGCCGATCGCGTGAACTGCTCGATCGCAACGGTATCGGAGCCGAGCCGATATACGATCGTGCCGTCCTGGGCTGCGGCCGTCACGGATGAACCGAATGCCACGAAAAGTGCCGCGCTCGGGGTCAGGATGCGTCGAAAGTTCGTCATTCGCCGTGGTGTGGTTCGGGAAGGTGAAGGGAAGTCGTCGGGAAGGCGGCGGCCGCGAGGGATCCAGCCACTGCCTCCGCTACGCCGCGCGCTTGATCGCCGCGCCAAGGATATCCACGAGTTGGTCAATCTGTTCCCTCGAGATGACCAGCGGGGGCGCGATCGCCAGGGTGTCGCCCGTGATCCTCACCAGCGCCCCCTTCCAGAAGCAGTCAATGTGCACATCGAGCCCGCGTGCGCCGGGCTTGCCTTCGCGCGGCTCCAGCTCGACGGCGCCCATCAACCCGAAGTTCCGCACGTCGCGGACGTTGGGAAAGCCGCGCAGCGAGTGAATCGCCTGCTCGAAGTGCCCCTCGGTCGCGCGCGAGCGCGCGGCGAGCCCTTCCCGCGCGTGGATGTCCATCGTCGCGATGGCCGCGGCACACGCCATCGGGTGCGCGGAGTACGTGTACCCGTGGAAGAACTCGATGCCGCTCGCTGCGGCATTGACCACGGCTTCGTAGATCTTCCCTCTGGCGATCACCGCGCCCATGGGCACCGTACCGTTGGTCAGTCCCTTCGCGATCGTCATCAGGTCCGGCGTCACGCCGAAGCGCTCCGCGGCGAAGGTCGTGCCCACGCGACCGAACCCCGTGATCACCTCGTCGAAGATCAACAAGATGCCGTGGGCGTCGCAGATGGCGCGGAGCCGCTCGAGGTAGCCGACGGGCGGAACCAGCACGCCCGCGGAGCCCGAGACCGGCTCGACGATCACCGCGGCGATCGTACCGCCGCCGTGCTTGGCAATGACGGCCTCGAGCGCGTCCGCGAGGTGCGCGCCGTGCGCCGGCTGCCCGCGCGAGAACCAGTTCTCGGCCAGCTCATGCGTGTGCGGCAGGTGATCCACGTGCGGGAGCAGCTGGCGGGCATAGGCCCTCCGGTTCGGCTCGATCCCGCCGACGGAAATCCCGCCGAATCCGACACCGTGGTAGCCCTTCAGGCGTCCCACGAATCGTACCCGCTCGGGCTGCCCGACCGACTGCCAATAGGCCAGCGCGATCTTAAGGGCCGTGTCCACGGATTCCGAACCCGAGTTCGTGAAGAACACGTGGTCGAGGTCGCCGGGCGCGAGTGCCGCAACGCGCTTGGCGGCCTCAAAGCCGAGCGGATGGCCGAGTTGAAAGCCGCCCGGAGCGTAATCCAGCGTCCGCGCGGCGTCGGCCATGGCCTGCACGATCTCCTCGCGGCCGTGCCCTGCGTTCACGCACCAGAGCCCCGAGGCGCCGTCGAGCACCTGCTGGCCATCGGCATTGGTGTAGTGAACCCCCTTCGCCGACGTCAGCAGGCGCGGGGCCTGCTTGAACGCCTTGTTCGGCGTGAAGGGCATCCAGTGCGCTTCGAGGTCCGTTGCGCGGAGGGCGGGTGCGGTCATCGTGGGAGTCATGGCGATGTGGGCTTGTACAGCACGAAATCTACCGGCCCAAGGGCGAGTTCGGTTGCCCGTAGGGGGTGGCTCGGCTGGCCAGCGGCGGGTCCGGCGAGCAACTTCTCCCGATGCCGGAACCCCGCCGCTGGCTCGCGTGGCACACCGTCGTGCTGCTGTGCGGAGCCGCCGTGTTCATCTCCTACATCGACCGCACGAACATCTCGGTCGCCGCCATCCCGATGCAGGAGCAGTTCGGATGGACCGAGACCACGAAGGGCTACGTGCTGTCCGCGTTCTTTGTCGGTTACGTCGCACTGATGGCCGTGAGCGGCGCGCTCGCCAATCGTTTTGGCGGACGGATCGTGCTTGGGGTCGCGGTGCTCTGGTGGTCGCTCTTCACGGCGCTGACCCCGCCGGCCGCGACCCTGTCGCTCGCCATGCTCATCACGGCGCGGATCGCGCTCGGGCTCGGTGAGGCGGCCGTGTTTCCGGCGTCAATCAACATGGTCGGCCGGTGGGTGCCGGTCGAGCATCGTTCACGCGCCGTGGCGCTGTTCTCGAGCGGGCTCTCGCTCGGGACGATGGTATCGCTTCCGCTCACCGGCTGGATGGTGCGCGATTACGGCTGGCCGGTACCGTTCTATGTGTTCGGTGCACTCGGGCTGGTCTGGGCGTGGTACTGGTTCACCCGCGTGCGGGAAGGGCGCTCGCCGGACCTCCCCGCGGAGCCGGGCTCGGCTGCTCCACGCGCGATCCCTTGGGGCAAGCTCGTTTCGACGCCTGCGGTCTGGGCCATTGTGGTGGCGCATTTCTGCAGCAACTGGTCGCTCTATGTCCTGCTCGCCTGGCTTCCCAGCTACTTCAAGAGCGCCTTCGGTGTCTCGCTGGCGAATGCGGGCATCCTCTCGGCCGCGCCCTGGGCCGCGTATTTCGTGATGGCAAACGTCGGAGGCGTCTGGGCCGATCGCCTCATGGCGCGCGGCCGGTCGCGGACGTCCGTCCGGAAACAGATGCAGCTCACCGCCCTCCTGGGCGCTTCGCTTTTTCTTGGGCTGCTTCCGCTGGCACCGAGCGCCGCTGCGGGAACCGCCTTGATGTTTGGCGCGTGCGGGACGCTCGCGTTCTGCCTCTCGGGCTTCGGCGCGAATCCGTTTGACGTCGCACCACGATACGCCGATGTTGTCTGGGGGATCAGCAATACGATGGGCACCATGCCAGGCATCTTCGGCGTGGCCATTACCGGGTGGCTGGTGGACCGAACGGGCTCGTTCACCGCACCGCTCCTCCTGACGGTAGCCGTGAGTCTCGCGGGAGCGGCGTTTTACGCCGTGTTCGCCTCGGGCGAGAAGAAAGTCGAGTAGGTTCACACCCTCCGGCCGGTCATTGACTCGGCGCTCGGAGTTTCACCAGGAGAGACAAGCCATGCGTCGCCTTGCCGTCGCCAGCGCAGGACTCGTGTTCGTGATGACCCTTGCCACGACGTCGGAGGCGCAAGGCCGCGGCGGACGTGGCGCCGCGGCGCCGAACCCAGCGCTCGACCTGCCGCGACCGATCGCGGCCGGCACGAGCCCCTGGACCGAGGAGCTCACGTGGATGGAAGTCCGCGACCAGGTCCGCGCGGGCAAGACAACCATCATCATCGGGACCGGCGGCGTCGAGCAGAACGGCCCGTATGTCGCGGGCGGCAAGCACAACTTCGTGCTTGCCACGGTGATGCCCGAGATCGCCCGGGCGATCCCGGGTGCGCTGCTCGCGCCGATCGTGAAGTTCGTTCCTGAGGGGCGCATCGAGCCCACGACGTCGGGGCACATGGTGTACCCGGGGACGATCTCGGTCGAAACCGCGACGTTCGTCGCGCTCCTCACGGACATCGCGCGGTCGTACAAGGCCCACGGGTTCACCGACATCATCCTGATCGGCGACTCCGGCGGGAACCAGGCGGGGATGCAAGCGGTCGCCGACACGCTCAACGCGCGCTGGGCCAACGAAAACGCGCGCGTGCATTTCCTGCGGGAGTACTACGACGAGGACCGCTGGAGCTACGACTTTCTCAAGACGCTGGGGATCACCCAGGTGGACTCGACGCCCGGGCGGCAGCGCGACGCGCGCGTGGACACGCGCAACGGAATGCACGACGACATCTACTACGAGGCGCAGATTGCCGTGCAGGATCCCCGGCACATCCGGGCCGCCGAGCGCATCGCGGCCGGGAAGTTCTCGCTGCACGGCGTGGACCTGAAGAATCCGGCCAACGTGCAGGAGATCGGTCGCAAGCTGGCGGAGTATCGCGCGGGAATCGTCGCGAAGGCGTTCGAAGCCTCGAAGGCGCGGCTCCGCGCGCCGAAGTAGTGGCCCCGGGGGGATCGCGTGGCGTTCGCGTGGCGTTCAACGCGAAGCTCTGGCGCTACCCGGGGAAGGGCGGGTGGCACTTCGTGGACGTTCCCAGGAAATACGCACCATCCGCGACCGTCGGCTGGGGTCGCTCGCCGGTCACCGCGCAGGTGGACGGCAAGGAGTGGAAGACGAGCGTGTGGCGCGAGAAATCGGGCCGGACACTGCTGCCCGTGCCGCGGGCCGTGCGTCGAGCAAAGACGGTTGGCGATCGGGTGCAGGTAGGGCTGGACTTCGCGGTCTGATTCGGCGCGCCCCGCCCGGCGCGTACCTTACGTCATCGCGTACACGGCGAGGTTGACCGCGAACTTCGTGTTGTCGCGCGTACGAAACCGCTTGTTTCGCCACGAGTAATCCCATTCGCAGCCGTAGTCCTGGTTCGTGAGCACGACACCGAGCCGGCCGGCATGCTCGATGCCACGCACGTAGTCGTGCACCACGTTGTCGCCCCAGCCGTTCAGCTCGTGCGTCGTGCGGGGTGGGCCGTCGAAGGTGAAGAACGACCGGTACACTTCGTGGTCCTTCGCGACCTTGGCCAGCGTCCGCGGGCCCGGGAACGCGCGCTGCATCTCGGCCGTGAAGCTCAGCGAAAACAGGCCGTTCACGTCATGGTTGCAGTCGTCGGCGAACAGGAACCCGCCCGAGCGGACGAATCGGATAAGCCCCTCCCGTTCGCGAGCGCTGAACCGCACGAGCTTGTGGCCGGTCATGAACAGGAACGGAAACGCCGGCAGGTCCGACGAGTCGGCCGCGACGACGACTTCCTGGCCATGCACCGGGATCGTCGTGTACTGCTGCAGCGTGTCGAGCACGTTCGCCGCGACCTTCGGGTTGTAGTCCCAGTCGCCGGAGGAGTAGCGAAGTCGGGCGAACACGAATGCCGGCGAAGCCATCGCGGGGAGCCGTTGCGCGGCCGCCAGCGCAGCGACGGAACCTACGAGGAATGAACGCCGGTTCATCACTGGCTACCGCACCCGCACGCCGCCCTTCATGACAAACCGTACATGCTCGCGCCGCGCGCGCGTGATGTCCCTGGTCGGGTCACCGTCCACCGCGATGAGATCGGCCAGCAGTCCGGCCTTCACCGAGCCGATCCGGCCCTCCATCCCGAAGAGCTTTGCGTTGGCGCTGGTCGCCGAACGCAGCGCCTGCACCGGCGTCATGCCGTAGTTCACCATCAGTTCGAGTTCCAGCGTCTGCGTGCCGTGCGTGAACACGCCGACGTCGCTCCCCGCACAGATCGTGACGCCGGCGTCGAGTGCGGCCTTGAACGACGCGCGTTTTCGCTGGACGCCCACCGGCTCTGCGCCCACGCCGGGCTTCCAGCCGGCGTAGGTGCTCGTGGAATA
>VGVM01000116.1 GCA_016874035.1 Gemmatimonadota bacterium
GATCCTGACGGGCATCGCGCTCAAACGGTCGAAGAGGCGAGCCTCCGCTCGCATCGGCCACCAGTCATGAGGAAACACTTCCAGAGGCCGCCACATCGCCACCCATCCGCCTCTCAGGAATCCTTCACGCAATACGCCCGACAGATGGCTCTCCCGAAGATAACTGGCGACTGCGTCGCCGACCGCTATCGACAACCCGAGAAACGCCAGATCGAGATCGCGCTCGTGGAAGGGGGACGGATCGATGGCATTGAACAGTTGTCGGAGTTCCGAGACGCGCACCTCGATGATCGGACACGCCTTCGGGATCGTATTCCCAGCAGACGCAGGCCCCGTCGGCACCGAATCGCCTCCTATGAGCACGGTTCCCCTCAGTTCACGGGGAGAGGCACCTCCGACCTCCGGCTCGGTTCAAGGGGTGCCACAGCAATGGCTGTGCCCGATTGGCCGGCAATTCGTTCCGCGGTGCAACTGCACGTTCGAATCGGTCGTGCGAGCCGGATACCGGCAGTCTGGCGGGGGTGCCGCGATTTCTCGCAGGCGAGATAGCGACGTGTCCAGCCTACGGTTAGTCACGGTCGCGCACGAGTCCTGAGTCGCGCCGAATCGATGGCTGGTTCGCGGAGTCGCAGCTCGGTCCGCCGCTGTTCGGCGGGGTCCCCGTTGACGGCTACGGTCAGCCGAACACATGACGCGAGATCATCCGTGCTGCTTTCGTGCGCTGATCGGCGGTGACCTCGTCCGAACCGCCTCGCTCTGACGGATCAGGCGGCGGGGGGCTCCTTCATCTGTCCGTGCGGCTTCTCGAGCGCGTCCTCCGGTTCGATCGCCGGCCCCGTCCAGAAGGAGGCGATGACGCCGAAGGCGAGGACAATCGCGACGACGAGCAGAAGGTACAGGTTGAAGCCCGGCCCGAGAACCGCTTTCAGTGGCTCCGCCAGGAGCATCTTCAGCCCGACGATCGCCAGGACCATCGCCAGCGATACCTTCAGGAAGCGGAACCTGTCGATCATGTCGGCCAACGCGAAGTACAGGCTTCGCAGCCCCAGAATTGCGAAGACGTTACTCGTGAAGACCAGAAACGGGTCGGCGGTGATGGCAAAGATTGCAGGAATCGAGTCCACCGCAAAAATCAGGTCGGTCGTTTCGACCAAGATCAACGCCAGCGCCAGTGGTGTCAGCATCAACGTGCCTGGGACGGCGCTCTCCGCCGCGGCATCGGGCAGGGCGGCGACGCCAGGTTCGGCCGCTTTCCGCGCCCGGGCTGACCCCGCACGAACGAGGAAATGCTCGCCGTGGAACTGATCAGTGACCGGCAGCCATCTCTTGATCCCCCGCACCACGATGTTCTGTGCCGGATCGCTGTGCTCCCGAATGACCAGCATCTTCACGGCGGTGACCAGGAGAAAGACCCCAAAGACGTAGAGAATCCAGTGGTAGCGGGCGATGAGCTCCGCGCCGACGCCAATCATGACGCCGCGCATGACGAGTGCGCCCAGAATGCCCCAGAACAGCACGCGGTGCTGGTAGATGCGCGGGACCGCCATGAACGCGAAGATCATGGCGATGACAAAGACATTGTCGACGCTCAGCGACTTCTCGATGACGTAGCCCGTGAGGTACTTGACGGTGGCGCTCGCCCCGTCGTTGACCTGTCCATCGACCGCATCCGCGGCGAGACCGAGGCCCATCCAGTGATACTCGTAGCCGTAATACACGAAGACACTGAAGGCCAACCCGAGACCGATCCAGACGGCCGACCAGCCGAGCGCCTCCCGAATGGAGACGACGTGGGCGTTGCGGTGAAACACGCCGAGGTCCAGCGCCAGCATCAGCAGAACGAACAGAATGAAACCAGCCCAGATCCAAATCATCAACACATCCCTGCCGCGAACGCTGCCACTGCTGCCAGCGTTCGTTGCATCCAGACGTCATCGCCGGTTATTCAGCGGACACAGCTCTCAGTCGAACAGCTCGCGCCAGATCGACCGCCGTCGTCCACCATAGCGATCATCGTCGTCATCGTCGCCGCGGTATCGGCCGTGCTCGTGCGAGCGCGGGCCTCCACTCACGAGCGCGGCCTCGCGTTCGAGCGGCTTGTCCAGTTCCCCGCGATCGAGCCAGACGCCGCGACAGTCCGGGCAGAAGTCGATCTCGACGCCTTGGCGGTCAGAAAAGTGCCAGCGTGTCGTCGCAGTCCGGGCACTTCATGAGAGCGCTCCTTCTGGCATGAGAGATCGATCGCGGGGCAACAGCAGGTTGTCAGCGAGTGCGAGAAGCCACGCGTACGCACCGACCGGGTCCGTCCTATGTCCGGGAAGCCGTCCGGACACGACGATCAGCGCGACACAGGGTCCGATGATCCGGGCACGGAGCGCCGGTCGTTCCTCCGGCGGCAGGGTTGCCAGCTGTGCGCGGAGCACTCTCCGCCCCGTCGCCATGAGGACGTTCGAGGGCCGCCTGGCGACCCATTCATGGAGAAGGACCTCTGCTCGGGGCCCCAAGACACCGTGGCGCTCGTACACGAGCCGCAGGACCCATTCACGCTCCCGGGCAGTCAGGCCGAGCATCCATACGAGTTCGATCGCCGGAATCCAGGGCACCAGCGGCGCGCAGGTCGCATCGAATCCAAAGCTGCCCACCACCTGGATGAGGCCTCGGTTCCTGACGCCAAGCGCACGCGCCAACGCGTGTGCGTGTATCTTCGCGAGACGAGCGCTCGGTTCCGGTGCGACCATCTGTGCCCTCCCGCACAGCCTAGGGGGCACGGATGATATAGACAAATAGAAAGTTTCTTGAGAATGGATTTGTTTTGTCTAATCAGACTGGCACCGCTGATCGCACGCCGAGCCGTTCGAGTTAGGCGGGTCGGCTCCGCCCGCGTCAGGTGAACAGCTGGTCGCGGGCTGCGCTCGTGATGGCGAGGACTCCCGGATGTTTGAGTCGGCGTTCCGCGGAGATGGCATAGTACCGCTCGCGGACGGCGCTCGTCCGTCCAATCACGCGCACGCCGTAGAAGCGACACACGTCGCGTTCGATCGCGGCGGGGGCGGGAAACGCCGCCCCGGCGCTGTGGCCGAACACTTTCATCAGCGCCGAGTCTTCGAATTGGCCGACGATGCGGGGGCGCAGGCGTTCCCTCTCGAACCAGTCGTCGAGCGAGCGCCGAAGCGCCGTGTTGACGGTGGGCACCATCAGGGGTGCGTCGTGCAGGGATCGGGGAAAACGGCGTTTCAGTCGAGCGGCCTGTGGCGCGGGCGCAAAGAACGCGATCTCTGATTCACCCAAGAGGTGACTGAAGACCTTCACGCGCAGATGGGCTGGCGCCGGCGTGTCAGTGATCACCACGTCGAGCGCGTGCGTCGCGAGTTGCGTCACGAGCTGCTCCGCGTTGTCCTCCCGACAAACCAGATCGACGGGCTCCGGCCCCTTCGTCGCTGGTTGCAGCAGCCTGTAGACGATCAGCTTCGGGACCACATTCGCGACTCCGACCGTGAGCTGGAGCGGGCGCCCCGTCGGTCGTCCACGGAGCGTCTCCGTCAGCTCCCGGCCAATGACGAAGATCTCATCGGCGTACCGGTAGACCAGTCGCCCGGTATCGGTGAGTACCAGCGTGCGGCCCTGGCGCTGGAACAGGCGCTCGCCGACGGCCTCCTCGAGCATGCGAACCTGGGCGCTGATCGTGGGCTGTGACAGGCGGAGCTTCTCCGCCGCCTTCGAGATGCCGCCCTCGCGGGCCACGGTCCAGAAATAGAGCAAGTGATGGTAGTTCAGCCACTCCACGACGGTTTCATTATATAGCGTAAACCTAATACTGACTTCATAACTATCTATTTGTCTATATCACGTAGTACAAGGAGATGCCCGGTTTGAGCCTGACGGTGGCACAAGCCGGGCGGCTCTTCGGGATCCCCTCGGATCAATCCGCCACGGTGCTGCAGGCGCTGGTGGCCCGGGGCCGCCTGCGGTGCCGAGAGGACGGTCGTTAATGCGCGGCGGGCGACCTCGAGCGTGTGTGGCGCCTGAGGCCGTCTCGCACGTGGCGAGTGGCATGACGGCCGGCCTGAGCATTGGCGCGTGAAGCCACGCAGGCCGGCTCAGAACGAGATGCCGACGTTCACGATTCGCACGGTCGGAATCGTCAGGCTGGCGCCGTCCAGATCCGAGCCAAAGAGGCGATTGGCTCCGGCGCCGAGGCTGACCCCGATGCGCTGGTCGCGCCCCATCAGCCACGTGTAGCCCAGCTCGAACCCGGCCCCGAAGAACGTCGCCTCGTCGTCATCGGGATCGTCGTCGTCATGCGCGACGTGGTAGACACCCGCGCGGCCGCCGAGGAAGAACCCCTTGAGCGCGGCGCCCTGCGGGTAGTAGCGCAGGAGCGCGTTGCCGTTCCGGTACTCGAAGAGATCGAAGTCGAACATCGAGCCCGACACCCCCCACGTCGTCGCCGGCGTGAGCTTGCGCTCGTACTCGGCGTTGAACCAGCCGAAGACCAGCCCGAACGGGTTGGCCGATACCGTCTGGTTGTGCGGAACGGGAAGCGGTCCACTGACCTGGGCGTACGCAGGTGCTGTGGCGCCGACCAGGGCGACCACGAAAGCGGACAATACCTTCTGCATGCCAATGGCTCAGGCAACGCTCATGCCGCGCGCCTGCTTGCTATTTGACAGGACGGCATGCTGAAATCCGCGTGCGGCCCGGTCCGGGCCGGATCATTCCGAGGTGATTATGGCTTCATTGTTTCTCCGCGGGGCAGCGGCGCTGCTGCTGACCGCGATCGCGGCGGTCCCAGTTGCCGCGCAGGCGCCCGCCGGGGCGCGCACCATCCCGCGGACGGCCGATGGCCGCCCCGACTTCCAGGGCGTCTGGCAGGTCCGGAACCGTGCCGCGGTCGACCTCGAGGACCACGCCGCCCGCAACGGCATGGCGCCCGGCCGCAGCGTCGTCGTGGACGGCCCGATCCCGTACCAGCCGTGGGCCGCGCAGAAAAAGCGTGAAAACTTCGCCGCCCGCGCGACCGCGGATCCGCTGGCCGAGTGCTACATGCCCGGCGTGCCGCGGATCATGTACATGGACTACCCGTTCCAGATCTTCCAGACGCGGGACGTCATCGGCATCGCGTTCGAGTGGATGCTCAACTTCCGGCTGATCTACACCAACAACTCCAAGCCGCCGGACGGCCTCGAGTTCTGGATGGGCGACTCGCGCGGCCGCTGGGACGGGGACACGCTCGTCGTGGACGTGCGGCAGCACAACGACCGCACGTGGTTCGACCTGGCCGGCAACTTCCACAGCGAGGCGCTGCAGGTGGTCGAGCGCTACACGATGCTCGACGCGGACACGATCCAGTACGAAGCGACGATGACGGACGGGAAGGTGTTCACGCGGCCGTGGACGATCCGGATGCCCCTGCACCGCCACAAGGACACGGTGCGCGTGCTCGAGTATCACTGCCGCGCGGAGGCGGAAGAGGCGAGCGGCGCG
>VGVM01000117.1 GCA_016874035.1 Gemmatimonadota bacterium
CCTTCGCCCGTTACCGAGAAGAACGCCACGCTATCCGGCCCGGTGCGCTCGGGGCGCGACCGCGTGCCCGGGCGGTCGGTGGCACGGCTCACCAGGGCCGACCACGTCGCGACACCGAGCGCCACACAGAGCGCGACGAGCCCCAAAAACGAGAGAATTCCTTGAACGGTTCGGCGGTTCACGGTTATCTTACGGTCTTAGCCCGCATGGGGTTGGCGGGCCCAAGGAGGCAGACATGGGAACGATGAGTCAGGAACAACTCGGCGTCACGATGACGGCCGCAGCAGCGGTGGAAGTCCGGAAGTTTATGGCGGCGGAGAACGTCGCGCCTGAATCCGGGGGACTGCGTGTCGCGGTCCAGCCCGGCGGCTGCTCCGGATTCAAGTACAACCTGGTGATCGAGGACAAGCCGGCTGAGGACGACACGATCGTCGCCCAGGACGGGTTCAATGTCTTCGTAGACCCGTTCTCCATGCAGTACCTGGGCGGCGTCACGATTGATTTTGTGTCCTCGATGCAGGGCTCGGGATTCACGTTCAAGAATCCGAACGCGACCGGCGGATGCGGGTGCGGCAGCTCGTTTACCGCGTAGTGCAGGTCGCACCACGCGGCTTTTCGATCGCCGCTTCCCGATGACCGCCACCACCGTGCCGACGGCCCGCGATCCCGAGACGGAGCGCGGGCCGCTTCGCATCCCGGACGCGGCGGTCGCGCCCGAGCGGATGCGCGTCGTGATCGCCGACAGCCACGACGCCCTCGCAGAGACCGTCGCCGCCCGCATGGCCTCGTTGATCCGGGACCGTGCCAAGGCCGGACGCAAGGTGGTATTTGGCCTTGCCACGGGCTCGACGCCCGTGGGCGTGTACCGCGAACTCATCCGGCTGCACCGCGAGGAGGAGCTGAGCTTCGCCAACGTCGTGACGTTCAATCTCGACGAATACTGGCCGATGTCTCCGGACAGCATCCACGCGTACCACCGGTTCATGCACGACAACCTGTTCGCGCACGTGGACATCCCGGCTGCGCAGATCCACATCCCGAACGGGGCGGTTCCTCGCGAGCGCGTTGTAGCCGGGTGCGCGGCCTATGAAGCGGCCATTCGCGCCGCCGGCGGCATCGACTTCCAGATTCTCGGCATCGGCAAGACCGGCCACATCGGGTTCAACGAACCCGGGAGCGGCGTGGGCAGCCGCACCCGCCTGGTCTACCTCGACAACCTGACCCGCCGCGATGCCGCGGCCGACTTCTTCGGCGAGGAGCACGTCCCGCGCGAAGCGCTGACGATGGGAGTCGCGACGATCCTCGAGGCCCGCGAGATCGCGATCCTCGCGACCGGCGAACACAAGGCCGGCATCATCCGCCGCGCCGTCGAAGGCGACGTCACGATGGAAGTCGCGGCGTCGTTCTTGCAGCGGCACCCCAACGCCGTCTGCTACCTGGATTCCGCAGCGGCTGCGGACCTGACGCGCGTTGCGACGCCGTGGCTGATCGACGAGGTCACGTGGACGCCAGGGCTGGCCATGCGCGCCGTGACATGGCTGTCCCAACGAACCGGGAAGGCCATCCTCAAGCTGACGCAAGCCGACTACGCGGACCATCACCTCTCATCGCTCGTTGCCCGCTACGGCTCACCGGGCGCTGTGAACGGCAAGATCTTCAACCTCCTGGGTGCGCGGATCCGGGGCCGCAGCAAGCTCCCGGCGCAACGGCGGGTCGTGGTGTTTTCGCCGCACCCGGACGACGACGTGATCTCGATGGGCGGCATGCTTCGCAAGCTGGTCCTGAACGAGAACGAAATCACCGTCGCGTACATGACGAGCGGCAATATCGCCGTCTTCGATCACGACGTTCGACGCTACCTCGATGTGCTCGAGCGACTCGCGAGCGACCGTGGAATCGGCGGTGTGGCCGTGCGCGAGCTCTCGGCTAAGGCACGCGACTTCCTCGCCGCGAAGCACGCCGGTGATGTGGACAGTCCTGAGATCCAGGACCTGAAGCGCATCATCCGTGAGGCCGAGGCCGTCAGCGCAATCGAAACGCTTGGACTGGGCGCAGCGAACGCGGCGTTCCTGAACTTGCCGTTCTACCAGACCGGCAAGGTGCGAAAAGACCCGATCAGCGCCGCCGATGTCGCGATTGTGAAGGCACTGCTCGCCGAGAAGCAGCCGCACCTGATCTTCATCGCGGGAGACTTGAGCGATCCGCACGGGACGCACCGCATGTGCAAGGCGGCGATCGACGCCGCCGTCGCGGAACTGTGGCCCGATCGCGCGGCTTCACGTACGCCAGAACTCTGGCTCTACCGCGGGGCATGGCAGGAGTGGCCGGTCACGGAAGCCACGTGGCTGGTACCGATGTCGCAGGAAGAGCTGCGCCTCAAGATCCAGGCGATCTTCAAGCACCAGTCACAGAAGGACTCCGCACCGTTTCCCGGCGCGGATGACCGCGAGTTCTGGCAGCGCGTCGAATCCCGCAACAAGGACACCGCAGCCATCCTCGACCGGCTCGGCCTCGCCGAGTACTTCGCAATGGAGGCGTACGTTGTCGAGTAGGTTCGGCTGGATCGACCTCGCCGTCGTCATCGCGTACCTGGGCGGCACGACGCTGCTCGGCCTCTGGGTCGGACGGAAGCAGCGGGACGCGACGACCTATTTCGTCGCCGACCGCGACATCCCGTGGTGGGCCGTGATGGTGTCGGTGGTCGCCACCGAGACCAGCGCACTGACGTTCATCTCGATTCCCGGGCTCTCCTACCTCGGCAACCTCGGGTTCCTGCAGATCTGCGCGGGATACATCCTCGGGCGCATCGTCGTGGCGACAGTGCTGCTGCCGCGGTACTTCGACGGAAAGCTGGTCACCGCGTACACGCTGCTGGAGACACGTTTCGGTCCGACGACCCGTCGGTTCACGGCAATCACGTTCCTGGCGACGCGCGCGCTGGCGGATTCGGTGCGGATCTTCGCGACGGCGATCCCGGTGGCGCTCATCATCGGCCCCGTGATGCCGCGCGAGTACCTCATGCCGGTTTCGATCCTCGGCCTCGGCTTCATCACGGTGCTGTACACGTACTACGGTGGAATGCGCGCCGTGGTGTGGACGGAACTGATCCAGGCGGCGGTGTACCTGCTTGGCGGCGTCGCGGCCGTGTACCTGCTCGGTCGCTCGACGGTCGGCGGATGGGGCGAGATCCTCTCGGCGGCCGGCGACGCGGGCAAGCTGCAGATGTTCGACTTCTCATTCACGCTCAACAATCCGCACACCTTGCCGGCGGGCCTCGTGGGCGGCGCGTTCCTCGCGATGGCATCGCACGGCGCCGACCAGCTGATCGTGCAACGCCTGCTCTCTGCGCGGTCGCTGCGCGATGCGCAGCGCGCGGTGATCGGAAGCGGCATCGTCGTGTTTCTCCAGTTCACGCTGTTCCTCGTGGTCGGGCTCGGGCTGTGGTCGGCGTTCGGCGGACGGACGTTCCCCGCGACCGACGCGGTGTTCCCGACGTTCATCGTGGAACAGATGCCCACCGGCCTGCTCGGCCTCGTCGTCGCCGCCGTGATCGCGGCCGCGATGAGCACGCAGTCGGGCTCGATCAACTCGCTCGCCGCGACGACCACACACGACATCTACCTGCCGCTCACCGGACGCTCCGCCGACGATCCCGAGACGCTCCGCGCGGGCAAGCGGTTCGCGCTCATCTGGGGCGTGGCCCTGACGCTTGGAGCGCTCCTGTATCCGGAAGGGCGCACGCCCGTCGTGGTGATTGCCCTGTCCATCGCATCGTTCACCTACGGCGCACTGCTGGGCGGGTTCTTCCTCGGCATCTTCGTCCCGCGGGCGCGCCAGCGAGACGCCATCGTCGGGATGAGCGTGGGCCTGGTCGCGATGGCGTTCATCGTGTTCGCGCGGCTCGTCGGCACCGCCGTGCCCGCGCTGGCGCCGGTTCTCGCGCCGTTCGAGTCGATTGCGTGGCCCTGGTTCGTGCTGATCGGCACGACCGTGACCGTGAGTGTCGGCGCTGCCACCGCCGTACTGGTGCCGACGCCGCGCCCCGCACCAGATTCCCGCCCGTGAGTACACTCGTCATTGGCGTTGATGGCGGCGGCAGCAAGACGACGGTTTCTGTTGCCGGCGCGCGGGGTGCGGACTTGGCGTCCGTAACCGGCGGACCGAGCGCGGTTCGCCCCGGTCAGGCCGCGCGGTCGGCGGATGTCATCACGAAACTGGTGGCCGAAGCGCTCGAAGCCGCCGGAAAGACCGGCGAGCGGCCCAACGCGCTGGGCATCGGCGTCGCCGGCGTCGGCCGCGATGCGGAGTTCGCCGCCTTCTTCAGGGAAATGCAGGACCGCGACCTGGCCGACGAGCTGGTCGTGCTCCCGGACGCCGTTGTCGCGCTCGAGGACGCGTTCGGCGATGGCCCGGGCATCCTGTTGATCGCCGGTACGGGCTCCATGGGGTTTGGCCGCGGTCCAACCGGGCGGCTCGCCCGCTGCGGTGGCTGGGGGTTTTTCTGCGGTGACGAAGGCAGCGGTGCCTGGATCGGACGGCGCGCGCTCAGCGTGGTCACCGCGTCATCGGACGGCCGCGAGCCGGAAACCGCGCTGGTGGGCGCGTTGCTGAACAGCCTCTCGCTCGGCAAGGTGGAGGAACTGGTCGCCTGGGGCGCCGGCGCCACCGTCCAGCAGCTCGCGCAAGTGGCGCCGATCGTCGTGTCCGTGGCAGCCACCGGCGACCTCCGCGCGAACTCACTGCTCACGATGGCGGCCGAGGAGCTGGTGCTCCACGTTCGCACGCTCGCGCGCGACCTGTTCACAGATGAGCGGGCCGCCGTGCCGGTGGCGTTTGCGGGCGGGCTGATGCAGCCGTCGTCATTCCTGCGCAAGCTGACCGAGCTGCGCCTCAAGACCGCCGTGCCGGGCGCTGAAGTGCGGCGTGATCCCGTGGTTCCGGTGCGCGGCGCTGTGCGCGTCGCACGGCGAGCCGCCAGTGGGGGCTAGGTGACGCACATTCGAGTCCTCGGCGTACCCATGGATATGGGCACCTCGCGGCGCGGCGTGGACATGGGGCCGTTCGCCGTGCGCTACGCCGATGTACGCAGCCAGCTCGCCGCGATGGGGCACACCGTCGAGGACGCGGGAAACGTCGCGGTGCCGTTCCGCGAGGACCTCGAGCCCGGGCCGGCCGGCGGACCGTACTTCCTGGGCGCAATCTCGGGGGTCTGCCGGAGCGTCGCCACTGAGGTCCGCCGGGCACTTTCGGATGGCTGTGTGCCACTCGTGCTTGGCGGCGACCATTCGCTGGCGGCGGGCTCCGTTGCGGGCGCCGCAGCACACTTGGCCGCACGCGGCG
>VGVM01000118.1 GCA_016874035.1 Gemmatimonadota bacterium
ACGGCTACGTCATCGTGGCCTCCGCGCTCAGCACTGATGCGACCGACCTGCCGCTTCGTGCGTCATGGGTGCCGTGGATAGGCGGCGTGATATCGGACCGACTTGGCGGCGACGCGGGCGCGGTGCAGCTGGCCGCGCCGGGCGCCACAGTGTCCCGGCCCTTGTGGGCGCGGGAGCTGGAGTGGCCGGACGGATCCACGCATGCGGTCTCCACCAGCCGGCTTCGCGCACCGGAACGCGCGGGCGTGTACTTCTGGCGGCGCGGCACGGCGCGAGCGGGCGCGCTCGTGGTCAACCCGGAAGTCTCCGAAAGCGACTTGACCCGACTCGACGCCGCTGCGCTGGAGTCACGATACGGCGGCGGTGAGGTCGCCGTGACCGCGGATGCCGGTGCGTGGACGGCGTCGGTGTTTGCCGTGACCGGTCGGCGTGCGCTCGAAGGTTCGTTGCTGGGGCTGGCGATCCTGCTGCTTGCGGCGGAGGCATTCGTGACGCGCGCCGCGGCTGACGGAGGCGAGAAGGACTGAG
Organism: Gemmatimonadota bacterium; assembly: GCA_016874035.1. GTDB lineage: Bacteria > Gemmatimonadota > Gemmatimonadetes > Gemmatimonadales > Gemmatimonadaceae > Fen-1231. The sequence goes on from VGVM01000118.1 coordinate 529, forward strand.
ATGGCGCTGCCCGCGCTCCTCGAACGGATCGCGGCGCTCCCGGCGTTCACCCGGCTGGTCGCAGGGCTTCCGGCGCGTCGCGGCGCTGTCGCCGCCGGTGACCTTCCTGGGTCGTCCGGCGCCGCGCTCGTTGCCGCGCTTGCGGAGCGTGAGCCCAACCGGTTGCTGGTCGTCGTGGCCGATCACGTGGCCGACGCCGAACGGTGGCTCGCCGACCTGACCGCCGTCCGGGGCGGCGCGGGACTCGCGCTCTACCCACCGCGCGAAGGTTTTGGCGAAGTGGAACCGCACGTGGAGATCGCCGGCGAGCGGGTCGAGACGCTGGCGGCGCTCGCCGAAGGGCGCACGCGGGTGCTCGTTACGACGGGCCGCGCTGTCATGGAGCGGACGCGGCTTCCGTCGGTACTCGCATCGCGGCGGCTTGAGTTGGCGCGGGGTACGGCGCTTCCGCCCGCCGAGTTGATCGCGCGACTCGAACAGATGGGATTCGAGCGCGTCCCCGCGCTCGACGATGTCGCCCAGTTCGCCGTGCGCGGCGGGATCGTGGACGTTTACGGCTTCGGCATGGCCGAACCCGTGCGCCTCGAATGGGATGACGATGTCCTAGCGGAGCTTCGTCCGTTCGACCTCACCACGCAGCGCTCGCGTGGGACGATCGAACGCGTCAGTGTGCTGCCCGCGGAGCCGGACCACGCAGATGCTGACCCTGTCCCGGGCACGGAGATGTCGGCGATCGGGCCGACGGCGGAGGACGGCGCATCCGAGCGCGCGACGCTTCCCGACCTCTGGCCCGATGGGTCCTTGGTGGTCTATGCCGGTGCATCGCGGCTCGAGCCCGAGCTGCGGCGGACCTGGGACGAGGCCACTCACCACGCTGAACTGGCGCGACGTCGCGGGGAGGACGTTCCGCCGCGTGAGGAACTGTTCACGAGGCCCGACATCACGCTCGCTCGCCTGCGCGAGTTCCCGTCGCTGACGCTCTTCGCAGCGGAGCCCGCGGGTGAGTCGGCGGACGGGCGAGGCATTGCCGACACGACGCGTCTCGGGATCCGGGCTCCCGAGACGATCAATCGCGACATGAAGCTGCTCGCCACCGTGGTCCGCGACGGCACGGCGACGATGATCCTGTGCGACAACAGCGGACAGGCCGAGCGCCTCGAAGAGATCCTGGCGGCCGGCGGCCTTGCGTCGCCCGCCGCGGTGGTGGTCGGTGTACTGGGCGGCGGCTTCATCCTGCCCGGTCCGCCGCACGACCCGCGCGGCGGGCTTCGCGTGCTCACCGACCACGAGATCTTTCGCCGTGAACGCCGACTCCGGCGCGCGCGGCGCTACGCCAGCGGCGCGATGGTGGAGCACATCACGGCGCTGCAGCCCGGCGATTTCGTCGTCCACCTCGAGCACGGGGTCGGGATCTACCGCGGGCTCTCGACCATGTTCTCCGGCGAAACCACGATCGAGGTGGTCGTGATCGAGTACGAGGGCGGCGACCGACTCAACGTGCCGCTGTACCGCCTCGACCAGGTCGAGCGGTACCGCGCTGCCGCCGACGTGACCCCCGATTCGCCGCCACCCACGCTGCATCGCCTCGGCGGGAAGCGGTGGCAGGCCCAGCGCGACAAGGTCCGCAGCGCGATTCGCGAGATGACGGCCGAGCTGCTCGACCTCTATGCGAGGCGCAAGATCGCGAGTCGCGCGCCGCACCTGCCGGACACGACCTGGCAGCGGCAACTGGAATCGAGCTTCCTGTTCGAGGACACGCCGGATCAGGTGAAGGCCGCCGACGACATCAAGAGGGACATGGAAGGCGTTCGTCCCATGGACCGGCTGCTGGTCGGCGATGTGGGCTACGGAAAGACGGAGGTTGCCGTGCGGGCGGCGTTCAAGGCGGTGCAGTCCGAGCGCCAGGTCGCGGTACTCGTTCCGACGACGATCCTGGCCGAGCAGCATCGTCGCACGTTCGCGGATCGCTTCGCCGACTTCCCGGTGAAGGTCGAGGTCCTGAGCCGGTTTGCCGGGCCCGCCGAGACTAAGCGGGTCCTGGCGGCGGTCAAGGCGGGCACCGTGGACGTGGTGATCGGGACACACCGCCTGCTGTCGGCCGATGTCGAGTTCAAGCGGCTGGGCCTCATCGTCGTGGATGAAGAGCACCGGTTCGGCGTCAAGCACAAGGAACGGCTCAAGCAGCTGAAGCTCGAGACCGATGTGCTCACGCTCACGGCAACGCCGATTCCGCGCACGCTCCACCAGGCGCTGGCCGGACTACGCGACTTGACCGTCATGCACACCGCGCCGCGCGATCGGTCGCCGGTGCTCACGTTCGTCGAACCGTGGGACGACGGGCTCCTCGAGGAGGGGATCGCGCGCGAACTCGACCGGGGCGGGCAGGTGTTCGTGGTCCACAACCGGATCGAGACGATCCAGGCGATTGCCGACCACTTGCAGCGCATCGTGCCCAGGGCGCGCATCGGGGTAGGGCATGGCCAGCTGACCGAGCGCGAGCTCGAGCGCGTGATGACCGCCTTCGTAGCAGGCGAACTGGACGTACTCGTGTCCACATTGATCGTCGAGAGCGGTCTCGACGTGCCGAACGCGAACACCATGTTTGTCAATCGCGCCGACCACCTCGGACTGGCGCAGTTGTACCAGCTCCGCGGCCGCGTGGGGCGCTCGCACCGACGCGCGTACTGCTACCTCACGGTGCCCGACCAGATTGACGAACGGGCGGAGCGCCGGATGAAGGTCCTGGAGCACCACACGGAGCTCGGCGCCGGCTACCAGATCGCGCTCAAGGACCTGGAGATTCGGGGCGCCGGCAACCTGCTCGGACCCGAACAATCGGGATTCGTGCATGCGGTCGGGTTCGACCTCTACCTCCGGATGCTCGAGGAGGCCGTGGACCGCATTCGCCGCGGCGACAATGCGCCGCCCCCGCCACCGGCCGATGTCTCGCTCGACCAGCCGGCGTTCGTACCCGACACGTACATCGAGAGCGGCGCCGTCAAGCTGGACGTGTACCGGCGGCTCCATGCCGCGGCCGACGTGGCGGCGGTGGAAGCGGTGCGGGCCGAGCTGCGGGACCGGTTCGGGCCGCTGCCGGCCGAGGCGGCGCGGTACTTCCAGGTCGCGTCCTTGCGGCGGGCGGGCGCACCGCTCGGGATCGAGGGAATTCTGGTGCGCGGCGAGGAGGCGCGTGTTAACTTCCGCGCCGATGCGCTGCCGCGGTTGAAGCCGTTGTCGGCCGCCTTCCGGGAAGTCCAGTTCCAGGTCGATGTGCGGCGCGTCCAGCCCCTCTCGCTGAAACTGACCCGCCTTGGGGGGTCGCCGCTGCTCGACGGCCTGATCCGAGCGCTGCAAACCATCGCTGTTGCCTGACCCCGGGCCGCACCTGCCCAAACGTTCCTGTTGCCATATCCCCGAGTCCTCCAAACCATGCCGTCCATGATTCGTCGTCGCGCCGCCCTCGTCGTCCTCGCGCTCGGTGTTGCCGGGTGCGCCGGCCTGAAGGAAGCCCTCACCAATCACGTGGACGTGGTCGCGCAGGCGGGTTCGGCGCAGCTGACCTCGGCTGAGCTGGCCCAGATGATGGTGGATGCCGAGATGCCCCCGCGGAAGGATCTCGCAACCGCGGTGGCGAACCTCTGGGTCAACTACCAGTTGCTGGCGCAGGCCGCGGCCAAGTCGGATACCATGGCCGACAACGACGCCGTGGACGAGGCGATGTGGGCACAGATCGCGCAGTCGCGCCTGCGGAAGTTCCAGAATGCGATGCAGCAGTCGTTTGCGGGTGCGCCCGCGGGCGATGCCCGGAAGGCCTACGATGATGGCGTGCTGCTCGCGGCCCGCCACATCCTGATTTCGGCCGACAAGAACCTGATGTCCGCGCGACAGCTCGATTCCGCGCGGCGCTTCGCCGACAACGTCCGCCGGCAGGTCACGCCAGAAAACTTCGTGCAGATGGTGTCCCGGTACAGCGGCGATCCGGGGTCGAAGAACTCGGGCGGCGAGTATGTCTTCCCGGCGGGAATGATGGTGCCGGAGTTCGAGGCCGGAACGCGTGCACTCAAGCCCGGCGAGATCTCGCAGCCGATCCAGACGAACTTCGGGTTTCACATCATCATGCGGGAGACGTACGAGGAAGCGAAGGTGAAGTTCGACTCGGCGTACCGTGGGATCGCGGCCCAGAGCGCCGAGAGTGCGTACGTGGCGAACATTGACAAGAACGCGGGCGTCAAGATCAAGGACGGCGCCGCGGCGACGGTCAAGAAGATCGCCGAGGATGTGGATGCCTATCGCGGCGACCGCACGGTACTCGTGACGTCGCGTTCGTTCGACCTCCGTGCCGCCCGCGTCGCGCTCTGGATCGCCGCCTTCCCGCCGCAGATGCAGATCCGCCGGCAGCTGCAGCAGGCGCCGGACTCCATCATGCCCGACTTCCTGAACAGCTTGATGCGCAACGAGCTCATGCTGCTTGCGGCCGACAGCGCCAAGGTCATCATGGACGAGGCCGAAATGGGACAGGTCCGCGGTGCCTTCCGGTCGTCGCTGACGAGCGCCCTGGCCGGACTGGGCATCCTCCCGGCAATGCTCGCCGACAGCGCGAAGACGAATGCGGAGCGCGAGGAGCTCGCAAACCGGCGGATCGCCGAATACATGAAGAAGCTCCTCAAGAACGAAGTGCAGTTCGTGGACGTGTCGGAGCCCGTCTCGCTTGCGCTGCGCCGTCGGTATGAGGCGCGCGTGGCCGCGGCC
>VGVM01000119.1 GCA_016874035.1 Gemmatimonadota bacterium
CGGCCTGCGCGACCAGGAATATCTCCGTCTCAAGGTGCTTACATGCATGCTGCCGGCGCTCTAAAGTCCACCAAATCACCCACACGACTTCCTGAAGACCCCATAAAATTATGCACTGGCTACTTGAATCCGCGCTCGATAAAACCAGAGGGTTTTTCAGCAAACTGTTAGACGTCGATCGCGCAATCGCCTTTCGGCCGGGCGACGCAGGTGAGCACGAAGCCGGCCTTCCTGTCCGCGGCGTCCAAGCCGTCCTCGCACGACATCGTCACCTCCCCCGTCACGAGCTTCGCCTTGCAGTCGCCGCAGGAGCCGGTGCGACAGCCGTAGTCGAGGTCGACGTCGTTTGCCTCCGCGAGCTCGAGAAGCGAGGTGCGGCCATCGGTTTTGGCGACCTTGCCCGAGCTGCAGAACTCGACGGAGATGGCGCCCCCGTCGGAAGCCGCTTCCCCAGCCGCCCCGTGGTGGCCCACGGGGGCCGCCTTGTCGGCGACCGACGTGCGCACGCCGCCGAACGACTCGCTGTGGAGCTTGGCCATGTCGAACTTCATGTCTGCAAGGATGGACCGCGCCGCACCCATGAAGCCTTCCGGCCCGCACATGTAGACGGAGCGCTCGTGCAGGTCGGCCGAGACCTGCTCCAGCATCGGCCGGCTGATCCGTCCGGTGAGAGCCGCCGCGGCCTGGCCCCGCGTCTCCGCGACCAGGATCGAGGAGAACATGCGATAGCGGGCGGCGGTGTACTCGATCTCCTTGCCGAAGATGATGTCATCGTGGCTGCGCACGGAGTTGAAGAACTGGATATCGACGTCGGCGGACACGTCGCAGAGCCAGCGCGCCATCGACCACACCGGCGTGATCCCGCTGCCGGCGGCGAGGAACAGGATCTTGCGCGGGATTTTTCCGGGGATGAGGCTGAACTTGCCCTTCGGCCCGGCGATTTCGACGCGATCGCCGACCTTGAACGTGTCGGCAAGCCAGTTGGAGACGAGGCCGCCCGGGACCCGCTTGACCGTGACCTCGAGCACGAACGGGCGCGTCGGGGTGGATGAAATCGTGTAGGAGCGGACGACCTTCTTGCCGTCGATGTTGAACACGAGGCTGCAGTACTGACCGGGCCAGTAGACGAACCGGCAGAGCGGATCGCCCTGGAAGCGATATGTTCTGACGTCGTGGGTCTCGTCGATGATCTCGGTCACGTAAAGCGGCGTCTGCTGTCCGGCCCAGATCGGCAGGTCCATGCGCGGGTCGATCAGCGTGGTGTCGAGGCGGATGCCCGGGCGACGTCCCGTGACAGCCCCGGACGGCGCGGCGCCCGCGTCCTTTGCCACCACTTTCTCCAGGACCACGACGTTCGCCTTGACGCTGGTCTGCGAGCAGTACGGGCAGCGCTCCTCGGCCGATGTCGCGTCGTTCACGTATTGCGTGCCTTCGATCTGCGCCCGCGACTTGTGGAAGCTCACATAGACGGTGTCGCCCTTGACGCGGTCGGTGACGATGACCGGCGCCTCGACCGCGGTCCCGCTGTTGCGGCCGACGATGCGCACGCGGTCGCCGGTCTTGAGGCCCTGTCGCTCCGCCAGCATCGGCGAGACGTGGCACGGGTTCTCGTCGGGAATGTTGGCGATCGGCGTCGCCTTGCCGGAATTGAACGTGCTCGTCGCGAACTGGATGGCCTTGCGGTCGGCCGACAGCGACGAGCGCCCCGAATTCATGATGACGCCCGAAGGCACGGCAAGGTCCTGTTCGGTCGGCGCGAAGAAGCGGAAACGGCGCGGGCGGCGGAAGATGTCGGCGAACGGCATGTGGCCGGGCTTGTCGTAGTCCAGCACGAAGCGACGCGTGCCGACGCCGCCGTAGACGATCGAGCCGCGCTCGACCAGCTCCGGCCAGGCGATCGGGCGCCCGTCGGCGTGCTCCGGGCGGCAGTAGAGCGGGCCTTGGCCCCCTGCCATGTACGCCTGGATGCGGTCCCAAAGCTGGGCGCGGCTGACCTCGCCCTCGATCCGGCGCAGGCCCTCGCCGAAGCGCGTCTTCAAGTATCCGGACTCGAGGTGGCGCGCGAGGTCGTCGTGCGCCTGGCGGAGTGCAGGCTCGGCCGCCAGCCTGCGGGCGATCTCGGCCATTGCGTCGTAGAGGATGGTGGCGTCGCTCCGCGTTTCCGGCGCGGCCCGCTTGTTGGGCGCCGACAGCGACAGCTTCCATTCGCCGTTCTGGTACAGCTTGGCCGCGGCCGGGTGCGGCGGCGACGGGATGACGAGATCGGCGTGCGCCAGCGAGAAGGGGTCGGGGATCGGGTCGATGACGACCATGCGGCACGACGCGTCCTTGAGCTTCGCAAGCCATCCCTGCCGATCCATCATGTTGGCTTCGAACTGCGTGCCCATGAAGACGAACAGCTCCGGCGTGCCGGGCTTCGGCTGGGCGTAGTCGAGCGCGGCCCTGGGCTCGTCGTCCACCGCCGCGCGGTAGGCGTCGTCGGGCAGGCCCATGCGCCGGGCGGCGTCGGCCGCCGCCTCCATCGGGATGCGTCCCATGAAGTATTTCCGGGACAATCCCTGCACTTCGGTCTCGGCGTTGATCTGGCCGGGGATGCGGAGCGTGCCGCCGGCCGGCGTGTCGTCCGCGCGGAGCCCGTACTTGCCGAGCATGGCCAGCACCGACCCCCAGAGACAGTGGGCGACCACGCCGCTGGTCTGCGAGAGGCCGACCGAGGGGATGTTGATCGGCACCGAGCCCGCTTGCGCGAGCTTGTGGGCTATCATGCGGATGCCGTTCTCGATGCGCGCGGCGTAGTCGGGCTCCGGGGCGATGCGTCCGGCGACGCTGCGCGCCTCGAAGCGCGGCGCGAGCGCGCATTCGCGGAACTTCTCGAACGACTCGGTCTCGGCGAAGCGGTCGAGGAAACGGGCGTCGAGCGCGCCGGCGTGGTGGGTGAGGATCTCGTGAGCGACGGCCAGCGCGAGGTGCGGATCGGAGCGCGGGCGGATCAGCAGCACGCGCTCGCGCCCGAGCTTCTTCGCGATATCGACGGCCGTCTCGGTGACCATGACTTCGATCAGGAAGGCATCGAGATCCTCGCGCTTGGCGATGGACCGGTACGCCGGCGGATGGGTGACGAGCCCGTTCCAGCCGTTGAGGAGGAACACGCGGTTCGGCCCGGTCACGCTCTGCTCGATGGTGAGGAACGGGCCTTCCTGCCCGGTCAGGATTTCGTTGTGGACGGCGCCGGCGTTCAGGCAGTGCTCGGCGTTGCCGGTGAGGTTGCGCACGCCGAGAAGGCGCAGCACCTCCTGCATCGCGAAGATGGCGAAGTAGTCGACCTGCCCGCACGCATAGACGAGCGTGTTGCCCCGCTCGCGCCGGTGCGCAAGGAGCAAGTCCGCTAATTCGGCGATGGCTTCCACGTATGTGATCGCGCGCCGTGTCCCCGTCGCCGCGTCGCGCAGGCTCGGCGTGAGATGGATGGGAAAGGCCGGCGGCTGCAGGACCATGGAGAGCTTGAGCTTGATGCAGCCGGCGGTGGGCCGCGTCTCCTTGACGCCGCGCTCCTCGACCTGGGCGCCGCCGACGTAGGGCGCGAATTGCTGCGCCGGGGGCGTTCCGTTGCCGGCCGCGCGCCCGGTCTCGCGCACGGTCACCCGCGCCTTGTGCCCCGCCACCTCGAGCTCGCCCGCAAGCGTGCCGCCGTCGGCAACGAGCGGCGCATCCGAGAATACCGTGAAGCGCCCATCGGCGCCGACCAGCGCCTTCGCCTCGCGCGGGCCGCCTGCATCGGCGAAGCGAAACACGCCTTCGCCCGGCGGCGGCAGCGCGTCCTGGCTGCCGGTGCCGCCCGCCGTGGCGCTGACGAAACCGCTGTCGCCGACGCCGCAGAAGCTGCAGGAGTAAGGGCTCGGCGCGCTGGGGCGGCCGCCGCCGGGCGGCAGCAGGAAGGCCGGCATCTCCCCAAGATCCTCGAACGCGCCCGCGTGCTCGGCGGTCGGCAACGTGTCCGTCATCGCAACCAGACTCCCTTCATCCCGTTCCTCCGGCGGCCGGCGCGGGCGCCGACTTCGGGAACTCGAACCAAACTGTGGTTCCGCGGCCGACCGCCGAGTCGATGCCGACGCGCCCGCCCAGCGTGGATGTCACCTGGTTCTGCACGATGGCGAGGCCGAGACCGGAGCCGCCCTGGGCGCGACCCGTGGTGAAGAACGGGTCCCACACCTTGGCAAGGTCGGCGTCGGGAATGCCCCGCCCGAAGTCGCGCACGCTCACGCGGAAGCCGCCGCCGGCCGTCGCGCCGACGTCCACCTCGACGCGGCCGCCGCCTTCCGGATACGCATATCGGTCCACGTTCTGCAGCAGGTTGAGCAGCACCTGCGAATAGACGCCGGGGTATCCGTCCCACGTGCCGTCGCCGTTGCCGAAGCCTCCGTTGACGGCGATCTCGATCTTGGCCGCGCGCGCCTTGATCGCGTAGAGCCCGACGATTTCCTTCGTCAGGCCGAGCAGCTCCACGGGGGTCTTCGCTTCGCTGGCCTGGTGCGCCGACAGCTTCTTGAATGCCTTGATCAGCGCGTCAGCGCGCGCGAGGTTGTTCTGGATGAGGCGGGCGGCTTCGACCGAATCGGCCAGCTCGCGCGCGGCCGCCTCGTCCTTGGCGAGGGAAGGGAGGCGGTCGGCCGCCAGTTGCTCGCCCAGAAGGCTCGCGGCGTGGTTGGCGACGCCGACCGGCGTGTTCACCTCGTGCGCGATGCCGGCGACCATCTGCGTGATCATCCGGTGCCGCTCCAGTTCGCCCTGGTTGCGCAGCCGCTCCTTTTCGAGCAGCGCGTTGAAGTGCTCGGCGTTGCTCTGACGGATGCGGGCGCTCAAGCCCACCATGACGTCGCCCAACACTCGCGGCGACGTCGACAAGAGCTTGATGAAATCGGCGCGGGCGATGACGAACAGATCGCACGTTTCGACCGCGCGCGCGCTGGCCGACCGCGGCTCCCCGTCGATCAGCGCCAGTTCGCCGAAAATTTCGCCTGCTTTCAGCGTGGCGATCACGATGTCGTGGCCATCGGCCGCCGTGCGGAACACGTCGACCGTGCCGCGCAGCAGCAAGAAGCTCGAATCCCCGGCGTCGCCCTCGCGCAGCAGGATCGTCTGCGCTTCCACTGTCTGCAAGCGGCCGATGCCGGCCAGCGACTTGAGCTCCTCCGGCGTGAGGTGCGAGAAGATCGGCACCTGCCGCAGCAGCCCCTCGACCGTCGTCGCCTCGCT
>VGVM01000120.1 GCA_016874035.1 Gemmatimonadota bacterium
GAGATGCACGCCCATCTCCGGCGCAGTGTGGACGTCATCGACGAACGAAAAGTCCTGGGCCGGCTCAATCGACGCCTCAATCAGATGGGCGCGGGCGTGATGACGACGGCGGTCCTGGCCACCTACTACCCGCCGCGCCGGCGGCTCACGGTGAGCTACGCGGGCCATCCCACGGGCTGGCTCTTTCGGGCGGACACTGGCGCGTGGGCACCGCTCTGCGTGTCGGTGCCGCTGCCTCAGAAACCCGGCTTCGTCGATCTGCCGATGGGCATCGGCTTCACGCCGAGCTACAGCCGGCATCGCTTTCGGGTATCTCCAGGCGACCGCATGCTGCTCTTTACCGACGGCGTGCTCGAGACCACATCGCCCGACGACACGCCGTTTGACACTCACGGGATCGAGACGTTGCTCCACAACAGGGACACCGGCAGCTGCGAGGACCTTGCGCGCCGCCTCCTGGCGGCCCTCCACGCGCATGCGGCGTCCGACGAACTGGCTCACGACGACGTGACGTTTCTGCTCGCGGAATTCGTCGAAGGCCCTCCGGGGCCCGCCTTGTGGCATGTCTTCAAGCATCGCGTGTTGCGCCAGGGGCGGCGGTGACGCGACCGTGACCGGTATCATGGCGGCGCTCATCGGCCTTGCCACCATCCTGACGGTGCTCGCAGTCGTGTGGGGGCTCAGCCTGAGGCTTCAGGATGCGAGCGTGGCGGACGTCTGCTGGGGCCTCGGCTTCGTCCTGCTGGCATGGTTGTACTGCCTCCTGTCGCCGACGCTGACACCGCGGTCCTGGTTGGTCGCCGTGCTGGTCACGCTGTGGGGTGCGCGTCTCTCCTGGCACATCTTTCGGCGTAATCATGGCAACGAGGAGGACCCACGCTACCAGGCGATGCGCGCCTCGCATGGACCGGCCTTCTGGTGGCGCAGCCTCTTCACCGTCTTCTGGCTGCAGGGCGCGATCCTCTGGTTCGTCGCCCTGCCGGTCCTCGTCGCGGTGCGCGCCGCGCAGCCCACTGCCCTCACTGCCGTGGACGGCCTGGGAGTCGTGCTCTTCGCAGTCGGATTCGGCTTCGAGGTCGTGGGTGACTATCAACTCGCGCGCTTCAAGGCCGAGCCATCCAATCGCGGAAAGGTGCTCGACCGTGGGCTGTGGCGGTACACGCGGCATCCCAATTACTTCGGAGACGCCACGTTGTGGTGGGGCCTGTATGCGATCGCGGCTGCCACGCCAAACGGATGGCTTACCGTGCTGAGCCCGGCCCTCATGACCTTCTTGTTGATGCGCGTGTCAGGAGTGACGCTACTCGAGCAGAGCTTGAAAGCGTCGAAGCCCGGTTATCACGCGTACATCGCCCGCACGCCGGCGTTTTTCCCCTGGTTTCCGCGCGTTCCGAGGTGAGCACGGTTGCGGCATACCCGACTGATCAACTACGCGATCTACCAGATTGGATGGTTCGCCTGCGTGCTCGGCGCAGCGTCGCAGCGTCCGTGGACCGGATTGGTGACTGCGATGATCCTGATCGGCGTGCATCTGGTGCTGTCCGAGGAGCGCACCATCGAAGTCCGGCTCGTGGTTCTCGCCACCACCGTTGGAGCGGTCGTCGAGATGATTCAGATCGCAGCGGGTACCTACCGCTTCACATCGGGAACGCTGATCGACTCGCTGCCGCCGCCCTGGCTGCTGGCCATGTGGGCGCAGTTTGCGACGACGTTTCGTTTCAGTCTGCGGGGCGTGATCACGCGGCCGGTGCCCGCGATGCTGTTTGGCGCGGCCGGCGGTCCGATCGCCTTTCTCGCGGGCGAGGGGCTCGGCGCGGTCACCCTGCTGCCGCCGCTCGGGTACGGTCTGCTCCGCCTCTCCATCAGCTGGGCGATTGCCCTGGCGGTCTTCTCCGTTGTCGTGCGCCGGGTCTCATCGGAACCGGGCGCGCACTACGTGGCCATGCGTAAGCACTGGAATTGTGTGGAGGCGAGGTAGGTATGGGATTGCCGGAATGGGCGCGGCAGGCGCGGTCGACGTGGCGGTATCGTGGGCAGGAACGTCCGCCCTTCGCCGTGTTGCCTGGGCCAGGCCAGGAATCTGTCTGGGACTACCCACGCCCACCCGGAATCGTATCGGACGGCCGCGAGGTGATTGTCCGGGTTGGCGCGCACGAGATCGCCCGCTCCAGGCGAAGCGTGCGCCTGCTGGAAACCGCCAGCCCGCCCACGTTCTATGTGCCATTGGACGACGTGCGGACGGAGTTCCTCGAGATGGACACCGGGACCTCGCGCTGCGAGTGGAAGGGCGAGGCGCACTACTGGTCGGTGATTCTTCCCGGCCACCGGGTGAACGCCGCTGCGTGGTCGTACGCCGATCCACTCCAAGGATACGAACGCATCCGTGGCCACTTCGCCTTCTACCCTGCGGTGCTGACCTGTTCGGTCGATGCAATTCCAGTCGTCGCGCAGCCGGGCCGGTTCTATGGCGGGTGGGTTACGCCGGAGATCGTCGGACCCTTCAAGGGTGAGCCCGGATCGGAGGGCTGGTGACTCCGACCGTACTGGCGCTGCTGCGGGCATGTGTCGAAGAGATCGCCTCAGCCATCGGCTGGCGGCTCGATCCGGAGCAGGCCTGGGTGACGGGCCAGGTGATTGGCGTGGACGGCGGTCTCTCTCGGGTGCGCCCGCGCTCCTGACGAGGCTCCATCCTGGCGGATGTGTCATGACGGTCGCCTGTCCCATCGAGTGGCTTCTGCTGCTCCATGCGGCGATGACGCTGTTCATGGTGGGGGTTATCTGGTTCGTGCAGGTCGTGCACTACCCCCTCTTCTCCCGCGTGGGCGAGGCCGCATTCCCGGAGTACGGGCGTCATCACGTACGGCGGACCGGCTGGGTGGTGGGGCTGCCTATGCTCGTCGAACTCGGAGCGGCGATCGCAATTGTCTGGTGTCTTGGAGGCGTGCTGGCCTGGTGGGGGATGGGACTGCCGGCGGCCGACAGGATAAGGGCGAACAGGACGACCGTCGGTTTCATTCCCGTCCACGCTATCGGACGGGAATTTCGCAGTCGTTTCCACGGTGTTAATACCGTGTGACATGACCCTCGGATGGGGTCGTTTTGTCAGATGTCCTAACGTGCGGTTTTGTTGGCTTTATTGCGACTGGTCATCCGGTGTCGTCCTGGCTCATCCCGGTCTGTTTTCGCACGTTTGTGGAGGCGCCGCTCGGAAAGTAGACCAGTACGCCGCTCGGAAACTGATCCAGTCTGAGGGCGGTTCATTGTACGTTCTTCTCATCTGAAACAAGGAGTCTGGGCTTGTGGGAATGTGGGAATCTCGCGTTCTGTGCGAGATTTCCAAGCTCCTGTGGAAATCGTTTTGTGATTTCCATAGGAGCGTCATTTCCACAGCCCGTGCGAGTTTTCGTTGTCACCTACTCAGCTCGCGAAATCCGGGGATAGTAGACCTTGGGCGGCGCGCTGATCGTCGTTCCTGGGCCATCCTACGCGGTTGGTTTTCGCGTCGATGGTGTCATGAGCCGGCGCCGCGCCGTTTCCGCATGCGATAGCTCTTCCCCTTGGTGGTGATCACCGTCGCGTGATGCGCGAGGCGATCGAGCAAGGCGGTCGTGAGTTTCTCGTCGCCGGCAAACACGGTGACCCATTCAGCAAACGTGAGATTCGTCGTCACCACCGTGGCTCGACGCTCGTAGCGGTCGGTGATCAGATTGAAGAGCAACTCGCCGCCGACTCGATCGAAGGGCACGAAGCCGAGCTCGTCGATGACGAGGACGTCGACCCGCAGGAGCCGCTGCTGCAGCCGCGTCAGCTCACGCGCATCGCGCGCTTCGAGGAGCTGCCGCACGAGATCGGCCGCGCGGGCGAAGAGCACGCGGCGTTTCTGTTTGGTCGCTTCGACCCCGAGCGCGATCGCCAGATGCGTCTTCCCGGTGCCGATCGGGCCCGCGAAAATCAGATTCTCAGGCGCCGTGACCCACTCGCCGCGCGCGAGGGCGTGCATCTGGGTGGCGCTGACCCCCTCACTGGCGCTGAAGTCAAACGTGTCGAGCGTTTTGACCTCGGGAAAACGCGCCTCGCGGAGCCGCTGGCGGATCACGGATTCGTGTCGCGAGGCCTGCTCGGCACTGAGGACCTCCTGCAAGTAGTCTTCATGCGGCCAGTGCGCGTCACGAGCCTGACGGGCCAGGCTCTCGAAGACGCGGGCGACGCCGGGCATTTTCAGCGCGCGTGTGTGCGTCACGATCAGATCGCGCGTGAGGGCGGCGGCGCTCATACGGCCTCCGCCAGCCAACCGTCGTAATCGGCCGCACAGCCACTGGGCACGTCGAGATCACGCAAGCTCGCCGGCACGACCTCCTGCGCGAGCGGTGGCGTCCCGTGTCCGGCCGGCGTCAGCGCGAGTAGGATCGGCGTGCCCGTGCTGAGCGCCGTCTCGATCGCCGGCACGACGCGGTCGACGCCGTGCGTCTCGAGCTGGCCGAGGACTTTCGCGAAGAGCCGCGCGGCTTCGCGGGGCGGATGCGCCGCCTGAAAATGCTCCCACACCGCGGGAAACGGGGCGCCGAGATCGCGCAGCAGCTCGGGAAGGACCTGGCGGACCGCCTGCGGCTTGCGCGCCAGCTCCGGCAGGTAATGCCGATAGTCGATGGCCCGCTGTCCGAAGCGTTTCCGCGGATGCACGATGCGCGTGCCGTCGCGACCGACGATCGTCACCGTCGTGGCGCCGATGCGCGCGATCAGATCGAGCCCCGCCCAGCGACACGGCACCGAGTACACGGCGCCCTCAAGTCGCACCAGTGCCCGAGGTGACACGCTGCCGATCGTCGTCGCCTCGGCGATAAACGGCGTGGGCAGTGACCGGAACTGCGAGGTTTCCGCCGCGAACCGTGTGCCGATCGTCTCGCCGGCGACATCGCGACCCGTCGCGAGCCGCGCGTCCATCCGGGCCAGCAGGGCCTGATTAATCGCCTCGAGCGTCGGCGCACTGGGAATCGCCTCGGTGGACAGTTCAAAACCGACAATTTCTGGACAGGCAAAACCGACATTTTCCGGCGGCCGAGACTCGTGAGTTCTACTTCGAGGTGTCCTCCGTCCGCAAGTCGG
>VGVM01000121.1 GCA_016874035.1 Gemmatimonadota bacterium
ATGAAGTCTCACCCCAACGCCCGCTGGAGCCGTTTCCGCTTCTGGGGCGTGCCTTCACGAATAGTCCGGGCTAGGCGGTGGTTCGGCGCGCTCGTGCTGGGCGGCGTCATCGCGCTCGCCGTCGTCGCGATGCTGCCGCAGATCGGGCGCATGCTCGTGCGCAGCGATGACGTACGCGCGGCCGATATCGGGCTCGTGCTGTCCGGCGAGCCGGTGACCCGCACCGAGGCGGCGCGCGATCTGTTCCAGCAGAGACGCATCAGGCGCATCGTCGTCTTTCCCGAGGTGCCGCCGGACCCGGTCACGATGCGGATCCTGCGCACTGCCGGAATTCCCGATGCCGCGATCACGGTGCTCGCGGAGCCGGCGCACGGCACGATCGAAGAAGCGCGTCGGGCGCGCGACCTGTTCGGCGGCACGGCGGGCATTGTGGTGATCACGTCGAAGTACGCGTCGCGCCGGGCCTGCTTCATCTTCGAGCGGATTGTGAGAAACGTGCGCGTCATCTGCGCGCCGACGCCGTACGATAGGTTCAACAGCGATCTCTGGTGGCGTCATCACCCCGCGCTGGCGCTCACCCAGTACGGGAAGTTCGCCGGCAGCATGGTGATGCTCGCCGTGGCGCGAAAGGCGGATTGATGTGCGGCATCGCCGGTAAGCTCTACTTCGATCCTGCGCGACCGGTCGAGCCGGCGCTGCTCGAGCGCATGCACAAGGTGATCGAGCACCGTGGACCCGACGACGCGGGCGTCTACCACGACGGTCCGATCGGGCTCGTCAATCGTCGTCTCGCCATCATCGACCTCAGCGCCGCGGGCCACGGCCCGATGCCGAACGCGCGCGGCGACGTCTGGATCACGTACAACGGCGAGGTCTACAACTTTCAGGCATTGCGCGCGGAGCTCGAAGCCGAGGGCGTCCGGTTCCGGTCGCGCACCGACACCGAGGTCGTTCTGGCGTTGTACGAGCGCGATGGCGTCGACTGCCTCCGCCGACTGCGCGGGATGTTCGCGTTCGCAATCTGGGACGCGCGTACGCGGACGCTGTTCCTCGCGCGCGACCGCGCCGGCAAGAAGCCGCTCGTGTATTACCAGGATCGCGAGCGCTTCCTCTTCGCGTCGGAACCGAAGTCGATCCTCGAGGATCCGGACGTTCCCGTCGCCGCTGACACCGAGGCCGTCCATCACTATCTGACGTACGGCTACGTGCCGAGCCCGCACTCGGCGTTCCGCGGCTTCCGGAAGCTGCCACCCGCTCATTACGCGCTCGTGCGCGACGGGCGGTTGACCGTCGAGCGGTACTGGACGCTCAGGTACGAGCCGAAGCCGCGGCTCACCGAGGACGAGTGGTGCGAGCGCATCGTGGGCGAGATGCGCGAGGCCGTGCGGCTCAGGATGATCGCCGACGTCCCGCTCGGCGCGTTCCTGAGTGGCGGCATCGATTCGAGCGCCGTCGTGGCGCTCATGGCCGAGATGTCGTCGCAGCCGGTGAAGACGTTCTCGATCGGCTTCGAGGAGAAGGCGTACAACGAGCTGCCGTACGCGCGCGCGATTGCCTCACGCTTCGGGACCGAGCATCACGAGTTCATCGTGAAGCCCGACGCGGTGGAGATCCTTCCGGACCTCGTGTGGCATTACGGCGAGCCGTACGCGGACTCGTCGGCCATCCCCACGTGGTACCTCGCGAAGATGACGCGCCAGCACGTGACGGTCGCCCTCAACGGCGACGCCGGCGACGAGAATTTCGCGGGCTACGAGCGGTACGCGGCGAATCAGCTCGCCACGCGCTTCGATCGGCTGCCCGCGGCGCTCCGACGCGGGCTCGAAGTCGCCGCGCGCGGCGTGCCGGACCGCGGGCATCCGCGCGGCCTCTACCGTCGCGGCCGGCGCTTTCTCGGCGCGATCGCCCAGGAGCCGGCGCGACGCGCCGCGCGATGGATCGAGATGTTCTCGAACAACTGGAAGCGCGAGCTCTACACGCCGGAGTTCGCGCGCGCGGTCGGCACCCACGATTCGGTCGAGCTGCTCGTCGCGGCGTTCCGGTCGGCGAACGGCGCCGCGTTCGTCGACGCGATGCTCGCCGCCGACGTCGCGCTCTACCTACCGGACGATCTGCTCGTGAAGGTCGACATCGCCTCGATGGCGCACTCGCTCGAAGCGCGCTCGCCGCTCGTGGACCACCGGATGATGGAACTGGCCGCGTCCATTCCGCCGGAGCTCAAGCTGCGCGGGCGGACGACGAAGTACATCTTCAAGCGCGCGCTGTACCAAGGGCCAACATGAACGCGGACGGGGCACCGACGGTTGCCGAGCGCCGATAAGGGCCTTTATGTTGCCTACGCTCCGCCGGGCGCGCCGTGACTCCGACTACCGAGAGGTGGTCGACTCGGTGGGCCCGAAGGTCGTGGTCACGATGTCCTGGGCCAGTCGTCGCAGCGTCTCGTCGCGCGCCTCGCTGAGCGCCGAAGCATCGTCACGCATCCATTCGGACCACCGCGATGCGCGCCAGCTGTGGCGGGAGTACTTCGCCTGAAAGATGTTCGTATCGTCGACGGCATTCACGAGTCGAAACGAGACGTCGACGACGAACCGGACGTGCGGGTCCACGTCAATTATGTTGCCTTCTATCCCCGGTGCACGATCCTTCGTGCCCGGGACGACCTTCTCGAGCCCGACCCGGATGACCGTGACCTCGGCGACCGTGTCGATGTCGTGTCTTGCGGCGCCTCTGTAGCTGACGACTTCCCCGCCTGGTCGGCTTTCGGGGACCGGAAGCGGCGCGGCGGTCGGGTGCTGGCGCTTCGCTCGTTCGTCGTCGATGAACGCCACGAGGCGGTCCCGGTCCACGATCACAGCACGCTTCAGCTTCGCTTCGGTCGTGCGGTGCTCTTCCGACGGCATTCCGTGGCGGGCCGCTTCAGCCGTATCGGTAACGATCCGGGCCGGCGTAACAAGCGCGTAGAAGCATCCCTCGATGTGGAAGGTGAAGACGCAGAGGGCGCCGCTCAGGATTCCGAGGCCGAGGTTGAGGCCGACCGCCTTGGCCGCGCCGCCAATGACGGTGGAGGGACCGTCGAGAACGACGACGGGCGCAATCGGTAGCACGACGACAGCGACGCGCCCCAGCGCGGCCCGGCGCGTCTCATCGAGACCAGCCACCGGTGTCGGCTTCGGTGAGGTGGCGCATCCGGAGAGAACAAGTCCGGTGATGAGGACCAAGGGCACGTAGCGCGGAGCCATTTGCACCTATCAGGTAGTGCTACAGCAGAAACTCCTTCAAGAGCCCGAGGAACGCTTCCGGCTGATCGCCGGGTACCGTGTGGCCGGCCTCCGGCACCACGGCGAGCCGGGCGCGCGGCTGCGACTCGATCATCTTCTTCGCGATCGTGTCGTCGAGGATGTCGGACTCGCGGCCCTGCACGAGCAGCGTCGGGCAGTCGATCGCCCGCCACGCGCCCCAGAGATCGCCCGCGGGCCGCGCGCGGCCCTGGCGCGCGCCTTCGCGCAGCTCGCGGTCGTACTTCCACTCGAAGCCGCCGTCGGGCAGCGTGCGGAGCCCGTGCTCGACGCGGTGGCGCAGCTTCGCCTCGGTGTAGCGCGGGTTCGCCAGGCGGATGAGTGCCGCCGCTTCCTCCTTCGTGGCGAACCGCTCGGGCGCGCCGGCCATCGTGCCCATGACGCGCTTCATGCCGGCCAGCGCGATGTCCGGGCCGATGTCGACGATCACCAGCCGCTTCACGCGGCCGGGGTGGCCGCCGGTGTAGCCGATGCTCACGCGGCCGCCCATCGACAGACCGACGAGGTCGAACTGGCGGAAGCCGAGCGCGTCGACGATCGCGGCGAGGTCTTCGACCATCGCCGGGTTGCCGTAGTCGCCGTCGGCCGCGCGGTCGGAGTCGCCGTGGCCGCGCTGGTCGATTGCGACGACGTGGAAGCGCTCGGCGAGCGCCTGCGCCTCGTCGTCCCACGTCCGCGCGTGGCCGGTGATGCCATGCAGGAACACGAGCGGCGGTGCGGACGGCGCGCCACGCTCGACGACGTGGAAGTTCAGGCCGCGCGCGTTGACGGTGCGGTCGGTGAAGGTCTCGGTGGCTGGCATGGCGCGAATTATACTGGCCGCCCAGGAGGAACCTGCATGGCCACGTACGCGCTGACCGAGAAAGCCATCCTGCTGCGCGCCGAGGACGACGTCGCGATCGCCAAGGCCGAGCTCGCCGCCGGCACCGTGCTCGAGGACGGTGCGACGCGCATCGAGGTGCGCCAGGACATCAAGCCCGGCCACAAGGTCGCGCGGCACCCCGTGAAGTCCGGCGCGCCGGTCCGCCGCTACGGGCAGGTGATCGGCTTCGCCACGCAGGACATCGCGGTCGGCGATCACGTGCACATCCAGAATCTCGGCATCGGCGAGCTCAGCGCCGCTCGCTACGAGGTCGGCGTCGATGTCCGCCCCGTGGACTTCTACCCGCCGGACCAGATGCGCACGTTCGACGGGTTCAAGCGCGAGGACGGCCGCGTCGGCACGCGCAACTACGTCGCGATCATCTCGACGGTCAACTGCTCGGCCAGCGTTGCGCAGTTCGTGAAGGAGAAGTTCAAGGACGTCAACCGCCAGTATCCGAACATCGACGGCGTGCTCGCGGTCACCCACAAGTCCGGCTGCGGCACGAAGCTGTTCGGGGAGGACCACTTCGCGCTGCACCGCGTGCTGGCGGGCTACTCGAAGCATCCGAACGTCGCCGCGTACATCCTGATCGGGCTCGGTTGCGAGGTGAACCAGGCGGCGGTGATGGTCGAACGGCAGAAGATGGCGGTGCCGGGGCATCCCGAGCGCCGGCCGATGGTGCTCACGATCCAGGAGACCGGCGGCATCCGGAAGACGATCGAGAAGGCGGTCGAGGAAGTCGCGAAGGTGCTGCCGCAGGCCAACGACGTCAGGCGTACGAAGCAGCCGGTGTCCGAGCTGACGCTCGCTACGAACTGCGGGAGCGTAGGCAACATAAAGGCCCTTCTACCTATCCTGTTCACTCAGCATCATACAGCCCATCGTAGGTCGTGGGGCCGTGCTGACCGGCGAGACCGAGCAACGAC
>VGVM01000122.1 GCA_016874035.1 Gemmatimonadota bacterium
TGACCGTCTCCACCGCCGGCGTCATCGGTTCAACACCGGCGCGAGCGTCGCGGCTTTCGCAGCGACCTCGGCAAAGCTCGGGTTGCCCCGCACGCCGCCCAGATCCTTGTTGAGCGCGCGGAGGGCGGCCTGCGCCTCCGCCAGGTACTGCGCGGACTCGGGCGATGGCGGGAGATGGTGATGCTGATGCAAGAGGTCCTTGATGGTGGCGATGAAGTAGAGGCTCCACGCCACGTTCACGCTGAACTGCGGTGCCCGGTTGCGCATCACGACGTCGAAATCCCGGAGCAGCGATTCGAGCTGGGGCAGCGATTCGGCAATGCCCCCACGCTTTCGGAGCCGCTCTCGCATCGCCTCCAGCGTCAGGACTTGCTCCGCCTGGGCGAGGTTCTGTCGCGCGGCGCCGTAATACATCGCCTCGAGCGCGCGCCAGGCGTCGTCCCCGGTGCTCAGCGCGAACCACGCCTTGGCGACGCGGCGCATCGCCTGCGGATCCTTTCGATTGCGCCCACGCGCCGTCTGATCTGCTTCGGCGTGGTTGGCGCGCTCATGCTCGGCGCCGTCGCCGTCAATCTCGCCAACATCATTGCTCGATACGTGTTGCGGGCCTCGTCGGCGTCGTAGCCGATCCCGCGCATCGCGCGCTCACCGAGCACACGAGCTTCAGCGACGCCGAGGTGGACACGGTCGGACAAAGCGGCTCTAACCGCTCCGAAGCTGCGGATCCAGCAGGTCGCGCAAGGCGTCGCCCAGCATGTTGAACGCCAGCACCACGACGCTGATGGCCACCCCCGGAAAGATCGCCAGATAGGGCGCGGTCTCGAGATTCCTCCGGCCTTCTCCGCTCAGCATCGCCCCCCACGTCGGGGTCGGCGGCGGCGTCCCCAGCCCCAGAAAGCTCAGCGCGGCCTCGATGACGATGGCGTTCCCCAGCCACACGGTTGCGATCACGAGAATGGGCGCGAACACGTTCGGCAGCACGTGTCGACTCACGATCCGGGCCGGCGAGGCGCCAAGCGCGTGCGCCGCGTCGACGAACGTGGCCTGCTTCACCGCGAGCACCGCGGCCCGCACGACCCGCGAGGCCCCCGGCGCGATGACGAGGGCGATGACGAGGACGATGTTGGTGAGGCTTTGCCCGAGCACCGACATCACAGCCAGGGCGAGGACGATGCCCGGGATGGCCATGGTGGTGTCGACGCCGCGCTGGATGACGTAGTCGAGCTGGCCCTCCCAGTAGCCGGAGACCAAGCCGAGGCCGGTCCCCACCACGGTGCCGATGAGAACCGACGCGAAGCCGACCACCAGCGACACCCGCGCTCCGTAGATGATCCGGCTCAGCACGTCCCGACCCAGGGGATCGGTCCCCAGCGGGAAGGAGGCCGTCGGCCCCTGCATCCGGATCGGCAGCCCGCGCTCGTTCAGATTGAGCGCGTAGGGATCGCGCGGCGCGAGCAGCGGCGCGAGGAGAGCCACGACGAGCAGGACCAGAATGACCAGCGCGCTCGCCGCCCCCAGCGGCTTCCGCCGCGCGAGCGATGTCGCCCTCGTCCAGATCCCCGGCGCGGTGTCGCGCGGGGACTCCGGCACCACGAGCGGATCAGCGGTAGCGGATTCGCGGATCAAGCCAAGCGTAGCTCAGGTCGACGAGCAGGTTCGTCGCCACGATGACCGCGGCGAAGAACAGCACCGCGCCCTGGATCAGCGTGTAGTCGCGCAGCAGGACCGCATCGAGCATCAGGCTGCCCACCCCCGGCTGCAAGAAGATGAATTCCACGATCACCGTCCCGCCGAGCAGCACCGAGAACTGCTGCCCGACGATGGTCACGACCGGGATGAACGCGTTCTTCAGCGCGTGGCGGACGATGACCGCGCGCTCTCGCGTCCCCTTGGCCCGTGCCGTGCGAATGTAGTCCTGCCGCAGCACCTCCAGGAGCGAGGAACGCGTCATGCGCATAGAGACGGCGGCCAGGCGTGCGCCGATGATGAGGGCAGGAATCAGGAGCTGGCTCAGGCAGCGCGCGGGATCCTGCCAGATGGGCGCGAAGCCGATGGGCGGAATCCACTGGAACCAGATGGCGAGGAAGGTGATGGCCACCGTGGCCAACCAGAACTCCGGCAACGACAGGCCGAGGATGGCGAAGAGGCGGCCCAGATAGTCGCTCGCCGTGTCCTGACGAACCGCCGAGAGCACACCGATGGGCAGGGCGATCAGCAGCGCGATGACGATCGACAGCACCGCCAGATGACTGGTCAGGTTGATGCGCTTGAGGAGCTCCTGCGTCACCGGCCGTCGGGTGACGAGCGAGCGGCCGAGGTCCCCATGCACCGCGTCGGTGATCCAGCTGCGGTACTGCGCGAGGAACGGGCGATCGAGGCCGAGCTCGCGCCGCGCGCGAGCCAACACCTCCGGAGTGGGCGCCGCCGCCTGGTCGAGCTGCATGATGACGGCGTCGCCCGGCAAGATGCGCACGAGCGAGAAGATCAGCAGGGACACGAGCCACAGCACCACGAGCCCCTGCAAGAGCCGGCGCGCGACGTACGTGCGCATCTCGCCGGGGAATCTACTGCGCGAACTTGTCGAATTTCCGGCTGGGCGCCTTGTCGGTCAGCCACGCCGTTTTGGCTTCGTAGGAGCAGTAGCCCGGGAACCAGCAATACGGATTGCCGCCCGCGTGCACGTACGACTGGCTGACGCGGTAGTGCGGCGGCACGATCGTGGTGATGCGATAGACGTGCTTTCTGAGATGATCCCAGATCGCGCGCTGGAGCTGAGGACGCTTGTCGCCGGGATCGGTCCGCCACGAGGTGAGCAGGTCGTCGAGCTTCGGGTCCTGGACGGGCTCGCGGTTGATGGTCTTCGGGAACGAGCCGTGGTAGCGCAGATAGACCCAGTCCATGAAGCTCGGGCCCGCCCCGATGGGGCTGAACGTGGCGAGCGCCGAGTTGAAGGGCTGGATGCCTGTGTTCTTCGCCAGCCACGTCGAGGTCTCCAGCTGCTTGAGCTTCACGCGGATGCCGACGTCCTGAAAGAAGCGCGCGGCGAGCTGCACGAACTCGCCGTACGTCCATCCCTGGAACTCGGCCCACTCCAGTTCGAGGTCGAAGCCGTTCGAGTAGCCGGCTTCGGCCAGCAGGCGCTTGGCCTCCTTCGGGTTGTATTGATAGTTCGGCCCCAGGTTGGCGTACGAGTAGTCCGTGCGCTTGGTGTAGCCCGCCAGGCCCCAGGGGAACGGACCGTAGAGCGCGGCATCGCCTTTGTTGATGACCTCGGCCACGATGTCGCGGTTGATGGCCATGGACAGCGCCTGGCGCACGCGCACGTCGTTGAAGGGCGCCTTGTCGAGGGCCATGCTGATCCCGTAGTCGCCCCAGCCGAAGGACGATACGCGGTAGAGCGCCAGATCGGGCACGGTCTTCATCAGCGCGTAGGTTTGGTCCAGGGTGGAGACACGCATCACGTCGATCTGCTTGCTGCGAAAGAGCGCCGTCTCCGTGGCCGCGTCCTTGGTGAAGTAGAGTCGCACGGCGTCCACGTAGGGCAGCGAGCGCCCGTCCTTGTCCTTGAGGTAGTAATCCGGGTTCTTGACGAGCAGCGCGCCGTCGCCGGGCGAGAACTCCTTGAGCATGAAGGCCCCGGTGCCGATGGGGTTCTCGGCCAGGCCGCCCGGAGCCTCCACCGCCTCGCGCGGCACGATGACGGGTGAGAGCGAGTCGACGATGTTGAGGTGGAACTTCGGATCAGGCATGGCGAGATCGAATCGCACGGTGTACCGGTCGATCACGGTGATGTGCTTCACGAGGGCCGCGCGGGTGGAGTACTGGGCCTTGTCCTTCAGGAGCTCGTAGGAATACTTCACGTCCTCCGCCACCATCTCGCGGCCGTTCACGGGCGGGCGGTTGTGGAACTTCACGCCCTGACGAAGCTTGAAGATCCACGTCGACGGGTTCTGCATCCGCCAGTCCGTGACGAGCGTCTTGCGGATCACGGGCGTGCGCTGGACGTCCGGGTAGTACCAGGTGGCCTCCCACTCGGTCAGCGTGTCCCACACCAGCGCGAGCTCGGGGCGATAGCCCACGGTCGGATCGAAGGCGCGCACCACGGCGGGAAAGTGCAGCACGCCGCCGTAGCGGGGCGGCGAGGGCGGCACGGGCGGCTGAGCGGGAAAGCGAGTGTCCAGCTCTTTGATGAAGGCCGGCGCCGCATAGGCGAAGGGCGCGTCGCCGGGTTTCTCCTGCGCGAGAGCCGGAGACGGCGCGAGGGCGAGGATCGACAGGACCGTGACGAGCGGAAGGAGAGCCGTCTTCATCTCTCTGCTCCTTCTGTGGAGTGAGATGGCGAAGGGCCGAGCGTCTCTGGTGATCGAGCGCCGATGCTACCCCTCGCCCCGCGGGCGGTCAAGGCGCCGAACCCTCTCGGGCGAGCGCGTGCGGCTGTGCAAGCGGTCACACTGTCGGCGGCTGTTCTTCGCCGACGACCAGCGGCAGACCTACTGCGAGCGGCTGTGCTTGGAGCGGGCGCGGTACGAGCAGCGCACCGGAACGGTCGTGAAGATCGGACGCCCGAGACCCAAGCGAAAGCGCAAGCGGCGCCCGTGACGAGGCGGCCCGCCACGAGCGCCACGACGGGCTAGCGGTCCTGTCGCGCGCGAAAGTCCGCGATCCTCACGACCTTGGCGCCGGCTTCCGCGTGCGGATTGCGGTCGCCCTCGCGGTGCCAGCCTCGGCCGCGTCGAGCGCGATCCCCATGAGCCAATCGGCGCGCGCGGCGTCGAGTGCGGTCGGACGCAACGCCGGCAAGGTCAAATGCGACAGGTCGCCGGAGCGGATCTCACCCATGAGGTAGAGCGCGGCGTCGATGCGGCAGAGTTCGATCAAGCAGTCGCGCTCGCGGTCGGCGGCGGCGGGCGGCGGCGGCTGATTCCGCGCGGCCATCAGCGCACCCCCTCGGCGCCGAGGTGATAGCTGCTCGGGGCGCGCGACACGATCAGCACGCGCGCCGCGAGTTCGCGCAACCCCTCACGCAA
>VGVM01000123.1 GCA_016874035.1 Gemmatimonadota bacterium
CGCGTACGCGGTGGGTGCGGCGGGGAACGCGTGGATCACGTCGGCCGTGTTCCAGACGCTGATCGGCATGATGGACTACGACATGTCGCCGCAGCAGGCGCTCGAGCTGCCGCGATTCCTTCCCGGCGGCGGCCGCGGAGGTGGTGGAGCATTCGCGCCGGCGGAGGCGCCGCTGCTTCCACCGGAACCAGGCACCTCCGGCGCTGCGGCGGGAGGCGGGCGCGGCGGCGCAGGGCCCGCAGGCGCACTCAGTGCACTCGGCGGACGCGGCGGAACGCCGGGACCCGTCATGGTGCAGGTCGAGGACGGATTCTCGCCCGACGTGATCACACGCCTTCGCGCGATGGGCTACGAGTTCGACTTCGTCTCGCTGAAGGGCGAACTGCGCGAAGGGTACGGCGCCGCGATTGCCATTGATGGCCGCCGTGTGACTGCAGGCGCAGACCCGCGCCGCTCGGGTGCCGCGGGCGCAGTGCCGTAAGGTGAGAACAACTTGAGGTCACGACCTGTGACCTCAAGTTCTGGCATGGGCTGCGCGCCCCGCGCCCGCACCGTACTTTCGCTCGATGCCTGAGCCACGATCCGAGAGCGGCGGACTCCACCGAGTACTCGGCGTCGCGTTTGGTCTCGCGATCATCGTGGGTGGTACGATCGGTTCCGGCATCCTGCGCACGCCGGGCGATGTCGCCGCTGCGCTGCCCAACCCCGCGGTCTTCATGCTCGTGTGGCTCGCCGGAGGCATCTACGCGCTCGGCGGTGCCATGACGATGGCCGAGTTGGGCGTGATGATCCCGAAATCGGGTGGACAGTATGTGTTCGCACGGCGCGCGCTCGGTGAGTACCCCGGCTTCGTGATCGGCTACACCGACTGGATCTCCGTCTGTGCGTCCACCGCGGCCGGCGCCATCGCCATCGGTGAACTGGCGGGCCAGCTCGTGGCGCCGCTCTCGGGCAGGGAGACACTCGTCGCTGTTGCCGTGACCATCGCCTTCACGGCCGTGCACTGGGTCGGCGTGAAGTCCAGTGACAAGACGCAACAAGCGCTCGGTGCACTCAAGACCCTCGCCCTGCTCACGGTTGCGATCGCGTGCTTCGTTGCGCCTCGCGCGACCACGCCAGAGGTCGCCCCCGCAGCGCTCGCGTTGCCCGCTGGCATGGCCCTGTTCAGCGCCGTCGTGCTCTCCTTCCAGAGCGTGCTCTATACATATGATGGCTGGAACGGCCTTTCCTACTTCGGCGGTGAGGTGAAGGACCCAGCGCGCGACGTGCCGCGCTCGATGGCGGGCGGCGTACTGGTCGTCACGCTGGTGTACCTCGTCATGGTCGGTGCGTTCCTGTATGTGCTCGGCATCGGGGGCATGGCGGGCGAGAAGTTTGTGGCTGGCGCAGCGGCACGCGCGGTCTTCGGCGACATGGGCGAGCGTGTCGTGAGCGTGGTGATGATCCTGAGCCTCCTGGGCGGCGTCAGCAGTTATGCGCTGCAGTCATCGCGCATGCCGTACGCACTGGCGAGCGATGGCCTGATGCCGGCCCGGCTCGCCACGACCAACGCTGGCGGATCGCCGACGTTTTCACTTGCGCTGAGCGCCGTGATCGCGATCGCGCTGATCGCGACTGGTTCATTCGGTACCGTGGTCGCCCTCGCGGCGTTCTTCTATGTGCTGCAGTACGCGACAACCTTCACGTCCGTGTTCGTCCTCCGCATTCGGGAGCCCGACACTCCGCGTCCATACCGTGCCTGGGGCTACCCCGTCGTGCCGGCGATCGTGCTCATCGGCGCCCTGGCGTTCATCGCGGGCAGTTACGTCACGGATACGCGGAACGCGCTGAACTCGACGTACATCCTCGTGGCGAGCGCGCCGATCTACCTCGCCGTCCGGGCGATCCGGCGTTCCGGTTCCCGCCCATAGCCTGAGTCGGGGACTCCGGGGCGCCTTCGAACGCCGGCCAAGAGGTTACCGAGTGAGGTAGCCGACCACCCCGCGAGGCTCGTAACTTCATCTCGATTGTCCGGGTTCCCACCTACGCTTCACACGGAGCATTTCGTCATGTCCCGTCGCGTCTCACTCCTTGCGGCCCTCGCGCTCGCCGCCCCCATCACCCTCGCCGCCCAAGGGCGCGGCGGCGTGAACTGGGCCGACTCCATCAAGTTCAAGTACACCGGCACCGCTCAACTCGAGCGCCTCAAGGCCGAGGCGTCCGCCGAGATTGACAAGCAGGCGAAGCTCATCCAGGTGATGGTGGACAAGGTCTTCTCGTTCGCCGAACCCGGGTTCCAGGAGTTCGAAACCATGAAGTACCTCACCGGAGTCCTCGAGAAGGAAGGATTCACGGTGCAGCGCGGCTACGCCGGCATGCCCACCGCATTCGTCGCGCGCTGGGGTTCCGGAAAGCCCGTCATCTCGCTTGGGTCCGACGTGGACGACATCCCGCAAGCCAGCAACAAGCCGGGTGTCGGCTACCATGACCCGCTGGTCACCGGCGCGCCCGGACACGGCGAAGGCCACAACGCCGGCATGCCGCTCAATGTCGCCGCCGCAATCGTGGTCAAGAAGATCATGCAGCGCGACAAGATCCCGGGCACGCTCGTGCTCTGGCCCGGCGTCGCTGAAGAACTCATGAGCGGCAAGGCCTGGCTCGTGCGCGCAGGGCTCTTCAAGGACGTGGACATCACGATCTTCACCCACGTCAGCAGCGACCTCGGTGTCTCGTGGGGCCAGAGCGGCAGCAACGCGCTGATCTCGGCGATCTTCAAGTTCAAGGGCTCGAGCGCCCACTCCGCCGGCGCACCGTGGCGCGGCAAGAGCGCGCTCGACGCCGTGATGCTCATGGGACAGTCCTGGGAGTACAAGCGCGAGCACATGGATCTCCCGCAGCGTTCGCACTACATCATCACGGACGGCGGCGACCAACCCAATGTCGTGCC
Source organism: Gemmatimonadota bacterium (assembly GCA_016874035.1). Classification (GTDB taxonomy): domain Bacteria; phylum Gemmatimonadota; class Gemmatimonadetes; order Gemmatimonadales; family Gemmatimonadaceae; genus Fen-1231. The sequence goes on from VGVM01000123.1 coordinate 2,927, forward strand.
GCCCACGGCGGCCATCTGGTTCTACTTCCGGCACCTCGATTACGATCGCACGATGGCGATGTACGAGGACGCCAAGAAGATGGCGCAGGGCGCCGCCATGATGACCGGTACCGCGGTGGACACCATCATGATGGTCGGCTCGGGCTGGAGCGCGCACTTCTCGCGCCCGGTCGCCGAGGCCATGTACCAGAACATCGTGAAGGTCGGCATGCCGACGTGGGACGATAAGGACCAGGCCTTGGCGCGCGGACTCCAGCGGGAACTCGGCCAGCGCGAAACGGGGCTGGCCACCGGGCTGGGCGGCGGACTCGGCGGACCCGCCAATGAAGCCACGCGCACCGGCGGCGGCTCCGATGACATCGGCGACGTCGCATGGTCCGTGCCGACCGTGACGCTGCGATTCCCGTCGAACATTCCCGGCACGCCGGGTCACAACTGGGCCAACGCCGTCGCGATGGCGACACCGATCGCGCACAAGGGCGTCGTGGCCGGCGCGAAAGTCCAGGCGATGACCCTCCTCGACATCCTCCTCACCCCGCAGATCGTCACCGACGCGCAGGGCTACTTCGCCGAGCAGACGCGGACGACGAAGTACAAGTCATTCTTCGCGCCTACGGACCAACCGCCGATCTGGATGAACAAGGAGCGGATGGAGAAGTTCCGCCCGGAGATGGTGAAGTTCTACTACGACGAAACCAAGTTCTCCACGTACCTCGAGCAGCTCGGGATCAAGTATCCGACGCTGCGCGGGATTGTGCCGTGAGACAGATAGTAGGCAGTAGGTAGTAGATAGTAGGTAGTAGATAGTAGGGGGCGGGGTCGGGGCTAATCCTCCGGCCCCGCGCTGGTTTCTCGACTTCCGCCGCAATCGATCCGCACCATTCACCGCCGCGCACACATGACCCGCCTCCGCTCGCTCCTTGTCGCCGCGCTGCTCCTGCCGGTCGCCGCCGTTGCGCAGGCGCCTGTCGCAACTGTCGACCCACGCCTCGCCGCGCTCAAGCGCGAAGCCGCCGCTGAGATAGACAAGCAGGCCAAGCTCATCCAGGAAATGGTGGACATGGTGTTTTCCTTCGGTGAGCTCGGGTACCAGGAGTTCGAGACATCGAAGTACCTCACCGGCATCCTCGAGAAGAACGGGTTCTCGGTGGAGCGCGGTGTGGCGGGCATCCCCACCGCGTTCGTCGCCAAGTGGGGCTCCGGCAAACCGGTGATCTCGCTCGGGTCCGACATTGACGACATCCCGCAGGCGAGCAACAAGCCGGGCGTCGGTTACTTCGACCCGATCATCAACGGCGCACCGGGTCACGGCGAAGGACATAACTCGGGCATGCCGCTCAACGTCGCTACCGCGATCGTGGTCAAGAAGATCATGGAGCGCGAGAAGATTCCCGGCACGCTGGTGCTCTGGCCCGGCGTCGCGGAAGAACAACTTGCCGGCAAGGCGTTCCTGGTCCGCGCCGGTGTCTTCAAGGACGTGGATGTCACGCTGTTCGCGCACGTCGGCGACGGCTATTCGATCAACTGGGGCGACGAACAGGCGCTCTTCCTGATTTCCGCGAAGTTCAACTTCCGCGGCGCCAGCGCCCACTCGGCGGGCCAGCCGTGGCGCGGGCGAAGCGCGCTCGACGCCGTCATGCTCATGGCGCAGTCGTGGGAGTACCAGCGCGAGCACCTGGAACTTGGCCAGCGCTCGCACTACGTGATTACCGACGGCGGTGACCAGCCGAACGTGGTCCCGCCCACGGCATCCATCTGGTTCTTCTTCCGGAACACGACGTACGAGTCAACGCTGGCCATGTTGGAGGACGCGAAGCAGAAGGCCGCTGGCGCGGCGCTGGCCACGGGCACGCAGTTCGAGGGCGCGCAGGTGATCGGCTCGGCGTGGCGGCCGCACATGAATCGCCCCGTTGCCGAGGTGATGCAGCGAAACGTCGAGGCAGTCGGGATGCCCACGTGGAGTGCGGACGACCAACGCCTCGCACGCGCCGTACAGCGCGAGATCGGGGTGCCGGACTCCGGCCTGAGGACAGGCATCCCCCCGCTTCGTGCGCCCGGCGCCGCCCGACCCGGTGGTGCGGTAGGATCCGACGATATCGG
>VGVM01000124.1 GCA_016874035.1 Gemmatimonadota bacterium
TGCCGGTCCAGTTCCTGTACGTCGGGTGGACGACGACGCCCGGGGACTTGTTGACCGCGATCAGCGTCTCATCTTCGTAGACGACGCTCAACTCGAGCGGCTCGGCCTCCGGCCGCGGCCTCCTCTGGATCGCCGGCCCCGTTTCAGGCATGTTGTACGTATGAGTGTATTCGCCAGCCCGATGAAGCTTCGCCTGCCGCGCCCCGAGGACGCGCTCCCCGGCCGCGTCCAGCCGATGCCCGTGCCCGAGACGCACCATGTCAACGGCAATCGCCTCGTGCCGCCGTTTCCGGCCGGCCTCGAGCAGGCGATGTTCGGCCTGGGCTGCTTCTGGGGCGCGGAGCGGATGTTCTGGCAGGCGCCGGGCGTCTACTCGACCGCCGTCGGCTACGCGGGCGGCTACACGCCGAACGCCACCTACAAGGAAGTGTGCACGGGCATGACGGGCCACACCGAGGTCGTGCTCGTCGTGTTCGATCCGGCGAAGACGTCCTACGACGCGATGCTGAAGATCTTCTGGGAGGGGCACGACCCGACGCAGGGGATGCGGCAGGGCAACGACATCGGCACGCAGTACCGCTCGGCGATCTATACGTTCTCACCCGAGCAGGCGCGCGCGGCGGCCGCCTCGCGCGATGCCTACCAGGATCGCCTCACCGCCGCCAAGTACGGACGGGTCACGACCGAGATCGTGGACGCGCCGACGTTCTACTACGCGGAGGAGTACCACCAGCAGTACCTCGAGAAGAACCCCGACGGTTACTGCGGGCATGGCGGCACGGGCGTGAGCTGCCCGATCGGTCTGAACGCCTGACGCCTCACGGTAGGTGTTCGAGGTCCGCGAGGTCCTGATGGCGGCCTGCGGCCAGCTTGTTCCGCTTCAAATCGGCGAGGCCGATGAAACGCACCGCCACGCCGCCGAGGACCGCGGCAACGGATCGCTGTGCGCAGTCGTCGAACTCGACGCCCGCGATCGACGTCAGGAGCTCGATGCGAACCGGAGGAACTCCCAGCCGGATCACTTGATCCGGTTGCAGGAACAGCTCTTCCGATAGTTGCGGCGTGTCGAAGCCGAACTCGCGAATGGTGGCGACCACGCGACGCGCGGTGTCCGCGCGCTGTGGGATCCAGATGTCGATGTCGGCCGTCGCGCGGGGGTGACCGTGGAAACCGACGGCATACCCCCCGATGATCAGGTAGCTAACCCGGTGTGCGTTCAGCAGCCTCAAGAACGCGCTGAAGTCGGGCGGAAGTTCTGCTGGACCCATAGACGATCCGTCGCTGCACCTCGATCGCCGCCAGCCGATCGGCGGGCGACTGAGCGAGCCAGTAGTCACGGTCGGGAGCCGTCTCGCGCCGGGATCCGATGGAAAAGGCGCGCCGGTCGATACCGATGTCCACGACGCCTATCCTACTCCGGCCTGCCGTATACTCGGTCCTCCCAATCCGTTCATGGGCCTTTCCCCGGGCGCACGCCTTGGTCCGTTCGAGATCTACGTGCGGACATTTCCCGAAGTGAGTCGCGGCCTCTGGCAGGTTTCGACTGGTGGCGGCACACGAGCGCTCTGGGCGCGCAACGGCTCAGAGCTGTTCTATGTGTCACCAACAGGCGCGTTGATGCGCGTGCCGGTCTCGCGCAGCGACACCTGGGCGGCTGGCGCGCCTGTGAAGCTGCTCGAGGAAGGTTATTACACGATTCCAGGCGGAAACGTGGGGCGCACGTACGACGTCTCACCAGACGGCCAACGCTTCCTCATGATGAAAGCCGCCGGCAGAACCGACCAGGCGCCCATCCCCCCGCAGATCGTCGTCGTGCAGCATTGGGACCAGGAGTTGAAGCGGCTGGCGCCGGCGAACTGACTACCGCCGCCTCGCGAGTCCGGCTCAAGCCGGACACTACGTACGACTGGAGCTCGATATAATCTTGCGTCGATGAGCAGAGTCGTCTACACGAACACGCCCGCCACCGCGGATCAGGAAGCCCTGCGCAAGATCAACCAGGTCAGGATCGTCGCCGGCGCCGAGGAGGGCACCGGCCTGAACGCGCTGCCCAACGGCGTCTACGGCTACACGTACTCACCGGGACTGCCGAACGCGCCGCTCTTCGGCGAGCGCCGGTATCGCAGCTACGAGATCCACAAGCTCCCCGGCGGCGAGGCCTTCATCACGGGATTTGCCAGCGCGGCCGACGCGGCGCGGATTGCGTCCGCGCGGGAAGACGTCAGCGTGCAGATTCAGCCCGAGCCGACCGAGACGGCGTCCGCGCTCGTGCAGGTGCCGTACGCGCGCATCCGCCACCACCGTCAGTACGCCGCGCCCAACCAGGACGGCTTCCCGGTCACGCTCGCGCCCGCGCGCGAGCTCGCTCGCCACTAGAGCGGTTTCTGAAACGTCGTAGTGTCCGGCTTTAGCCGGACCAAGTTGATCGGCACCGCCGTATGTGGTCCGGCTAAAGCCGGACACTACGAAGAAGTCGAAACCGCGCTAGGGCATCACGGCGAACGTCCAGATCGACCCGCCGGTCGGCACGCGCTCCGCCGCGTAGCGATTGGCGAGCCCGCCACCCAGCCCCGATGCGATGGTCACGTACTGACGTCCCTTGAACGTGTACGTGATCGGCGTGGCGTTGATGCTCGAGCCGGTCTTGAACTGCCACAGCGTCCGGCCGGTGTCCTGGTCGAGCGCCATGAACTCGCCGGTCAGCGCGCCGGTGAAGACCAGCCCGCCGCCGGTGGCGAGCATTCCGGCGGAGCTTGGGAGGTCGGTCAGCGGGATCTCCCATTTCCGCTCGCCGGTCAGCGGGTTCATCGCGACGAAGTGCCCGACGACGTCTCCCGCTTTCACGTCGGGCAGGCGGGCGACGATGCCGGTGGAGTTGGCGCCGATCACCTGCGGCTTGTCCGGGGGCGGTGCGAGCTTCTGAATGCGCGGCAGGTTCCACGTGCTGGCGTAGATCAGCCCCGTCGCCGGGTTGAAGGCGATCGGCACAGCGTTGGAGCCGCGAGACGGCCAGATCTCGACCTCCTCCCCGGCGAGAAAGCGCTTGTAGAGATCCGTGAGCACGGGACGGCCCGTTTCGAGGTCGATGCGGGTGGCCCAGTTGACCGTGACCGCCGGGTAGGCGGCGATCAGCGTGCAGTTGGTGCGATCCAGCACGTACACGAACCCGTTCTTGTTCAACTGGATCATCGTCTTGCGGGGACGTCCGTTCACCTGCAGGTCGGCGAGCACGTGCTCGTCGGTGCCGTCCACGTCGTACACGTCGTTCGGCGTGTACTGGTAGTGGCAGACGATCTCGCCCGTCTTCGGGCGAATCGCGAGCACGCTCGACGTGTAGAGGCTGTCCAGCCCGGCGCGCGGGCGCGGATCGTACGGCTCCGCGTTCCCGGTGCCCCAGTAGACGAGGTCGAGCTCCGGATCGTACGAGCCCGAGCGCCACGTGGGCGCGCCGCCGTACCGCCACGCGTCGGTGCCCGTCGGCCACGTCTCCGAGCCGGGCTCGCCCGGCGCGGGAATCGTGTAGCGGCGCCACAGCTTCCTGCCCGTGTCCGGATCCCAGCCGTCGAGGAAGCCCCGCGTGGTGGACTCTCCGCCCGCCATCCCCGAGATCAGCACCCCGTTGGCGACAATCGGCGCGCCGGTGGCGTAATAGCCTTCCTTCCACTCCGCGAAGCGCTGGTTCCAGATCTCCTTGCCCGTCTTCATGTCGAGCGCGAGGATGTGATTGTCGATGGTGACGCGGAACAGCTTGCCGTCGTAGATCGTGGCGGCGCCGCGTGTGATGGCGGCGCGCGTGACGCCTTCCTCGAGCTGCACGCGCGTGCGCCAGAGCTGGCGCCCCGTGGCGATGTCGATGGCAAACGTCCATCGGCCGTTGATCACGTACATCACGCCGTTGTAGACCGTCGGCGCGGCCAGCTCGCCCTGGTCGTTCGACAGGCTGGCGCTCCAGATCGGCACCAGCCGCGTGACGTTCGTCTTGTTGATCTGGGTGAGCGGGCTGTAGCTCTTGCGGTCGTAGCCCATGCTCTGGGTGGTGACGTTCTCCGGGTTCCGGCCGTCGTTCACCAGTTCGGCGGTCGTTTGCGCGAGTCCCGCCGCGCTACACAGCGCGACCAGGGTGACGGGCAGCCACAGTGTCTTCATCGGAGCGCCTCCACGCGGCCTCTTATACCCTTTTTCTCTTCCAGTGTCCCTTCCTGAACAGCCACGCACTGACGAACGTCATCGATGCGCATCGGGCCGATCACGGTGCCGGTTTCGAGCCGCGCGGAGTAGTTGGACGGCAGCGCCATGCGGACGCCGTCGTTGACGGGTTTATTTGGGATTTGGGATTTGGGATTTGGGACTTGGGCTTTGGGTCTTAGCCGGGCCGGTCTGAATCGGCCGGCTCGGATCCGAGGACCATTCGGACCACGACCCGACATAGAGCTTCGTCCCGCGGAGGCCGGCGTGCTCCATCGCCAGCAGGTTGTGGCAGGCGGTGACGCCGGAGCCGCAATACATCACCGCTTCCCCGGGCGCGCGCCCGCCGAGCAGCGACGTGAAGCGCTCGCGCAGCGTCCCGGCCGCGGCCATCGTCCCCTCGCCGGTGAGGTTGCCGCGGAAGAAATGGTTGAGGGCGCCGGGGATGTGGCCGCCCTTCTTGTCGAGCGGCTCGCTGCTGCCGTCGAAGCGCTCCGGCGCGCGCGCGTCGATGAGCAGCGCGGAGCCGTCCGCGAGGCGGCGCTCCACGTCGGCG
>VGVM01000125.1 GCA_016874035.1 Gemmatimonadota bacterium
ACGTGGGGAACCAGCCCATCTGCCGGATCAGGCGACCCCAATCCACGTCGTACACGCGCGGATTGTACCAGTTGTCGTAGACCCAACGGTCCGCGAGCATCGGCACGAAGGCGAACACGGCGATCAGCGCGAGCAGCGCGGCGCTCCGGACGGCGACCGATTTCGCCGAGTAGTCCGCGTACCTCATTTCGCCACCTTCTCGAGCGTCTTCACCATGCGCTGCGTCATCCCCCAGATAACCTTCCCATTGTAGTGGATCGCGTCGTGCCAGATCCAGAACGCGCCGCGGGTGCGGACGCGCGTCTTGCGGGTGTTCTCCGGGTCGAACAGCACGCGCAGCGGTGCCCAGAAATGCCCGGCGACTTCGTGGTTCGGTTGCAGCTTCGCCTCGCCGCGTACGATCGCGACGTACGGGCGCACGATCACCGGGGGCAGCACGGGCGTGCGCGGCCTGTGCTCATCGAGTGGGCCCGCGACTTCCCCGATCGCCTTGAGGTCGAGACCGGTTTCCTCGAACGTCTCGCGGACGGCGGTTTCGACCAGGTCCGCTTCGTTGGCATCGCGGCGCCCGCCCGGGAGCGCGACCTGTCCGCTCCACGGGTCGCCCTGGCGCACGGCGCGTTCGATGAAGAGCAACTCAGGCTCCCCGCCGGATGGCTGGCGGATCACGAGCGCGACGGCCGCTTCCCAGAAGGGCTCGTCGCGTTCGGCGTACACGGGAATGCGCTCACGAACGAGCGCGGCGATCCGCGTCAGTTCAGGCATTGGCGACCGGTGTCCGCATGCGCCGCTCTCGTCAGGCGCTGGTCGGCGCTGGCGTCGCGGCCGCAGGTGCCCCGTTTCGCCGCCCGAGGATCACCGCCGCAGCGAGGTCCGCCGTGACATTCGTCGTCGTGCGGAACATGTCGGGGATCGTGTCCACGGCCAGCAGCACACCCACGCCCTCGGCGGGCAGTCCCGCCGAGAGCAACACCGGCACCATCATGATGATCCCGCCGCCGGGTATGCCCGGGACGCTGAACGATGTCGCAATGCTGGTGGCGGTCAGCGTCGCAAGCTGCACCGCCGTCAGGTCAATGCCGTAGAGCCGCGCGATGAACATGGCGCCGATCACCTGGCCGATCACCGCGCCGCAGCGGAACACGGTGATCATCAATGGAAGCAGGAACGCGACGATCGGCTCCGGAAGCGCGAACTTCTCGCGCACGATCGTGAGCATCGCCGGGAAGGCGGCCAACGAGCTCCGCGCGCTCATCGCCACCGCCTGGGCGGGCACGATCGCGCGCGCGAACGTCATGATCGGAATGCGCCCGAACACGGCCGCAGCGGGATAGATCACGAAAAGGCAGAAGGCCACGCTGATCGCGCTGACCGTGAGCACGTAGGTCAGGAGAGCGCCGGCGGCCGCGGTCCCGAGTCGCGTCGCGAGTACGAACGCCAAGCAGAACACGCCGACCGGGGCGAGCACGAGCACCGCGCTCATCACGGTCAGGCAGGCCTGCTGCACCGCCGACATCACGCCGAGCAGCGCACCGCGCCTCGTTGGGTCAATCTTCGTGAGCGCGGCACCAAGGGCGATCGAGAAGACGATCAACGGCAGCAGTGCGCCGTCCGCCGCCGCCTTGACGGGATTCACGGGGACGAGGTCAATGAACCACTGGCTCACCGACGGCAGCGTCTTGGCGCCCTCGATCGCCGTGGCACCCGCCTGGGCCGCGCTCGCCCGGAGCGACTCGGCCGCTGCCGGGTCGATCGTGATGGTGGCGAAGATCGGCGGGGCGATGGCCAGGGCGAAAATGCCGGCCACCGTGAGCATGGCGATGAACATCGCGAGGCCGCGAGCGCCGAGGACGCCGACGGTCTTTGCGTCCGGCGCGCCGCCGACGCCCAGCAGGAGCGACGACACGATGAGCGGGATGATCGCCATTCGGATCGCGGAGACCCAGAGCGTGCCGATGGGCTGGAGTACGCCCGCGAGCGTGCCGGCTGCCTCGGCGCTACCCGAGGCGAGGGCGAGACCGAAGCCCACGCCAAGCACGAGGGCAATGAGGACGCGGACGGCGAGGGACATAGTGCGGAGAAGCTACGCGCGGGGCGCTAGCTTCGACACATGCTCGACGGGTGGATTCTCGCGGCGACCCCCTGGATCGCCCTGCCGACGGTCGTGGCGCTGCGCATGCGCGGGCACGTCACCCTGGATCAATACGCACTGAATGGCGACGCCGGTGGCGGCACCCATGGCGACCCTCAGACCGTGGCGGACCGCCCGCCCGCCGTCAGCATTGTCCTCCCGGCCCGCAACGAAGCCCGGAACATTGCGGAGTGCCTGGCGGCCATCCGGGAATCGCACTGGACGGACTTCGAGCTGATCGTCGTTGACGATCATTCGACCGACGGGACCGGGGACCTGGCCCGCCGCGCGGCTGCGGGCGACGCACGAATCCGGATCATCGACGCGCCGGATCTCCCCGCCGGATGGTTCGGCAAGCAGTGGGCATGCCACTCGGCGGTGCAGCACGCCCGCGGCAACGTACTGGTCTTCACCGATGCGGACACGCGCCACGGGCCGGAACTCCTCGCGCGTTCGCTCAACGCCATGCGCGAGCGCCGCGCGGACCTGCTCAGCGTGATCGGCACGCAGGTGCTGGAGTCATTCTGGGAGCGGCTGCTGATGCCCCAAGTGTTCGTGTTGCTGCTCTCACGCTACGGCAACACCGAAGTGATGAGCCGTTCGACGAACCCGCGCAGCAAGATCGCGAACGGCCAGTACTTCATGATCACCCGCGCCGCGTACGATCGCGTCGGCGGGCACGCCGCCGTGCGCGATCACGTGGCCGAGGACCTCCGGATCGCACAGGAGGCGTGTCGGCGGGGGGCAAGCGTGCAAATCGTGGACGGGCGAGAACACCTCCGCGTGCGCATGTACGAAGGGCTTGGCGAGTTCATGCGCGGATGGGAAAAGAACGTGTATGCAGGGGGACGCGACACCTTCCCCGAGGGACGAATCGTGCGCGCGCTCGTCCGCGCACTCTACCCGCTCCCGGCGATGTGGAACGTCGTGCCGTTCGTGCTTGGCTTGGTCGCCGCGTTCGGCGCACTGCCGCCGCAGGTGCTTTGGTGGGCCGGGCTGTGCTACGCGGCAAGCGCGGTCTTCTGGGTGGCGACCAGCATCCAGTCCCGCGTCGCCTCGTGGTACGGGCTGCTGCACCCACTCGCGAGCGCCATGCTGACGGTGCTGTTCACGCGTGCGGCAGTGCGCGGCGACCGCGTGCAGTGGAAAGGCCGCGAATACCGCTCCGCCTCGGCGCAGCTCACATGACCGCGACGCGTCCCGCAGTGCTGTTCGACATGGACGGCACCCTGCTCGACTCGATCGAGCTGATCCTGCAAGGCGCCGAGTACGCGTTCGCCGGCCGCGACGGCGCGAGGCCGACCCGTGCGGAATGGCAGGCGCTCATCGGCACACCGCTGGACGCCATGCTGCGGCGCTGGGCGTTGCACGACGATGACGTCGAGTTCCTCCGCACACGCTATCGCCAGTTCCAGCTCGACCATCACGACCGGCTCGTCCGCATCTACGATGGCATTCCGGAGCTCGTGCGGGACCTCCATGCGCGGGGCCATCCACTGGGAATCGTCAGCAGCAAGCTGGACCGCGGCATCCGCCGCTCGATGGACCATTTCGGGCTCACGCCTTCGTTCGGCGTAATCGTCGGCCTCGAGCACACGGAGAACCACAAGCCGCACCCTGCGCCGGTCGAGTTCGCGCTCGATGCGCTGGGCGTCAGTGCGTCAGAGGCCGTGTTCGTCGGCGATTCACCGCATGATGTCGAATCGGGGAACGCGGCCGGCGTGCGCACGATCGCCGTGACCTGGGGCGCGTACACGCGCGAGGAAATCGCGCACGCGACACCGAGCGCGTGGGCGACGACAGTCGGGACACTGCGGACGGAGCTGGGGCTGCGGTAATTCGGGCAGTCCCGTGCTGATTTGATAACGGGTTTTCGCGAGCGGTGCCGCATCGTGCGGCATGCACTCCGTTCGTGAATGCGCCGACCTCCTCGCAGGCGTCAGGTCGGCCCGGCAGGTTGACCGGCTCGCCGCGGCGCTCGGCTTCGACGCGCCGCTGGCGCTCGATCGCGAGGGAGCCGCCGCGATCGGCTTGCGCGGGTGCGCGTCGGCAGCGCGCGTGGCCGGTGGCCCGGGACTGCTCCGCCTGTGCGTCGTGACGCTCGCCGACGACGACTCCCCGAGCGCCGGCATGGCGCGCTGTGCAAACCGCCTGATGCAGCATGCGCCCCATTTCCTCTGGCTGGTCATCGCCGTACAGGCGCGCACGCGATCACTCGTGCTGGGCGTGCCGCCCTCCTCCAGCGCCGCGCGGGTCACCGCGCTGCTGATGGATACCGCGCGAATCCTCGAGTCGGATGCAGAGACCGTGGCCGCGATGGCCGCCGCAGTTGGTTCGAGCGACCAAATGACGCACCATCGCTGGGCCGAGCTGCTCGGGCGCGACCAACTGACGCGCCGCTTCTATCGGGAGTTGGAGGGCGCGGTACACCGACTCGCGGCGTCGAGGACCGGACGGGCGCCT
>VGVM01000126.1 GCA_016874035.1 Gemmatimonadota bacterium
CACGCGCTGCAGCGACTCCCACCCGCCGACCACCTTGATGAAACGCCCGTACTTCATCTGCGACCAGGTGGTGAGCGACTCCCAATCCGGTTCAGGCGCGCCGAGCCAGCGATCCGTGAGGAAGCCGCCCGCCAGCGTGCCGAACGCGAGGACCGCGATCCCCTTCCGCGCGCAGTATGCCGCCATCGCGCCCGAGGCGCGTTGGTCCAGCAGGGAATAGCAGACCTGGTTGGTCGCGATCGGGATCCCGCTTTCCACCACGAGCCGGAGGTGTGCCGTGTCCGTGTTGGTGAGCCCGAGGCATGCGATCCGACCCTCGCGCCGCAGCTCATCCAGGTAGAACAGCGCGTCAATCCACGCCGGGTGCGCGTAGCTCCAAGCGTGGAACTGGAGGAGGTCAATGCGCTCGACGCGCATCCGCGTACACGCGCGATCCACCGCGGCGCGCACCATGTCGCGCGTGATCGGCCCGGGCTCCGGGACCCACTTGGTCAGGAGCTGCGTGGCCGGCGCGCCGGGGCGCGAGCGGAATCGCCCGACGATGTCCTCCGCCGAGCCGTAGTGATCGGCCATGTCGAACGTCGTGAACCCCGCAGCCACGTAGGGACCCATGGCATCGGCGGCGCGCTCGAGATCAAACGCCCGCCCGTGGCGCTCCTGGTCCGCCACCTGCCAGAGTCCGGTGAGGATCCGGGCGATCGAGAGGTCGGGACCAATCACCTGGCGACTGATGGGGCTCATGACCGGCTCATTCCTCCGGGAGCGCCGCGAATCGCGCGGCGAAGTTCGCGTCGCGCGCACGGAGCCGGCGAAGCTCAATGAGATGAACGATCGTGCCGATCGCCATCACCACCCCCCACACGGCGAGGGGACGCTCGTACCAGACCGTGACTTCAGTGGCGAGCTCGCGCCGCACATGCACGGCGAGGAAGAGCGAGAGCACGCTGACGCCGGCCACGCCGACGACCTGTCGCGCGCGCGGCGAGGCGAGGAAGGTCATCCGCGCGGCGAGCTCGGGATGCCGCTGCGGCAGCGCGGGCAACGCGAGGCAGATCAGGAGGAAGTTCACCAGCATCGCGACCACCATGATGTCCACGCCCTTGGAGAAGCTCCCCGCGCTGTGGCTGAGCAGGACCCCGACTGACGCCATCGCACCGCTCGCGAGCAGCGCCATCCGCGGGGTGTGCCGCACGGGATGCACATCGGCGGCCCACGCGGGAAAGACCCCGTCGCGTGCCCAGGCGAACATCAGTCGCGACACGCTGAGCAGCATCCCCGGGAGGTCGTTGATCAGCGCGATAGCGGCGCCGGCGGTGATCAACGCGCGCCAAAGCGGGGAAAGGAACGGCGCGAGAAGCCCTGACGCGGTTGGCGTCTCGGTCGCGGGCGTTGCCGCGACAACTTCCCAAGGCACGGCGTGATAGACCGCCGCCGCGAAGCTCAGGTAGAACGCCGTGACGACTGCGAAGGTGAGCAGGATCGCCCGCGGAAGCGCGCGCGCGGGATCGCGTGCCTCACCGCCGGCCTGGGCGATGGCGTCGAACCCGATGAAGCTCGAGAAGAGGACGGCGGCGGCCGCGATGAACGTGTCCTTGTCGAACGGCGCCGCGCGAGGCTCGGGCACCACGCCGCCGTTCGGCGCCAGCGCAGCGGCGAAGTCGGCATGATCCTGACCCACGCCGACGACGATCACGATCGCGCCAAGCGCGAACATGACGAGCATGAGCGGGATCAGCGTGCGCTCGTATGCGGCGAGCCCGCGCAGGTTGAGCGCGACGAAGCCCCAGACCAGCGCGAACGCAACGACGAGGCGCACGGGGCCCTCGAGGAGCGTGCTTGCGAGGCCCGTGGCGCCGAGCCCGTCGGCGACTCCCGAGAGGAATACGGGAACCACGTAGGACACCGCCCCGATCACGATCGAGAGCCCAACCCACTGCGAGAAGGAGGCGACGAAGCCCAGCGAGGGGTGGAGCCCGCGGCTCGCGAAGAGGTAGCTCCCGCCGGCGCGCGGCATCGCCGATGCCAGCGCGGCATAGGCAAGCGCGGCGAGGAACGCGGGGAGCGCCGCGAAGGCGAACGCGGGGAGCACCCACGGGCCGATTCCCGGGACGGTCACCTGGACCAGGAATGGCATGATGTGGATTGACGCCCCCACCATGGAGCAAACGCCGGTGGCGGTCAGGCCGAGGAATCCGAGGTCACGACGGAGCTTTGGGGTGGAGGACACGGTAGGGAAAGGAATCCCCCACCCCCGTGCGCGGGCAAGTGCTTGACCGGCGGGCGCCCCGGTTTTCGGGGCGCCTTGCAGACTACTGGAACTACAACGCTACCGCACCGCCGCCAGCCGCCGGATCTCGCCGGCCATCGCGCGCACGCGCGCCGCGTCCCGCGCGCCGTTCGCATCGCGATCCACCTGCGCGGCCAGCGCCGTGAGCGCCGAACTCCGCGCGGCGCCAGTGCGCTGCTCGGCGGCATCGAGTGCAACTGAAATCGCAGACGTCCGCTCGGCGGCAAGCCCGTTGCCGCGCACCAGTTGGTCGAGGTAGGACCGCACCACGACGAACGCGGCGGGCCAGGTCATCCTGGGCTGGCTCTGCGGGTTGAACTGCGTGTAGGTCACGAGCTTTGCCGCGGCGATCTCGTTCGCGGAGAGGTTTGCGCTCGGCGTCAGTTCGAGGATGTCCAGTCCGCGGTCGAGTTCGGACGAATAGATGTGGCCGTTCCAGTAGTACGCACCCCACGAGCCGCCGATCACGTTTCGACTCCGCGTAAAGTCGGCGGGCTGGGCACCTCCGCTGGCGCGCATCGGGACGTCGGCGCCGGCCGGCGGGTCAATCGAGCCACGATCGAAGTAGGCGATCTCAAACGGCTTGTCGGCGTCGGTGAAGTCCATCACGTTCACGCCGCCCTGGTACCAACCCTGTACATAGAGGTCCCGGCCCGGCACGGGAATGAGCCCGCCGTTGTGGGACACGCAGTTCTCTTCCGCCGACTGCGCAGCGGGCAGCTTGAAGTAGCCGCGCTGCGACTGCTTCTTCTTGTCGTCGAGCGTGAGGACGGTGTTGCCGCCGAGCTCGTTCATGCTTCCGGCCTGGCACATCGGGCCCGTACCGCCGCCCCACTCGTCCGTCTGGATGATCTTCTTGCCGTCGTTGCTGAAGGCGGCCGTGTGGCGGCCCTGGAAGTTGTTGGTGTCGGTCGCCGCATCAATGCGGAACGGCTTCTCGGGGTTCGAGATGTCCACGAGGATCGCGTGCGTCGAGCAGGACGCCGAGAGCAGGTTGAGCTCGGGGTACGCCGTGACGTCGTGGCAGTTTCGCGGCCCGGTGCGGGCTGGTGCCGCCACGGCGCCGGGGGCCGCGCCAGGTGCCGCTGCTGCTCCGCGACCGCCGCGCCCGCCCGGCGGAGTCGGCGCGCAGAAGCGGATGCACTCAGGCGTCGGCTCGAGTCCGGTGAAGATCCGGGCGCCAGGGATCACCATCGCGTCCATCGGACGGTCCACGTTCACCTTGATGATGTCGAGCTGGTACAGCGAGTTCGTCGGGTCGGCGGGATCCGTGCCGTTCCTGCAGCCGGCGAGTTCGGTTTCCGGCCGCGCCGCCTGCTGCCCGGATACATAGATGTAGATCACCTTCGCATCCGTGCGGCTCGGCACGATCGTGTGCGTGTGCGAGCCTTTGCAGGTCTCGACGTTTCGCAGGAACTTCGGCGCACGCGGGTTCGAGATGTCGAAGATCCGGATGCCGGCCATGTGGTCCTTCGGGTCCTGAACGCCGCCCTTGCCGCAGTCCTTCCGGTTGCCGGCGCCCTCGGCCGACATGAACAGCAGGTTGCCCCAGACGGACGGGTCGCCCTGCGACGTGATGCACTCGACGACCGCCACCGCGACGGGCTTGACCGGGTCCGCGATGTCCCAGACCGTCAGCCCGGCGAAGTTCGCCTGATACGCATAGTGCGTGGCGAACGCGATGTCGGAGTTGATGAACGTGAGGCCACGGACCGTATCGAACTGCGCGGGCTTCTTGGAGAACGACACGAGCTTCATGCCCATCGCGGCCTCGCCGGCGTCGAAGCGGCCCGGCTTGAGGTTGGTACGCGGGTCATTGGAGCTCGGGTACGTCTGGGCGCCAAGCGAAAACGCGAGCGCGCAGCATGCCGAGGTCAGGAGGGACAGGCGGCGAAGCAGATGCATCGGGGGGAGGCTCCGGTGTGGGTGCGGGGGTACGACTGATTGCGGCGAAACGGTGCTACTTCGGGGGAAGCAGGGTGAGCAGGCGACGCATGATGCCGATCTCGCCCGTCTGTGCCGTTACGACATCGTTCGCGAAGACGTTGACGTCCACTTCCTGCGCGGCGCCGGGTGCGGCGAAGAGGTCCTCGACCATCTTGAGTGCGCCGGCGTGGTGCGTGATCATCCCCTCGAGGAACAGCCGATCAAACTCGACGCCGCGGGCGGCGTCCAGTGCCGCGAGTTCGGCGTCCGTGAGCATGCCGGCCATCTTCATCGTGCGCCACGAGGACGTGTCGGGCGCATGCTGGTTGTATCGCTTGAGCCACTCC
>VGVM01000127.1 GCA_016874035.1 Gemmatimonadota bacterium
ACCGGCTGAACGTGAACCGGGTGTACTCGGTATGCGTCCGGATGACGGCGGACCGGGCACGGGCCGAGGAGCTGACGCAGGACATCTTCGTCCGCGCCTGGGACAAGCTGGCGCTGTTTCGCGGCGAGAGTGCCTTCTCGACCTGGCTGCACCGGCTCGCCGTGAACCATGTGCTGAACGAGCGGAAGGCGGAGGGGCGGCGACAGACGCGGGTGGACGAGAGCGTCGAGGACGTTGACGTGCTCCCGAACGCACGGTCGCTGCGCGACCCGTCACCGGGCCTTTCGATGGACCTGGAATCCGCGATCGCGGGCCTGCCACCGGGAGCGCGGAAGGTTTTCGTCCTGCACGATGTGCATGGCTACACCCACGAAGAGATCGCCGGAATGCTCGGCGTCACGAGCGGGGGCTGCAAGGCGCAGCTTCACCGCGCGCGACTCCTGCTCCGGGAGGCATTGACCGCATGAATACGAATCATCCCATCACCTGCGAAGACTTCCGCGCCGCGGCGAGCGACCTGCTCGACGGTGCGCGGTCGGGGCCCATGGCTGCTCCGCTCGAGGCGCACATGCTCGGCTGCAACTCCTGCCGTGCGCTTGCGCAGGACCTGCTTGAGATCCGCGAGGCAGCGGGCTCGCTTCCCGATCTCGCACCAAGTCGGGACCTGTGGGCAGGCATCGAGTCGCGAATCCAGGCCGATGTAGTCGCGCTGCCGATGGCGACCTCCGGGATTCAACACGCTGAACCGGCGCAGGCCCTCCGTGGCACCGCAATCGCGATTGCCGACGACCTCGCAGCGGTGCGCGAGCGCCGGTCGGTTATCGCACGACGCTGGTTTATGGCGGCTGCGGCATCAATGCTCGTCACGGCAACCGCCGGCATCACCTGGCAGATTGGCGCCCGCCAACGCGCGGCACTCACGGCTTCGGCCGATTCGAGCTACGCGGCCGCCATGGCCGAGACGCGGAACATGCGGACCGTTGCGCAGTTGACGATGGATGAGACGTTTGACCGTGAGATCGCGGCGCTGCGGGCGCTGGTGGACGAACGTCGCGCCGAGCTCGACTCTGCCACCGTGGCCGTGATCGAGCGCAACCTGGTCGTGATCGACCAGGCGATCGCGGAGAGCAAGGCCGCGCTCGCGCAAAACCCGGCCAACGCCTTCCTGCTCGACCGGCTGGCCGAGGCGTATGATTCCAAGCTTCGCACGCTGCGCGCAGTCGCCGCATTGCCGGTCAGTGGGTAACCGTTCATGACATATCGCATCATGCTCCGTTCCCTGGCCGGCCTCGCGCTGCTCGCGGCGTCCGCCACGCAGGTCTCGGCGCAGACGATCGCCCGCAATCGCATTGACACGACGTTTGCGTTCGGTCGCGGCGGCTGGCTCGATGTCAGTTCGCTGAGCGGCAATGTGGTGGTGACGGGCTGGACGCGGCCGGAAGCGCGAGTGATCGCGCGGATCGAACGCGGCACCATCGAAGCGTCGCTCTCCGACAGCCGGATCACGTTGTCGCCGCGGCCAGAACGCAACTCCCGTTCACGCAACCGAATCGGCGAGGCTTACTTCGAGGTGTCCGTGCCGGTCGGGACACGAGTGATGGTCACGGCCACGGCCGGCGACGTGCGGATCCGCGGCACGGCCGCCGAGGTCCAGGCAACGACCGCCGCCGGCAACATCGAGGTGATTGACGCCACGGACCGGATCGAGATCCAGTCAATCGCGGGCGACATCCGCCTCGAGCGCGCCACGGGCCGGGTCCGCATCATGACGACCAGCGGCGACATGACACTCAGCGACATCAAGGGCGCGATTGATATCCGCGCGGTCAGCAGCGACATGGAACTGCGGCGCGTGGAATCGTCCGACGTCCGGCTCGGCACTACGAGCGGCGACCTGACATACGAAGGCACCGTGGACCCGCGCGGCACGTACGAGTTCAACACGCACTCCGGCGACGTCCGCTTCGCAATGCCCGAGGGCGGCTCGGCCACGCTCTCGCTCTCCACGTTCAACGGCGACATCCAGAGCGCGTTCCCGATGCTGCTCCAGCCGGGCGAGAACATCGCGCAGCGCCGCGGACGCCGGATGGAATTTGCGGTCGGCAGCGGCGGGGCGCGGGTGACCATTTCGACATTCAGCGGTGACATCATCATCGAGCGCGGGTATGCGCGCTCACCACGGGAGTAAGGACCATGCGCACCACACTTGGCTGGACAGCATTCGCGTTGGCAACGGCAGTCGCGCTGGCGGCCGGATCGGGGTCCGCCGAGGCGCAGTCGCGCCGCTCGGACGACCGGGACACGGACCGTGCCAACTGGGACTGGTCCGGCACGGTAAGCGAAGGCCGATGGGTGTACGTCCGCAACCTGAATGGCGCGATCCGCGTGGAGCCCGGTACGGGTTCGACGGTCGAAGTCCGCGCCGAGAAGATTGCGCGGCGTCGCGGGAACGTGAATGACGTGCGCATCACGGTGGAGCAGCGCTCCGGCCGCGGCGATGTGGTCATCTGCGCGCTGTGGAACGACCGGACCCGCTGCGACGAGGACGGCTACCGCACGAACTCGAGCAACAACTGGTGGCGCAACAACGACAACTCAACGAACAATGTGAGCGTCGAGTTTGTCGTCCGCCTCCCGCGCGGCGTCCGCATTGCTGCGAGCACCGTGAACGGCGGCCTGGAGATTGACGGCGTAGACTCCGACGTGGACGCGCATACCGTGAATGGCAGCGTGCTCGCGCGGTCCAACGGCGGGCAGGTGCGCGCGAAGACGGTCAACGGCTCGCTGACCGTGCGCTCGCCGCAGCTTGGCGGCGGCACCATGGAATACGAGACCGTGAATGGTGCCATCACGCTCGAGATCCCGGAGAACGCGAACGCCGACGTCGACCTCCGCACGGTGAACGGCGGGATCTCGACCGACTTCCCGCTGACGATTGACGGCCGGTTCAGCTCGCGTCGGGTCCGCGGGACGATCGGGCGCGGCGGGCCGCTGCTCCGGCTGGAGACGGTGAACGGGAGTATTCGGCTGCGAAGGGCGTAGGGCCGCCAGCCACTGCGCAGCACGACAACGGCGCGGACGCGAGTCCGCGCCGTTCCTATTTCGCCAGCCTATCCATCTCCGCGGCAAGCGCGAAATCGAGCGCGGTCAGCCCGCCCGCGGAGTGCGTTGCCAGCGTTGCCGTGATCTTCGTGTAGCGGATGTCGAGGTCGGGGTGATGGTCCATCCGCTCGGCCGCATCCGCCACCCGCGAGACCCAGCTGATCCCGTCCGGGAACGTGCGGAAAGCAAAGGTTCGCGTGATCGCACTGCCGGCACGCGCCCAGTGCGGGAGCGTCCCCAGCGCGTATTCGATCTCAGCTTCCGAGAGCTTCGCTGGGCGCGTCATGGCAACGCCGAGACCTGCGCCCGCGATTCAGCCACCAGGGGCGCGGCGTTGCGGCGCGTGGCAATCATCTCGCCGACGACGCTGATGGCGATTTCCTCGGGCGTGTCCGCGTGGATCGCCAGCCCGACCGGTGCGTGGATGCGATCGATATCGGTATCGGCGACGCCCCATTCGCCGAGTTGCTTCGCCGTGAGCGCGGCCTTCCGGCGGCTGCCGAGCATGCCGAGGTAGCGGAGCGGCCGGGGCGCGACCTGAGCCGCGATGACGGCGTCGTGCTGGTGACCGCGCGTCGCGATGACCACGTACGTGTCCGCATCGAAGCGATCGGCGCCGAGCACGTCGTGGAACTCGCAGGTCAGGACGCGGTGCGCGAACGGCAGGCGCGCCGGGTCCGCGAAGTCCGACCGATCGTCAATGATCGTGACGTGCCAGCCGGCGAACGCGGCCGCTTCGGCAACCTTGGCGCCCACGTGACCGGCCCCGAAGATCACAACGCGCGGCTTGCCGACCACGGGCTCAACCAGGGTGCCATCGGCCCAGTGCGGTTCGGTGGCGTGCGGTTCGAGCGCCGCGTGCGATGCGGCGACGTGCTTGCGCGGTCCGTCGCTCCAGTCCATCTGCGTGACCATGACGCCGCGTTCACCGCGCGCGATGAGTCCGGCGGCTTCGTTGTACGCAGCGGCGAGTACGGCGTCGGGATACACCGGTTCGATGAAGATGTCGGCGGTCCCGCCGCAGGTGAGCCCGTAGTCGCCGGCGAGTTCGTTGTTCAGCGAGTGCGTGCTGAGGGCCGGGACGCGGCGCTCGAGCACATCCATGGCACGCTCTATGACCTCGGCTTCCAGGCAGCCGCCGCCGACCGTGCCGATGCGGGCACCGCTCGCGGTGACCAGCAGCTTGGCGGTCGCGCTCATGGGCAGCGAGCCGCGACGACGCGCAATCGAGGCGAGCGCACCGGCGCCCGCGCTCGACCCGTTGGCGATGCGCGCGCACTCCGCGAGGATGTCCGTTCGGGCCATGGGGTGAATGTGGCGCGGAAGCGCGCGGCCTGCCAGCCGCGCTCGCTACCGCACTTCCATCAACTGCACGCGGAAGAGTAGCGTCGAGTTCCGCGGAATCGGG
>VGVM01000128.1 GCA_016874035.1 Gemmatimonadota bacterium
CATCACTCGTCGTTTTCGTTACTCGACCTTCAGCACCGCCAGGAACGCCTCCTGCGGTATTTCCACGCTCCCAACCTGCTTCATCCGCTTCTTGCCCTCTTTCTGCTTCTCGAGGAGCTTGCGCTTTCGCGTGATGTCGCCGCCGTAGCACTTCGCGAGCACGTCCTTTCGGAGCGGCTTCACCGTCGTGCGGGCGATCACCTTCACGCCGATCGCCGCCTGGATGGCAACCTCGAAGAGCTGCCGGGGAATCAGTTCCTTCAGCTTGTCGGCGATCTTGCGGCCCCAGTCGTAGGCCTTGTCGCGGTGGATGATCACGCTGAAGGCGTCGATCGGCTCGCCGTTGATGAGCATGTCCAGCCGCACGAGCTCACTGCGGCGGTCGCCGAGCATCTCGTAGTCCAGCGAGGCGTAGCCGCGTGAGATGGACTTGAGCTTGTCGAAGAAGTCCAGGATGATCTCGGCGAGCGGGAACTCCCAGTCGAACTCGACGCGCGTCGTGTCGATGTAGCTCATCCCCTTGTACTCGCCGCGCCGCTCCGTCCCGAGCGTCATGATCGGCCCGATGTACTCGGCCGGCGCCATGATGCGCGCCTTCACGAACGGCTCCTCGACGTAATCAATGATCGGCTGCGGCGGCATCAACGCCGGATTCTCGACGAGCACCAGCTCGCCGTCGGTCGTATGCACGCGGTATTCGACCGTGGGGACGGTCGTGACGAGCGAGAGATCGAACTCGCGCTCAAGTCGCTCCCGCACGATCTCCATGTGGAGCAGGCCGAGGAATCCGCAGCGGAAGCCGAACCCGAGCGCAGTCGACGTCTCGGGTTCGTAGTTCAGCGAGGCGTCGTTCAGCTGCAGCTTCTCGAGCGCGTCGCGCAGGTTCTCGTATTGTTGCGTGTCGGTCGGGTAGAGGCCGGCAAACACGAACGACTTGACCGCGCGGTAGCCCGGGAGCGGTTCGGTGGCGCGGTTGTCGGCGTCGAACACCGTGTCGCCGGCCCGGGTTTCCCGCACCGAGCGGACGCTGGCGACGACGTAACCGACTTCGCCGGCCTGCAGCGAATCGGTCGGCACCTGTCGGAGCTGGTTGTAGCCGACTTCGTCCACCTCGTACGTCTGGTCGCTGGACCCGAAGGCGATGTGCATGCCCTTCCGAACGCTGCCGTCCACGACGCGGATGCTCGGGATCGCGCCGCGGTACTTGTCGTAATACGAGTCGTAGATGAGCGCGCGGAGCGGCGCGTCCGCGCGGCCTTTCGGCGGCGGCACCTTCTCGACGACCCGCTCCAGCAACTCCGGCACCCCGACGCCTTCCTTGGCGCTTACAAAGAGCACGTCCTCCGGTGCGCAGCCGAGCAGGCCGACGACTTCGTCCCGCCGCTTCTCCGGCTCGGCCCCGGGAAGGTCGATCTTGTTGAGGATCGGGATGATCTCGAGCCCGGCTTCCATGGCGAGGAAGAGGTTCGACAGCGTCTGGGCCTGGATCCCCTGCGACGCGTCCACCACGAGGATGGCGCCCTCGCAGGCCGCCAGCGAGCGCGAGACTTCGTACGTGAAGTCCACGTGACCCGGCGTGTCGATCAGGTTGAGCTCGTAGGTCTGCCCGTCCTTGGCCGCGTAGCTCATGCGGACCGCGTTCAGCTTGATCGTGATGCCGCGTTCGCGCTCGAGGTCGAGCGTGTCGAGCACCTGATCCTTCATCTCGCGTTTCTGCAGCATGCCGGTCGCCTCGATCAGGCGGTCCGCGAGCGTGGACTTGCCGTGGTCGATGTGGGCGACGATACAGAAGTTGCGAATGCGGTCAGGCTGCACGGCGTGGCGGGATGCGGGAGCGCTGCGGGGCGGGAGCGCGGTCGAACGGGTCGCGCGCTGCGATTCAGCCCTTAATAATAGTCGCGCGTACTATTGAGACTGTGGCCGCCGCGCGTCCGGCGCGCCATGTACCTTAACCCGACCCATGGCCGACCCTCGCGTCAATCGCCCAGATCTCATGGACCCCGCGCTCGTCGCGGGGCTGGGGAGCATCGAGCTCGTCGCGCGCAGGATCGTGGACGGGTTCATGCAGGGGCTGCACCGCTCGCCACGGAAGGGCTTTTCGGTCGAGTTTGCCGAACACCGCACCTATCAGCCGGGTGACGACCTGCGCTACATCGACTGGAAGGTGCTCGCGCGCAGTGACCGGTGGATGATGAAACTCAACACCGAGGACACGAACCTCCGCGCCACGATCGTCCTCGACGTCAGCAAGAGCATGAACTGGAGCGGCGCGCCTGGTCGCCTGACCAAGGCCGCGTACGCCGAGCGGCTGGCGGCGACGGTGGCGTTGTTGCTGCTCCAGCAGCGGGACGCCGTCGGGCTGATCCGGTTCGACGAGGAGGTACGCACGGTCATCCCGCCGCGGGCTCGGAAAATCCATTGGCATCGCATCGTCGAGGCACTGGACGAACCAGGCGAGGGATTGGCGTCGAACGCCGCAGGCGGACTCATGCGGGCCGCGTCCATGATTTCGCGACCGGGTATGGTCGTGCTCATCTCGGACCTGTTGATGGAGCCCGAGGTCGTCGCCGACACGCTGAAGGGACTCGCGGCCGCCGGTCACCACCTCACGGTCCTGCAGATCATGGATCCGGCCGAGCAGAACCTCGACGTCGCGGCCATCGAAGCCGAGTTCCGCGACTCGGAAACGAACCAGAAGATGGTGGCCGCCGTCGCCGACGTGCGCGAGGCGTACCGGACCGCCGTGCAGGAAACAATTGACGAGTGGCGTGGCCACCTGAGCGGTGCCGCGGCCAGCCACGAAGTCGTGCTGACTGACCAGCCGTTCGGGACGCCGCTGC
The DNA here is from genome assembly GCA_016874035.1 of Gemmatimonadota bacterium. GTDB lineage: Bacteria > Gemmatimonadota > Gemmatimonadetes > Gemmatimonadales > Gemmatimonadaceae > Fen-1231. The sequence continues at coordinate 2,841 of VGVM01000128.1, forward strand.
GGCGCGCGTTCATGAACCGGCAGGTGCTGCCGTGACGTTTCTTTCACCGCTCGCGCTCCTGCTCACGGCGGCAATCGCGGTCCCGCTCGTGCTCCACCTGCTGCGGCGCAAGACGGGACAGGACCTGGAGTTCCCGGCGCTCCGTTACCTGCTCAGGGCGCAACGTGAGTTTTCGCGAACGCTGAAGCTGCGGAACCTGCTCCTCATGCTCATCCGCGTGGCGATCGTGCTCGCGGTAGCGCTTGCCGCCGCGCGCCCGGTAGGGCGGATGATCGGTGGCGGGCATCCGCCGACCGCGCTGGCGGTCGTGCTCGATAACTCGCTCTCGTCATCGGCGGTGATCAACGGCCAGCCAGTGCTCGCGCGCCTGAAGGACGCGGGCCGCGCCGCGCTCGGTCGGAGCAGCGGCGGCGACCGCGCCTGGTTGGTCACCGCTGACGGGAGGGTTGTCGGCGGAGACATCGCGGCGGTCCGCGACGCGCTGGATCGCGCGGAGGCGTTTGGCGGTGCCGGCGACCTTCCGGCCGCCGTCTCGCGGGCGGTGCAGCTGGTTCGCGCGTCGGGAATTCCGGCGCAGCAGGTGGCCGTGTTGACGGACGGGCAGGCGACGTCGTGGCCGACGGTCACGTCGCTGTCCGGCGTGCACCTCACGGTGTATGCGCCCGCCGATGCCGCGCCGCGAAATCGCGCGGTCGTTCGCGCCGTACCGGAGCCGCCGCACTGGACGCCGCGCGGCGCAGTGCGTGCCAGCACGACCTCGGCCGATTCCGCGACGTACCGCGTCACGCTCGGCGGTCGCGCGATCGCACGCGGAACTGCGCCGCCCGGAACGGAAGTCACGGCGCGCGTGCAGCCGACCGAACGCGGCTGGCTGGCCGGCGCCGTGGAACTCGAGCCCGATGAACTGCGCGGCGATGATGTGCGCTGGTTCGCCGCGCACGTCGGCGCGGCACCGGCGGTGTTCGTCGAGCCCGGCGTGGGCGCGTTCGCGCGCACGGCACTCGACGCTCTCGTGCAGGAAGGCCGCGTGACGCGCGGCTCCGAGGTGGTGATCGCCGGGGCCGAGGCGGCGCGGAAACCCGCGGTGCTCTTTGCCCCGAATGATCCCGTGCAGGTCGGCGCCGCGAACCGCGCCTTGCAGCGCGCGGGAATTCCGTGGCGACTGGGCCAACGCCGCGACGGCCCGGCGCCGGTGAAGGGAACGGGCGTGGATGGCGTGACGGCGCAGCGCTGGTTCGCGCTCGAGCCCGCGAGTGAGGCCGGCGAGGCGGCCGCGGTGGACACGCTGGCCACCGTCGGCGGCGAACCGTGGATCGTCGCCGGCGACGGCTACGTCATCGTGGCCTCCGCGCTCAGCACGGATGCGACCGACCTGCCGCTTCGCGCTTCATGGGTGCCGTGGATCGGCGGCGTGATATCGGACCGACTTGGCGGCGACGCGGGCGCGGTGCAGCTGGCCGCGCCGGGCGCCACAGTGTCCCGGCCCTTGTGGGCGCGGGAGCTGGAGTGGCCGGACGGATCCACGCATGCGGTCTCCACCAGCCGGCTTCGCGCGCCGGAACGCGCGGGCGTGTACTTCTGGCGGCGCGGCACGGCGCGAGCCGGCGCGCTCGTGGTCAACCCGGAAGTCTCCGAAAGCGACTTGACCCGACTCGATGCCGCT
>VGVM01000129.1 GCA_016874035.1 Gemmatimonadota bacterium
GCGCTTTGCGACCAGCGCGGGCGGCGACCGGAGAAACCTCGGCGTACCGGGGCAGAGCCGGCTCCGCGCCGACGGCTCGATCGCCACGCGCAACGAGTTCGTCGGCGAGCCTCTCCGCCGGGTTGACACGCGCATCATGAAGCGGGTCGCGGTCGGTCGCCGCGTGCGGTTCGACGGGATCCTCGACATCTTCAATCTCTTCAACGCCAAGAACTACGGCTCGTACACGACCGTCGAGAGCAGCGCCAACTACCTGCGGCCCGTGCGCGTCGTGGAGGTCGCCTACAGCGCGCGCCAGGCGCAGTTCGGGTTTCGGGTGACGTTCTAGAGACTCAGACGAGGCAGGGTGCCTGGAGTGCCGGCACAACCGAGGGAGGCAGTGACGTCATGTCGCGAATCGTCAGCATCTCGACCCTGATCGGAACCGTTGCGCTACTCTGGCTGCCGGCGGCCCTCACGGCGCAGGGGCCGGCGGCGCCACCCCAACGGACGCGGGACGTGCCGCCCGCAGGCGGGTGCCCGGGCGAGCCGAGGCTCTTCTACCGTTGCGCGACAGAGAAGGCGAAGACGTTCACCTCGCCGCGCACGCCGTTTGGCCAGCCGGATCTGCAGGGGTACTACACGCACGGGCGGCAGAATTACGATCTGGAAGACCATCCGGAGACATTCGACGCGCGGCAGGAGACCACCGCGATTGTCGACCCGCCCGACGGGACGATCCCGTACCAGGCGTGGGCCGAGGCCAAGCGCAGGGACATCCGCCGGCACCTGGCGGATCCTCCCTCGCTGGAGTATCTGAACCCGAACAGCCGCTGCTACCTGCGCAGCCCTGTGCCACAGCTCTATGCGCCGTTTCCGCTGCAGATCGTCCAGACGCCCACCCACGTCCTGATCCTGCAGGAGCAGAACCACGCCTATCAGATCATTCCGGTCGACGGGCGGCCGCATCTTGGCCCTGCGATCCGCCTGTGGATGGGTGACTCGCGCGGGTGGTGGGAAGGGAACACGCTCGTCGTGGAGTCGACCAACCTGGCGGCCCGGCTGGCCAACCGCAACTGGCTCGATCAGTCGGGCAACTTCTACACGGACAAGGCGTATCTGGTGCAGCGCTTCATCCCGGTTGACGCCGACACGCTGATCTACGAGGCGACGATCGACGATCCGGCCGTCTTCACGCGCCCGTGGACGCTGGCGATGCCGCTGCGGCGTCAGAAGGATCCGGGGTTCGAGCTGCTGGAGTTCGCGTGCCGGGAAGGCAATCGCGCGCCGGAGTTGTCGCTGCGGCCGGGGCTGCCGAAGTAAGGCCATCGATCGCGCCTTCAGCCCTCCCCCTGTCTCCTACTCGCTGAAGTAACCGTGGTTACTTCCAAAGGAACCCTCGATCAACGCAAGACCAGCGGCCCGGAGTGCCGCCCATTGTTCAGGCACCATGGCTGGCGTGGAAGACGCACCACGAGCTCCAGCATTACCAACAGCGGCCTCTGCCTGAGAAACGAGTCTAGCTGGTCGATACTTACCCGGAGATCGTCGAGCGTCATGTGTGTGCGTGGCTGGTCTAATCAAGGGTCCGCATCAGCCGCGGCGCGGCAGACGCTCGCGTCGGCTCCAGCGGCATGTTATGCGTCGATCGTTACGACTTGGCTCGTGGAGGTCGGCTCCGGCAAGGGACGTCCGTCATCGCGCAGGCCTTCGATGTGGAGTTCGATGGCTTCTCGGATCAGTGCTTCGACTTCTGCCTGAGAGTCGGCGACGGCTACACAGCCGGGCAGGTCTGGTCTTCGGCACGTTACCGGCCGACCTGGACCTCGCGCACGACGCCTTCGTTCAAGAGTTCATCGCGAACCACCAGATACTCGCGAATGGCTTCTTCGATATTGGCGAGGGCCTCATCTTCGGTTTGCCCCTGGGACCAACACCCCGGAAGGCCTGGGCACGAAACCGAGAATCCCTCGTCTGTTTCACTGCCTTGAGTTTGAACTCCAGACTGTACCGCTGGACTTTCCGAGGGCCCGCTCTGGGCATGCGACACCTCCGTTAGGTGGAAGTGTCTACTGTATCGAGGCAAGATCTGGCGTCGCGTGCAGCCGGATGTTATGCAGCACGTCCGGGTTACCACATTCGCACGATACGCCGGGCAAGCTCCTACCGTGCGGTCTCCAGACTGCCGGCGGCGTGCTGGCCCCAGTACTCGCTGATGTGGTTGTTAAGTCTTTGCTCGCCCATGACGAAGTAGTGCCCGGGTGGAACTTGGGGCGGGATGCGTTCAGGTGCCGCGGCCACCCGTTCAAGGAAATCCCGCGAGAATTGCTCCAGTGGCACGTCGTTGACGTACACCATTCCGTTGGTCACCGACAGCCGATCGTTCGGAAGCCCAACGATGGTCAACACTACTGCCGTCGCCGCAGGACGATCTGGGTCGAGCGCTCTCACGCGAACGTGCTCGCCCCGGCTGAAGGCAGGCGATTGAGCGTACGCAACTGTGGTTGCGACCAGCGCGAGGATCACGGCAACGTGCTTCATGATGTCACTCCATTTCGCGAGCGGTGGTAAGCGTCCGACAAACCCCATCTTGAGCTTCGCCTCACTCTGACCAATCCTCAGCGCAGGAGGATTGGTGATGCTGACAAAGCAGACTCCGGCGCGGATGAAGCAGCTCGTCACGCGGTGGCGCACCAGCGGCGAGTCGGGTGCGGGATTCGCCAAGCGGCATGGCATTCCGCCGTGGACGTTCTGGTACTGGTGCCGGAAGCGGCTGCCGACACGCCCGAAAGTCTCGACGTCGCCGCAGTTTGTGCCCGTCCACGTGGCTCCTGCCGCTGACGGCGCGGTGATCGAGATCGTGGTGCCGGACGGGACCCGTCTGCACGTACGCGCGGGGGCATCGGCGGAGCTGCTCCGCACCGTCATCGCTGCCGTGCGTGCGACGTGCTGACGCTCTCGCCGGCGGTGCGGATTTACCTCGCGACGGGGGCGACGGATCTGCGCCGGTCGATCGATGGCTTGTCGGCGCTCGTCCGCGACCGCCTGACGCTCGATCCGCTCTCGGGGCATCTGTTTCTGTTTCGCAATCGGCGGGGCGACCGGCTCAAGATCCTGGCGTGGGATCGCTCGGGCTTCTGGGTGCTGTACAAACGGCTCGAGCAAGGCACTTTCGCGTGGCCGACGGAGGACACGACGACGCCGGTGGAGATGCGGAGTCCCGACCTCGCGTTGTTGCTCTCGGGCATCGACGTGGCGCAGACGCGGCGACGCCGCTGGTATGAGCGGGTGGCGTGAGCAGCGATTTCGCTTGTACGGATCCGCCGATCGGCCTATCATGCGCGCGTGGGTGATGCCCCCGCAATCCCCGAGGTCGACGATCTCGCGACGGCGCGGGCACTGATCGCCACCCTGCAGGCCGAGCTCACCACGGTGCAACGCGAGAAGGCCGCGCTACAGCCGCTCGTCGCGACCTTGCACGACGAAGTCGCGAAACTGCAGCGGGAGAAGGCGGCGCTGCAGCACCAGCTCGATATCCTCTGCCAACGGCTCTTCGGCAAGAAATCCGAACGCGTCGATCCCCGTCAGCTGCAGCTCGCGCTCGAGCAGCTCGCCAATGAGCCCGGACCGGTCACCGAGCCGATTGAGATGGACTCGGGCGAAACGCCGGTCCGTGGACACACCCGCCGCCGCTCGACCGGCCGGCAGCCCCTGCCCGCGCATCTACCGCGCCAGCGCGTCGAGGTCGATGTGCCGGAGGCGGACAAGATCTGTGGCTGCGGGCAGGCGAAGACGCGCATCGGCGAGTCGGTCGCCGAGAAACTGGAGTATCAGCCCGCCAGCTTCGTCGTGATCCAGACCGCGCGGGCCAAGTATGCGTGCCCGGCCTGTCACGCGGGCGTCGTCGAAGCCCCGGGCCCACCGCAGGCGGTCGAGAAATCGCTGGCCGCCGAAGGGCTGCTGGCCCATGTCGTCGTGTCGAAGTACGTCGACCATCTCCCGCTGCATCGCTTGGCCGGGATCTTTGCGCGGCACGGCGTCGAGCTGTCGCGCACGACCTTGTGTGACTGGATCGCCGCTGTCGCCACCGCGCTGACCCCGATTGGTGAGCAGCTGCAGCGGGAGATTACGGCCGCGACCTATCTGCAAACCGACGATACGCCGGTGACCGTCCTCGACGATCGCGGCGGCAGCTTCAAAGGGCGGTTGTGGACGTATCTCGATCCGCTCGGGCGCCAAGTCGTCTTCGAGGCGACGGCGACGCACGACCGCGCGGGCCCCGAGCGGTTTCTGGCGGCGTTCCAAGGGGCTCTCCAAGCCGATGCGTACACCGGCTACGACGCGCTCTATCGGACCGGGCGGGTCCTCGAGATCGGCTGCTGGGCGCAGTATCCAGAGCGCGGAATTATCCGGAGCGAATGTACGGCGAGGCAGGGATCGGCCAGCCTGTCGACAAGGACGGTGTGGTTCGACTCCGGATAGTCCGCTACACGGATC
>VGVM01000130.1 GCA_016874035.1 Gemmatimonadota bacterium
GCCCGTGCCCGAGGTCAAGCCGCCCGTCATCGTCCGACTGAACGACGCGCACATGAAGTAGGCCTCATCCGGATTGTCGGTCGAGGCCTGCACTCGCGTGTAGTACGCCTGCCGGCAGGCCAGGTCGCGGTTGTAACTCACAATGCGCCACGTCGCGCCGCCGTCGTCCGACCGCCAGAGCTCTCCGTTGTCCACAGGCTCGTTCGACACCGGCACACCGTCGGCGGTCTCGATGAGGGCGTAGATGCGGTTGGGGTTCGAGTGCGCGATGGAGAGCCCGATCTTGCCCACGGCGTATCGCGGTAACCCATTGCCCTGCAGCTTCCGCCACGTGGTCCCGCCGTCGGTGGATGTGAAGATCCCACCGCCCGGCCCGCCGGACGTCCGCCGATACGTCTTGATCTCGAGCGTCCACATCGCGGCGAACAGCTTGTTCGGGTCCTGCGGATCCATCTGCACATCGATGGCGCCTGTATTCTCGTCCACGAATAGCACGCGCTGCCAGGTCCGGCCGCCATCCTGCGTTCGGTAGAGGCCGCGCTCCTGCTGCGGCCCGTAACTGTGTCCCTGCGCAGCCACAAAGACGATGTCAGGATTGGACGGGTGAATCACGATGCGCCCGATCCGCCCTGACTCGCGAAGCCCCATGTTCGTCCACGTGCGACCGGCATCCGTGGATTTGTACACGCCGTCGCCGATCGAGATGTGGCTGCGGATCCACGGCTCTCCTGTGCCGGCCCAGACTACGTTCGGCGCTGTTCGCGCCACCGCGAGCGCGCCGACCGAATGGACCTTCTGGTCGTCGAAGATCGGGTCCCAGTGCACACCACCGTCAGTCGTCTTCCAGAGTCCACCTGACGCGGCGCCGGCGTAGTACGTGTTGACGTCACCGGGGATGCCGACCACGGAAGACACGCGGTTGCCCACCGGCCCGATATACCGCCAGCGCATCGCGCTGGCGGTTGGTGGCGAATACGGACTCGCCTGCGATCTCGCGCTTGGTGCGAGGACGGCGAGGGTCGCCACAAGACCAACCGGGATTCGCAGCGCTGCACGCATGGTGGGGACTCCTCTTCGCTTATGGAACCACGCGCTGGCGGGGCTCGAGTTTGGCGGCCCAGAGGCCCGAGTTGAAGTCCGTCCAGATCACCTTGCCCTTCCACGGCATGGCGTTCATCACGAACGGCGCGTTGGCCGTGTAGCCGTCCGGATCATACGGCTTGAAGACCGCGATCTCACGATTTTGGTCGTAGATGTTGCCGAGCAGCTCGCCCGAGACGTCCACGATCCGCACGCCTCCGTCGTAATACGCCTGGTACAGGATGTCGTTCTCGATCACGATGTCATGTGAACCGTAGTCCTCGAGGTGATACCGACCGACCGGGAGCGGCTTCAGCGGGTCCGTGAAATCAATGATGTGCGTGTACCCACCCGACGATTGCGCGATGCCACCCTTCGGCGGCTTGCCGTCCGGTCCTGCGAGCGAATACTGCGTGCCCTCCCATGTCCTTCCGCGACGGCTCATTTCTTCGTCGCCGAGGAAGAGGTACACCTTGCCCGTGCTCTTCTGGAAGTACGGGAAGATCTCGTGGCCCGAGTTGACTTGATACGTCGTGATGAGCTTCGGCTTCTCGATGCTCCCGCCGTACTTGCCGTTGCCGACATCCACGACCACGGCGCCCACCCCGCCCTGCGCCGAATAGGCGATCCCGTCATGCACCCAGAGGTCGTGGATGCGCGCGTTCGGGTGGCGGTACTCGCTGACGTACTTGGGCTTGTAGATGTCCTTCACGTCGATGATGACGTACTTCGAGCCGCCGGACACCGCGAACAGGTAATCGTTGGTTGCGAACATGTTGTGCACGCCGCCCGTGAGTTCCTGGTCGAACGTGGCGGAGACCTTCGGGTGGGCGGGATTCGCGAGGTCGAGGATGACCACCCCGTTGATGCGGTTCGATGCACCCTCACGCGAGAGCACGCCGTAGCGGCCGTCGGGAGACACCGTCACGTCGTTGATCGTGCGCGCGTCCACCTTCACCGAGTCGGTCTTCACGATGTTGTTCATGTCCGTGATGTCGAACACGATCGCGTAGCCGTCGCCGCCCCAGGTCCCGACCAGCACGTAGTCACGCCCATCCTTGCCCGTCCACGGCCAGAGATCGGACGTGTGGGTCGAGTTGATGTTGCCGCGACTCGTGACGGAAATGCGCTGCCGCACTTCGCGCGGCGCGACCTGGACCGTCTTCTGCGCAGACGCGCCGCCGGCGGATGCCATAAGGGTGTAGCGACCCGGATAGTTGCCGGTGAAGCGCCCGAACTGGACGATGCCAGCGCCGCCGGGGACCCCGTTTGGCGCGATCGAATCGTCCGGCACATACGTGTACGTCCATGTGACCGGCGCGTCCGCGACGGTCGCGCCCGCGGCCGATCGGGCCGTGGCCGTCAGGTGCACGACGTCGCCCGTGCGGAACTGGTCCTCCTTCACGGTGATTTCCAGCCGCGAGACCGGATTCGCTGCGACGGTGAACGTGCGCGTTGCGCGGACGCCGTCCAACTCGGCTGAAATCGTCGCGGAGCCCGCGCGAACGCCGGTCACGTTGCCGAACCGGTCAACCGTGGCGACTGCCGCGTTGGATGAACGCCAGTTCCCGTTGATTCCGCCGCGCTCGCTCGAATCGGCATGCCAGCCCCGCAGCCGATTCGCGAGCGTCGTGTTTGTATAGAGCCGCCCCTCCGCGGGCACGATCTCGAGCCGCGCGAGCGCCGGCCACTTCACCATGACCGGAAGGACGACGGTCACCTGCTGTCCGTTCGCGCCGACCGCAACCGCCGTGAGCTCAAAGTTGCCGGCCTGCCGGCCCGTGATCGAGGTCTCGGTCACGGTGACGTTCCGCCCACCACCTTGCCAGCGGACGGCGGCGTTCGCGATCACCGAGCCATTCGCCGCGTATGCCGTCAGCTTGATCGGCGCGGGCTTGCCCGCTTCAATCGTGACCTGGGCCGGTTCGACCACCAGGCGGGCGACAGGCGTTTCCGCCGGCTGCTGGGCCGCGGCGACCGCCGAGACAACCACCATCAGGGTCGCTGCCCGCGTGACGAATGCCATGCGTGATGCTACAATCATTTTGTATCGCTCCCGCAACGAAAATGAGTGAACGGAGGGTTGCTTCGATGATGCGTCCGCTGAACCAATCTGGCAAGACCGCTCTCCTTTGCGCCATGGCGGTTTTCGTCGCAGTCGCGCCGGTCCGGGTCACTGCCCAAGGCGCCGCACCGACGGGGCCGAAGCCGCCGACCGCGAACTACTGGGTCTATGTCGGCGCGGAATCCGCCGACAAGATGCACCGCGTGAGGTTCGGCCCCGGTGGCCTCGTGGTCGAGCGGACGTGGGAAATCGGGGAACTCGCCGCCGAGATGGAAGGCCCGCACGGCGTGCAGATCTCGAAGGACGGGAAGTTCCTGTTCGTGACCACCGGCCACGGCTTCCCGGACGGAAAGTTGTGGATGTACCACCTCGGGCCGGACACGCTCGTCGGGCCGAGCGTCCTGCTGGGCAACTTCCCCGCCTCGCTCGATGTCACGCCCGACAACAAGTACGCGCTCAACTCGAACTTCAACTTGCACGGCGACATGGTGCCATCGTCGGTCTCGGTGGTGTACACGCCGTCCATGACCGAAGTCGCGCAGATCGTGACCTGCACCATGCCGCACGGGAGCCGCAACTCGCCGGACGGGAAGTTCAACTACACGGGCTGCATGATGGACGACCAGCTCGTCGAGATTGACGTGGAGAAGCTCGCGGTGTCGCGGCGCTTCTCGGTCGCGAAGGACAAGGAAGGCCCGTTGCCGATAGACGGCCCGCCGGAAGCCATGCTCAAGATGTGGATTGAAGGCGCGAAGCGCGTCTCGAAGGGCGCGACCAGCGACCCGGCAGAGGTCGGGTACGAGGCGATGGGGATGCGCCACCAGATGGCGCCGCAGACGTGTTCGCCCACGTGGGTACAACCGTCAGCGGACGGCCGATCCGTGTTCGTCGCGTGCAACAAGAGCGACGAGATCGTGGAGGTGGACCGGGCGTCCTGGGCGCTGAAGCGCAAGATCAAGACGGGGCGTGGACCGTATAACCTGAACGTCACGCCCGACGGCAAACTGCTCGTGGCGACGCTCAAGCCGGCGGCGTCGTTTGAGATCCTCGATCTCGCAACGGGCAAGTCGCTCGCCATACTCAAGAACTCGACGACCCTCGCGAACGGCGTCGCGATTTCCGCGGACTCGCGCTACGCCTTCGTGGCGAGCGAAGGCGTGGGCGCCGCGCCTGGCAAGGTGGATGTCTATGACCTGCAGGCGCTGGCGAAGGTCGGTTCGGTGGACGTCGGCCAGCAGGC
>VGVM01000131.1 GCA_016874035.1 Gemmatimonadota bacterium
CGGGAACTTATCAGGCACAAGGCTTCCGGCAACACAATTTCCGGAGGTGGCATCCGGTCCACGGGCACCCGCGGAGGAACTGGCGATTGACGCCGCCTGCCTCGAACCCAACAATGCGCGCACGAACCCCGGCGACCTGCGCGAACGCGCGCTCGCGAACCATCGAGGGCGGGCTTCGCTCGACACCATGCTGGTCGGCCATGTCAGTGATGAGCGCTACGTCGCGCTGGCAGACGTGCTCCTCGAGTTCATCGACGTCGACGGGAACTCGTTCGAAGCGCGGTCGCGCGCGGGCGGTTCCGTCCACGCGGACCTGCCCGCAGGCGATTACCGCGTGGTCCTGCAAAAGGCCGGCTTCGGCGCGAAGTTCTCGCGCGTGACGATTCCCGTCGCGTCGCCGCACCACTTCCGGTTGCTGTCGGATGGATTGCTCGGCTACGCGTGGCCGAAGTGGGTCCGCGGCGGCGACGAATCCGAGTTTCGAGTCCACTCGGTCGAGCCGTATCACCTCGAACTCTGGCGCTACGGCTCCGAGCCCGAACGGGTGCGCGAGCTCGGCTGGCACGACGAACACGGGCCGCGCGCGACGATGCAGGTCACGCCCGACGGCGATTACACGCGCACGGGCGTCGAGTGGAACAAGGTCGGCTACGCGAGCCGGACGCACCGGCAGTTTGTCACCGCGCCGGAGCGCAGCGGGTTGTATTACTTCCGCGCGCGCACGGCGTCGGGCCGGCAGTTTGCGTTTCCGTGGATCGTCGCGCCGGCGAAGCCGTCCGCGCCGCTCGCGGTGCTGGCCTCGAACATCACGTGGAACGCCTACAACTCCTTCGGCGGCCGCAGCAATTACATCCATGCCGACCAACTGCCCGCGACACCGACCGTCAACGCGCGCTTCGAGCTGGCGCGCTACCTCGACCCCGAGCACGGCACGTGGGGTTATCCCGCGTATGCGCGGCTGTCGTTCGATCGGCCGGAGCCGTTCAATCACCTGGAGTTCACCGAGAAACTCGACGACCCGATCGAAGGCCGGCAGGCGTGCCACCTCGCGCCCGCCGAGTGGCGGCTGCTCGGCTGGCTCGAACAGCAGCAGATTCCGCACGACTTCTACGCCGAGACGCAGCTCGACGACGGCACGCTCGACCTCGCGGCTTATCGCGTGCTCGCGCTCTCGGTGCATCCCGAATACTGGACGCGCCGGATGTATGACCGCGTGAAGCGGTGGGTTTTCGAGGAGGGCGGCCGGCTCGTGTATCTTGGCGGCAACGGGCTGAACTGCGATGTCGAGCTGCACGCGGACGGCTCAATGACGGTGCACAACGGCAGCATCACGTCGCTGTGGAATTCCGGCATGGGCGGGCGCGACAGCCGCTTCGCCCTGCGCCACGAGTCGGAGGCGAACCTGCTCGGCGTCGTGTTCACCCCCGCGGGCGCGATGACCGGCGCGCCGTATCGCGTGGTGGACGGCGCGCACTGGATTTTCGAAGGCACGGGCTTGAAGGACGGCGACGTCTTCGGCGAAGCGAGCCTCCACCGGCGGTGTCCGGGTGGCGCCTCCGGCCACGAGACCGACAAGCGCTCGCCGTGTTCGCCCGCGGCCACGCGCGTGCTCGCGCGCGGCATGAACCCGGACGACGGCGGCGCGGAGATGGTCATCTTCGACACCCCGCGCGGAGGCTCGGTGTTTTCCGTCGGCTCGATCAATTACGTCGCCTCGCTGCCCGTGGACGCCGCGGTGTCGCGCATCACGGCGAACGTGCTGAAACGGTTCCTGTCATGAACCCGCCATGAAAATCACCCGCATCGAAGCCATCCCCGTCTGCGTGCCGCTCAAGAAGGGCATGACCGCGAAGACCGCGCACGGCGAACACGCCACGTCGCCTTACGTCATCGTGCGCATGCACACCGACGCCGGGCTCACGGGCCTCGGCGAGGCCACGATTTCCGGCCTGTGGTCCGGCGAGACGCAAGCTGGCACCGTCGCCGCCATCCGCCACTACATCGAGCCTGTCCTTCTCGGCAAGGACCCGCGCGACCTCACGCCCATCCGTCGCGCGATGGATTTCATCATCAAGCTCAACCCCTTCACCAAGGCCGCCGTCGAAATGGCCGCGTGGGACATCGCCGGCAAGGCCGCCGGGGTGCCCGTCCATCAACTCCTCGGCGGCAAGGTCCGCGACCGCGTCCGCATCAAGCTCGTCGTGTGGGCGCGTGATGTGGCCGGCTCGCGCGCGATGGCCGCGCAACACCTCGCGCTCGGCGTCACCTGCGTGAAGGTGAAGGTCGGGCTCGACCCCGTGACCGACGTGGCCCGCGTGCGCGCCGTGCGCGAGGTCTGCGGGCCGGACATTCCCGTGACCCTTGACGCCAACTGCGGCTGGACGATCCAGCAGGCGCGCCATTGCCTGCGCGAGCTGGAGGACGTGAACCTGCTCCTCGCCGAGCAGCCGATCCCCGCGGGCGACCCCGTCGCGATGGCGGAACTTCGCCGCGACACGCGGGCGCCGATCATGGCGGACGAGAGCGTGTTCACCTTGCAGGACGCATGGCAGCTCACGCTCCATCGCGCGGCGGACATCTTCAGCGTCTATCCCGGCAAACACGGCGGCATCGCGGCGACGGCGGACATCGTGGCCCTTGCGCGGGCGGCGGGCTTGCGCTGCACCATCGGCAGCAACCTCGAGCTCGGCATCGGCACCGCCGCGATGCTGCACGTCGCCGCCGCGTTTCCCGAGGTGGACACGGATTCCTTCCCCGCCGACACCATCGGGCCGTTCTATCACGACGCCGACCTGATCACGAAGCCGCTCGACCTCGGCCCGCCCGCGGCCGCGGTGCCCGACGGACCGGGCCTGGGCGTGGCGCTCGACGAAGCGCAACTCGAACGCTGGCGCGTGCGCGAATGAACGCCGAGGCCCCGACGCGGACGCGGTTTGTCGTGCTGGGCGTGTTGTGCCTGCTGGCGGGGATTCTCTACCTCGACCGCATCTGCATCTCGTCCGCGCTCGCGCCGATCCAAAAGGACCTCGGGCTGTCGAACACGGAGGCGAGCTACGTGCTGATGGCGTTCACGCTGGCCTACGGGCTCTTCGAGGTGCCGACCGGCCGCTGGGGCGATTTGCTCGGCTCGCGCCGCGTCCTCACGCGCATCTCCGTGTGGTGGTCCGTCTTCACCGGGCTCACGGGCGCGTGCACGGGGCTGTGGTCGCTTGTCGCGGTGCGGTTCCTCTTCGGCGCGGGCGAAGCGGGCGCGTTCCCCAATGTCGCGCGTGTGCTGTCGCGGTGGTTTCCCGACCACGAACGCGGGCGCGCGCAGGGCGTGCTGCTCGCGGCGTCGCAAATCGGGGGCGCGCTCGCCCCGTTCCTCGCTGCGGTGCTGATTGTGCACATCGGCTGGCGCTGGACGTTCGTGGTGTTTGCGAGCACCGGCATCGTCTGGGCGATCGGATTCTGGCGTTGGTTCCGCGACGACCCGGCGACGCATCCCGCCGTGAACGCCGCCGAAGCCGCGCACATCGGCCGCCGGGCGACCGCGCTGGCGCCGCCCGCGATCCCGTGGCGCGCGGTGCTGCGCAGCCGCAGCGTGCTCTGGCTCGGCACCATCATGACCTGCGCGTCGTTCAACAGTTACATCTACTTCTCGTGGTATCCGAAGTATCTCGGCGCCGCGCGCGACATCGGGCCGCGGGAAGCGGGCTTGATGGCGTCGATGGTGCTGGCGTTCGCCGCGCTCGGGACGTTCACGGGCGGCTGCGTGCTCGACCGGCTGGCGCTCGGCGCGAGCACGGCGCGAACGCGCGCGGCCGGCGGCGTTTCGCTCGTGCTCGCGGCAACGATGCTCTGGTGCGCGTTGCAATGCGACCGCCCGTGGCTGGCGGGGCTGTTCACGGCGTTGAGCTGCTTCGCCGCGCAATTCGTGCAGACGCTGTGGTGGACGTGCGCGATCGGCATCAGCGGCAGGCATGTGGGCGCGTTGTTTGGCCTGATGAACTCGATGGGCGTGGTCGGCGCGATGAGTTCGCAGTTCTTCACCGGCGCGATGGCGGACTGGCTTGGCTCGCAAGGCCGCACCGGGCGGGCGCAATGGGACCCGATGTTTTACGTGGACATCGTCGTGCTGCTGTTCGCGGGGCTGCTGTGGGCGACGTATCGGTCGGTCCCCGTGGAGCCGGCCGAGCCGACGCCGGGGAGTGACCGGGGCGGGGCGTGAGCGGCTGAATGGGTCCGCGCGTTTAACGGGTGGCATGAGGACGGAGGGTCGTCGCGAAGCAGCGCGCGCGACGAGCAACCGATGCAACCCGTGGAACAACGCCACTCTTGTCACCCCGCCTCACTTCGTCGCATTCGTCCCGAAGCGGGTCGTCAGTTCGTAGGTGAACGTCT
>VGVM01000132.1 GCA_016874035.1 Gemmatimonadota bacterium
CTTCCGCCGCCTCGTCACGCGCTACGAGAACAAGATCGAGCACTACCGCGCGTTCTTGCACGCCGCCTGCATGTTGATCACCCTGCGCCAGTTTTGAAACCACTTCGAGTCCGCCAAGCCGGCCCTGGACATGCTCCGAGGCGTGGGTGGCGATGATATGGTCGCCATGCTGGTGCGGACCTTCGTCCAGTTCGCCGAGGAACGCGTGGAGAAGCTGGTCGAGGAGGCGGGAAACGGGCGTTGGGACGAAGTGGCGAGCATCGCGCACTCGATCAAGTTGAGCGCCCGGCAGTTGGGCGCCGAGGCGCTTGGCGACGCTTGCGCGGAAACCGAGGGCGCAGGGCGGGCCGGCGACGTCCCGCGTACGAGCGCCGGGGTCGAAGCGGTGCGGCGCGAATTCGCGGCGGCGCGCGCCTGGATGGACGCACTGACCGGGCCGGCGTAGCCCGGCGCGAACGCGCGGGCTCCTCGTCAGCGGAGGCCCCGTGACAATGGCTCAGCCGCAGTCCTGCGCGTGCAGGACTACGGCTGTTTCGTTACCGGGACCTGTTTCTTCGTCGTGAGCGCCGTGTCGCCGGCCGGCGCCGGCGGCTCCGGAAGCGGCACGGTTCCGTCAAGCTTGGCGGCCTTCGCCACGAGAAACGCGCGCTGCACCACCTCGGTTGCTTCGGCTGTTCGGCCAGCGCTCGCGAGCGCGTCGGACAGGGAGTACCCGACACTGACATACAGGTACGGGATCCCGACCGAGGGCCGGTCCACCCAGTCGTTCTTCTTGATCAGCGCATCGGGCGCCTTGAAGTCCTTCCAGAGCGCCATCGTCCGGTCGAGGTCCAGGAACCCGTCGCCGCGCACCTCGACCACGCCGCCGCCGGCCTTCACGGAGTCGCCCATGACGCGGCGCGTCAACCCCTGGGTGACCAGGTAAGAACCCAGTCCGAGGTTGTTGAACGCGTAGTCCGCTGACGTCCGGCTGAAGTGGAGCGGTCGCCCGGATTCCTTCAGCATGCGCAAGACCATGATGTCGGCCTTCTGCAGGAACTGCTTTGGCACGACGGCGCGCACCTTGCCGGCCTCGAAGAGCTGGTCGCTCGGCATCTCGATGCCAAGCGGGATCGCGTCCACCTCGTCCAGTGTCATCTCGAGCGCCGGCTTCGAGGGCTTGGTCCACGTCTTCCCGCGATACACCGCTGGGCCCTTCTCGGCGTCGTAGTCGAAGGTCTCACGGCGGATCATCTGTCGCGCGTACCAGTCCGTGTTCATCAATGACGTATTCGCGATCAGCACGTCCTTCCGCACGCCCAGCACTTCCTGCGCGTACCAGAGCGGGAACGTGTCGTTGTCGCCGACGGTGACCAGCACGCCGTAGGGCTCGACCGAGTTCAGGAGGTCCACCGCAAAGTCAGCGGTGTCGGTCTCGCCGCGCCGTGAGGACGAATCCCAGTTGGCGAACATGGGAATGACCGCCAGCGCCAGCACCGGCGACGTCAGCGCCCAGTTGCGGCGCGGCGGAAGCTCAACGACCTGGGTCCCGAGCTTCGACGGCTCCGTGCCGAGCAGCGCGGCCAGCGACTCCCAGACGAACGTGAGGCCGAGGGCGGCCCAGACGCTCCAGGCCGAGAAGCTCCATAAGTAGAAGTAGTCTCGATCGCGGACTTCCCGAGCTACGCTCTCACCGAGCTCTGGCGCCTGCGACGCTCCGTACTTGAAGTTCAGGTAGTAGATCAGGAGCAGCGTCAGCGTGAACATGAACGGCCCGAAGAAGCTGAAGCTGCGAGGATCCCGCTTGAAGTGGACCCAGCCGCCCAACAGGCCGAGCACGAGGAAGATCGCGGCCAACGCGCCCTGGAGGCCCGGCCGCTCCCCGTGCGCGTCGCGCACCCACTGCCACTTGAAGTAGAGCCACCACATGCCGACCTGGGCCGGGAACGCCTCGGCCATGGTGCACGGGTAGGTCTGGACGGAGCAGGCCTGCCGCTCGCCGAGCATCGGCTTGCCGTATTGCTCGCGATTGAAGTTGTACTTGAACGCGTCGTACGTGCGCGCGGACACCGTGCAGTCGAGCGAGAACTTCTCGCGGCAGCCCGTGGGCTCGCCTTCGTTGATGGCCGGGAAGTGTCCGGCGCGGATCGGCTGCGTGAGGAACGATGAGCCACCGAACACCAGCATGCCGATGCAGGCCGCAAGCAGCTTCCAGCGGAGCAGCGTGCGTGGGCGCCGCAGGATCACCGCGAGGCCGACGGCCGGGGCGGGCAGGATGCCGGCCATATGGACGCCGTATCCGATACCCATGATGTACGCGATCAACACGAGCGTGCGATCGGCCTTGGGGCCATCGGGGTCATCGCACCAGCGGACGGTGAGCCAGGCGATGATCGCGAGCAACGCCAGCGATACCGTGTACACCTTCTCGTTCACGACCGACTGCGACCACACCGTGAACGAGGTCGCGCCGATCAGCACGGCGAGCGCGCCACCCGCAATCCGCTGCCACCGTTCGGTGAACCACCCGACCAGCACACGCTCGGCGACCAGGAACCACATGCTGGCCGCGATAGCGCTCGAAATCGCCGCGAGGAGGTTCACCTTCACCGCGACCGACGCGCCGGGGATCGGGAGGATCGCCGCCACGCGACCGAGCAGCACGAACATCGGGTTGCCGGGCGGGTGCGGGATGCCGAGGGTGTACGCGGCGGCGATGTACTCGCTGGTGTCCCACATCGCCGTTTCCGGCGCGAGCGTGATGATGTACAGCAGGAGCACAGCGGCGCCGGCAATGGCGGCCGCGCCGTAACTGGGGCGGTAGTCGAGCCCGCCCGGGGCGGTGGGTGCGGTCACGTGGTCTGTGTTTTCAGGCGTCTGGGATGCGCAATCCTACAATTTCGCGCCCGGGAGGTTCCGGGGGGAGGGCTCCCGGCCCGAAATCGCGCGCTCAGGTGGGCCTGAGGGCGAATTCGGCCGCGGCGTAGAACCGGCGCATCTCGGCGGCGGTGCCCATGGTCACGCGGAGGAAGTTCGGCATGGCCGCAAAGACGCGGCCGACAAGTACCCCTCGGGTGGCGAACGCGTCAATCACCGGTGCAACCGGCCGCCGCAGGTTGATCATGACGAAGTTGGCCTGCGAGTCCGTGCACTCGAACCCGCGTTCACGAAGCCAGGCGGTGCACTCTGCCCGGCGCGCGGCGACCTGTGCACCCACGACGCCGAGGTGAGCTCGGTCGGCCAGCGAAGCCTTTGCCGCACCGGCTGCGTGGCCGGTAACGGCGTAGTCCACCGTCAGTGGCACCAGGCGGGCGATGACCTCGGGGCGCGCGATTGCGTAGCCGACCCGCATGCCGGCGAGGCCGTGGATCTTCGAGAAGGTCTTGGCAACGACGATGTCGCGCCCGGCGTTGCGGCTCTCCTTGATCAACGCGACCGCACTCTCGAACGTCCGGTCGGCGACGAACTCCGCGTAGGCCTCGTCGAACACCACAGGCACGCGGGCCGGTATCCGGTCAAGGAAACGGCGGACCGCATCGCCGGAGACGATGGTCCCGGTCGGGTTGTTCGGATTGCAGATGTACACGAAGCCCGTGTCCGCCGTGACGCGCGTGGCCATCGCGTCGAGGTCGTGGCGGTGGTCACCGGTGAGTGGGACTCGCACGGCGCTCCCGCTGTAGTTCGCGGCGTACTGCAGCACGGCCTCGAACGTCGGCTCGGCCACCACGACGGAGCCGCCGCCGCGCAGGAAGAGATCGTCGCAGGCCTTCAGGATCTCGGTGGAACCGGCGCCCATGCGAATGTGGGCGCGCGTGACGCCGTGGTGGGCGGCGAGCGCATCGCGCAGCGAATCGTAGGTATCCTCAGCGAAGTAGCGCGTGGCGAGCGCGGGCGGTGCGGTGCGGATCGCACTCAGGGCGCGGGGCGACGGGCCCCAGGCGCTCTCGTTGTAGTTGAGCAGGACCGGGGCGGCCGCGGGTTGTTCCGCGTCCGCCGGTAAGCCGACGCCTCGCTCACCTTCGGGGGCGGCCGAATCGAGCGGCCAGCGGCCCGCGGCGAACACCGGACGGGCCGCGATGGCGGCACCACCGAGTGCGGCGAGGAAGTGGCGGCGGGAGGGGGCGGGCATCGCTGGAAGGTACTGCTTTCCCCGTGCCGGCTAGTGCCGGAACGTCCTGCGACCCGTAAACACCATCGCGATGCCGTGTTCGTCCGCCGCGGCAATCACCTCAGCGTCGCGGACGGAACCGCCCGGCTGCACGATCGCCTTCACG
>VGVM01000133.1 GCA_016874035.1 Gemmatimonadota bacterium
GACGAAGTTCCGTTCGTCGGTCGCGTAGCGCTCGATGAGTTCCAGCGACCGGCGGAATGGCGCGTCCGGTGCCTTCTTGTCGTGCACGCTCAGTGACGCGATCAGCGCGAAGGCGGCGCGCCGGACGAACTCTTCCTTGCGCGGCGCCCAGGCGCGCACCTTGGTCCACGCGTGCGGGGTCTGGTCCCACAATGAGAAACACGCGGTGTCGCAGAGGGCCCACGTGTCGAAGTCGCGGCACCACGAATCCATTTGTGCCAGTGTCACCTTCTCGGGTTCGTCCACCAACGTGGCGAGCATCCTCGCCTCGTACACGCCCGTCTTCCAGAGCGCGAGCGCCAGCGCGTGGTCGCGACCGATCCGCTTGGCCATCGCGCGGAGCACGTTGACCTGGACCCCGAGCGCCGTCTCGTCGCCGATCCCGTACCGCGCCATCCCCTCGCGCGCGGACTTGGAGCCGCGGCGTTTCAGTTCGGCGAGGATCGTCGAAACAGTGGCGCGAGCCACTAACGGCCGACCCCGAGTGCGCCGCGGAGCCGGCTCAGGATCAACGCGCCGCCGGCTCGATGCGCACGATCGGCGTCTTGCCGCCCGCGCGATCCTCGATCGCGAGGTAGATGAAGCCGTCCGGGCCCTGCCGCACGTCGCGCACGCGCCCGATACCGCGCACGAGGCGCTCGACGTCCGTGACCGCGCGGCCGTTCATCGTCAGGCGCACGAGATGTCCCGCCGCCATGCCGCCGGCGAAGAGGCTGCCTTTCCACTCCGGGAACGCATTGCCCGTGTAGTACATCAGGCCGGACGTGCCGATGGACGGCACCCACACGTGGATGGGCTGCTCCATGCCGGCCTTCATCGTGCCAGAGTGAATCGCTGTGCCTGTGGTGTAGTTCACGCCGAATCCGATCACCGGCCAGCCGTAGTTCTTGCCGGCCTGCACGATGTTGACTTCGTCACCGCCCTGCGGGCCGTGCTCCGTCGCAAGGACTTCGCCCGTCTCGGGATGGATCGTCATTCCCTGCACGTTGCGGTGGCCGTAGCTCCACGTCTGCGGGAGCGCGCCTTCGCGGGCGACGAACGGGTTGTCCGCGGGCACGCGGCCGTCGTCGTGCACGCGAATGATCTTGCCGAAATGGTTCGCGAGGTTCTGCGCGGGATGTGCCGCGAGGTCGCCTTCAGGCGGCACTTGGCGGTCGCCGAGCGAGATGAAGAGGTAGCCGTTCCGGTCGAACGCGAGGCGCGAGCCGTGATGGCCGCGCCCCGGCGACCACACCTGCGCCTCAAAGATCTCCTCGACGTTCGAAAGCCGGTCGTTTTCGAATCGGCCGCGTATCACCGCGGTCGTGCCTTGCGTGCCGTCGGCGTTCGGCTTCGAGTAGCTGATGTACACCAGCCGGTTGGTCGCGAAGTTCGGGTGCGGAACGACGTCGAGCAGGCCGCCTTGGCCGCCGGTGCGGATCGGGGGCAGGCCGGGCACCGAGTCGGGCAAGAGCTGTCCGTTGCGCACGATGCGCAGGCGACCGGGACGTTCGGTGACCAGGAGGTCGTTGCCGACGAACGCGATGGACCACGGATTCACGAATCCGTCAGCGACGCGCGTGACGCGATACGAGTGCAACGCCGAGCGCTGGACGTCGGCCGGGACGTTGGCCTGCGCCGCGGCGACTGATGCTACAAGCGACGCGGAAAGCGACACGGCGGCTACGGCGACGAAGGAGCTTGAACGGATGGACATTGGGTTATTCGTGAGGGGAAGGACTACGGGACGATCGGGGCGACTTCCTTCGCGAGGAACGGAACGCCGTCGGTCATCCACTTGGGTGCCGGACTGCCCTTCAGGTAGTGATCGAAGAACTGGAAGTAGCGCGCCGTCAGGTCGCGGCGGTTCGCGATGCCGCGGAGTCCGTGGCCCTCGCCGGGATACGCGAGCATCACGGCCTTCTTCCCGTTGTAGCGGAGCGCGTTGTAGAAGTTCATGCCCTCACTGAAGGACACGGTGGGGTCGGCGGTGCCATGCATGATCAGGAAGGGCGCCGCCGCGTTGGGCACATGCGTGAGCGCCGATTCGTAGCGGTACACCTCGGGCTTGTCCCACGGCGAGAAACCCCAGCGACCCTGGCCGGTCATGTAGTACGCGTTGCCGTTCTCGCCGCTGCCGCCCTGCACCTGGTACGACCAGCCCCACGATTGGCTGAAGTCGGTGTAGAGGTCGGTGACACCGGCGCCCATGCCGACTGCGGCAAACAGCTTCGAGCGGGTGCCGATGAACGCCGCGCCTTCGCCGCCGTAGCTGTGGCCATGCACGCCGATCTTCGCCGGGTCGGCGTAGCCGAGCGCGATGACCTTGCGTGTCGCGGCCTCGACGGCCTCGAGCATGTCGGTGTGCGACTGCCCGGTGTGGAAGTGCACGTCGGCGAACATCGTGATGTAGCCGCGGCTCACCGCCTCAACGGGCAACGCGCCCATTCCCGTGATGTACGACGGTGGCGTGTAACGGTTCAGGTTCTGTGAGTTCTTTTCGTAGAAGCTCACGATCATCGGGAGCTTCTGGCCCGGCACGTAATCCTCGGGGAGGCTGAGGAAGCCCTGCAGCGTGCGGCCGGTCTTGAGCTTGTAGTCGAACAGCACACGCTTGCCGACCCACTTGAACTCGGCCTGCTGCGGGTTCGCGTCGGTGATCTCGCGCGCGTCCGTCAACGCCGCCGTGCCCAAGCGAAGGTCCGGGAAGTCGGCAAACGTCTGGCGCGTGTACAGGAACTTGTCGCCCTTGGTCGCCTTCACCGGAGTGCTGTACGCGGCGTCATCGAACATCACCGGGTTCAGCGCGCCGTTCACCAGGCGCGTGAACCCCGCCTTCTTCGTGTATTCGCCGTAGGTCGCCAGCAGCACGGGCTTGCCCAGGTCGATCTCCCGCGCCATCCGCGCGGCGCGCGCGTTCGTCTCATCCGGCTGCTCCGCGCGCACGAACGTGTACCGCACGTTGTCCTTCGCGCCCTGGCCGTTCGTGATGTTCTTCGCCGCACCGGCGCCGTCGAGCGGCAGCGACCAGAGGTCGAACCGCGTCTCGACGATCACGTTCGCGCCGTCAGGCGTGTAGCCGGCCACGCCATACGCCGGCTTCGGGCCGGGGTGGTCGTATTCCAGGTCCACGAAACTCGGCGCCGTGGTCCCGCCGAGGACCTTCAGCGTACCGGCGGCGAGGTCGTAGGCCTGGTACTTGTTGTCCTTCCAGAACAGGTAGCGCTGGCCGTCCGGCGAGATGCCCTGCGCGCCGCCCTGCGCCGTGATGTGTCCCTTCAGCATCAGCATGCGCTCGCCCGTGGATGGATTCACACGGTAGAAATCAGCCTGCGCCGGCTTGTAGTCCGAGACGTACGCCCGCTGGTCGCGTCCGACCACCCAGCCGCCGTCGAGCGCGACTTCGGTCTCGCGCATGGTCGTGTCCGCGATGCGCACAAACCGGTTGTCCGCGAGGTTCCACGCCTGACGGTAAGTGAAGTTGCGTTCCTGGTCCGCGCGGATCATCTGCGCGGACTGCACACGAGTGTCCTCCGTGAGCCACACGTCCACATCCGCGATCGAGTCGGTGTTGCGGCGGCGGCCGGTGTCCGGGGCCGGTACCTGCGCCTTCGCACCGAAGAAGATCCGCCGCTTGTCCTCGCTCCACACCAGCGGTGCGCGCTCGCTCAGCACCCAGCCGCGCTCCCAGTTGGACGCCTTCGTCGGGTCAACCATCGCGGGCTTCACGTCGCCCCGCGCCATCGCGTCGCGGACGCTCGCGTACGCGAGCATGACATTCTCGCGTTCGCGCATGCGCTCCACCGGCGAACCCTTGAGCACCGCGAGCGCCTCGCCATCGGCGCTCCACGTGAGACGGGAATACCGTTTTGCGTCGTTCTCGAGCACCTGCGAGCGCCCCGTCTTCAGGTCCACGACGAACAGCCCGTTGCCGTCGTTCACCTGCGCATCCACCGTGTAGGCGAGGATCTCACCACTGCGGTTGAACGCCGCATCCGCGACGCTGCCGAACAACTGGCTCCGTCCCGTGGCGAGCTCGACGAGCAGCACATCCACGCCGCGCGGGTTGGTGGCACTCGCGTCTCCGCCGGCCGCGCCGCCGGGCCCGCCCGGTCCGCCCGGACCGCCGGGGCCTCCGGGCGCGCCACCACCGCCGGCACCCGCAGCGCCACCGGCGGTCGCCGGCCGGC
>VGVM01000134.1 GCA_016874035.1 Gemmatimonadota bacterium
CCCGAAGCTACCTCTGGATCCTGGCACGCCAGCCCAACCTCTCCGCGGATATCAGGAACCGTCTGGTCAGTCAGGCCCGCGGCCTCGGCTTTCCGGTGGACGATTTGATCTTGGTCGATCACGCCAAACCGGACTGTGCGCCGGGTCAACCTCCCGCAAAATGAAGACCGCACAAATGAGACAGCAAAAGTCTGTTGGTCGACCGCAACCGCGCAAGCCCCGCCGGGGCAAAGTCGTCATCGTCAATGACAAGATGCAGCGGGGCTATCGCTATTTTCTGACAGAACCTGCCGGGCGCAATTTCGATCCAGAGTTCAAGCCTGAGCTGACACCCAAGGAAATGCTGGCGCTCGGTGTCTTCGGCGGCAAGTACATGACCGACTGCCGGAAGGAATTTCCTTCGAGCTGGTTTACGCGCGCCAAGCTCTCGCCGTCAGGCAGAAACGACACCCTCAATTATTTCGGTGTCGATGCGAGCAAGCCGTTATCGGTATGGCGTCAAAACGGTTGGCTTCACGATGACGATCCGCGCGGTTGGTTCCAATGGTATTGCCGCTACTTCATGGGGCGGCGGATGCCCGAGGAGGACAGGCGCCAGATCAAGCGCTGGAAGGCGTTTCGACGGCACATCGCGCAGATCAGACAAAACTGTGAGCCGGGTGATCCCTTTTGCAGACCGCGCCAGCGGCAGGCCTTGCTGCACTGGGCCTATGACAGCCGAAATATCTGAGAGCTCCTGACCATGCTTGATGATTGCGAGCATGACCGAGCTTTGAATATGACCGCGTGATCCCGCGCGACCTTCTGCAAAACCCGGCTGTCCGAAACTGGCTTGGCGGCATCGAGCCTGCCTGGACCCTGCTGGATCAGACTAGTTTTCACGCGCTGCGCAAACCTCCCGCGCCACGCGACGGCGCGATCAGGCTCGCGAGCGATCTGACCCCCGAAGAGATCAGCCAGTCTGCAGTGACCCGCAATGCGTTGATCCTCCTGCACACAGCGTCCGTGGGACCAGGACTAAAGCTCACGGCGACCGGCAATCTGTCTCGACAGGTTGTGGCTGAGATGTGTGAACTGTTTACCTGGCCCGGCTTCGACAAGGCGGAAGCATTTCGGCTTCACAAGGTGGTCAACGAGCCTGACTTCCTGCCGCTCTTCCTCGTGCGCCATCTCGTCGAAGCTTCGCCCCAGAGAAGAGGAAACGCAGCGAGCCCACGAAAGCGCTCGTACCAGTAATCGAACTCCGGCCAGTCCCATCTTGGCGCCAACAAGACTGGCTCGATAGCTTCCCTCATCTGCTCGATACCCAAGCCGAGTCCATCGCTGCCGACCATTGCTTGGGCGAGGCAATCAGCGCGTCCTGCGTCGAGGCGCGAGAGTTTCCGGCCAATGTAGTTAACGAAGAATTGTATCTGGGCGACGGTGTCGCAGTCGGTCATGCCCTTGGGCAGGTCTCAGTAGTCACGCTCGTATCGAATACCTATGCGTGCGTCGATCGAGTGCCCTTGAGCCTATGTCGATGGACCAAAGTCGGTCAACTAGCTGGGGACCTGTGCCGGCCACCTGCCGGTTGTCACAGTCTTCGATGATTGGTTCCCCGGGTCCGACCAGTTCGTCGTACTCTACCGTAACTCCTCGCCGTTCCCCGTCTAGCATCTGACCGCCAAGCCGCGGCATCGTGGCGCCACTGACAAGGAGGCGTCCGATGAACGACGGCACGCGGAGCATTCGCCGAGAAATCGCCCGGCACCAACAGGGCCGGCGCCCGAAGACCATCCGGTATCCGACGGCGCTCCAGGAACAAGTGGTCGCGTTCGCCCGGCGCCGCCGAGCGCGCGGCGTTCACATTGCGGCGATCGCCCGGGACCTCGGCCTCGCGGACTGGACGTTGAACCTGTGGCTGCGGAAACGGTCCGCGCCCGTTCTGCGCGCCGTGGAGATCGTACCCGCCGCGACGGCGCTCGCGCCGACCACGCCGGTGCTGATTACTCCGCGCGGGCTGCGCGTCGAAGGCGCGCCCCTCGACGCGCTCGTGACGCTGCTCCGCGCGCTCGGATGATCGGCTCCACGCGGCAGGTCACCGTGTGGGCGTACGGCGCCCCGGCGGATCTCCGGAAAGGCTTCGACGGTCTCAGCGGGCTCGTGAGCCAGCGGCGCGCCCAGGATCCGCTGTCCGGCGACTGCTACCTGTTCGTGAACGCCACGCGCAAACGCGCGAAGGTGCTCCTGTGGGACGGCACCGGCCTGTGCATCTACGCCAAGCGCCTCGAACGCGGCCGCTTCGCGTGCCTGTGGCGCGCGGCGGAGGCGGCGGCCCGCGTCGTGCGCCTCACGATGAGCGAGCGGCAGCTCTTTCTCGAAGGCAGCACGCTCGTCGGGCGCGTCGCGCTCTCGCCCGCGCCGTTTCACGTCGAGGACACGCAGAAACTTCTTGCTCGTCGGGGCCGCTGATGCTGGAGTGCGAGCGTGCTTCGACTCGATGCGATCCGTGATCCTGAACCGGTGCGTCAGGTCGCGGTGCTCCTCGAGCGGGAGAACGCCACCCTCCACCAAGATCCAGCAGCTGATCGCCGCGCTCGCCCGGCTGCAGGGCGAGGCGGCCGTCAGCGTCCAGCGCGAACTGGCGTGTCTGAAAGAGCTCCTCGCCCAGCGCGAGCGCGCGCTGTTCAGTCCGTCGTCGGAACGCCGGCCGCGGCCGGCGTCGGACACGCTGCCCAGCGAGCCGACGCCCCGGCGCGGTCACGGCCCGACGGCGCAACCGAAGCTGCCGATCGTCGAGATCGTCCACGAGCTCGCCGACGCCGACCGCGCGTGTGCGCAGTGCGGCGGGACGCTAACGGAGATGAAGCACCAGACCGAGGACGCCGACGAGATCGACGTCGTCGCGCGGCGCTTCGTGATCGTGAAGCATCAGCGGAAGAAGTACCGCTGTGCGTGCAACGGCTGCATCGCGACGGCGCCCGGCCCGCAGCGGCTGACCGTGAAGCCTGACGCCCGAGGCCAGCGTTATTCACCGGCGTTCGCGGTCGAGATCGCCATCAACAAGTACCTGGACCATCTGCCCCTCGAACGCCAGGCGCGCGTGATGGCCCGGGAGGGCCTCACGATCGAGTCCCGGACGCTGTGGGATCAGCTCAACGCCCTGGCTACGGTGCTCACCCCGACGTACGAGGCGCTGCACCGGCATGTGCTGACGGCGCCGGTGATCGGGGCCGACGAACCGTGGTGGCGGCTGATGGGCGGCAGTGCGCCGAACAAACGCTGGTGGGCGTGGAGCGTCACCTGCGAGGACGCCGTCGCCTACACGATTCTCGAGAGTCGCTCGCAGGACGCCGCGCGGCGCGTGCTCGATGGCTATCGCGGCGTGGTGGTCGCCGACGGCTACGCGGCCTACGACGCGCTCGCGCGGGCCGGCCCCGGCGTCACCCTGGCCCATTGCTGGGCGCACGTGCGGCGCAAGTTCGTCGAGGCCGAGGAGCATTATCCGGAGCCCGGCACGCCGGCGCTGGAGCTCATCGGCCAGCGCTACGCCGTCGAGCGGGAATGCCCGGCGATCAACGCCGCCGCTGGCGACGAACTGCGCACGGACGCGCTCGCCATGCGCGCGGCCCTGCGCCGAGAGCGGTCGGCGCCGATCGTGGCGGCGATTCACACGTGGGCGCATCAGCAGCGCGCGCTCCCCGAGGGCGCTCTCGGCAAGGCGATCGCCTACATGCTGGGGCTCTGGCGCGGCCTGACGCGGTTTCTCGACGATCCGCGAATCGCGCTGGATAACAACGCCACCGAACGGGCGCTGCGCGGCCTGGTCGTGGGCCGGAAGAATCATTACGGCTCCCGGTCCCAGC
Source organism: Gemmatimonadota bacterium (assembly GCA_016874035.1). Classification (GTDB taxonomy): domain Bacteria; phylum Gemmatimonadota; class Gemmatimonadetes; order Gemmatimonadales; family Gemmatimonadaceae; genus Fen-1231. The sequence goes on from VGVM01000134.1 coordinate 3,846, forward strand.
GCGGCACCGAGGTCGCCGCGCTCTTCTACAGCCTCATCGAGTCGGCGAAGCTGTGCGGCGTCGAGCCGAAGGCGTATCTGCTGACCGCGACCCGCGCCGCCCTCGCGACGCCCGGCGCCGTCACGCTCCCGCACGCGTTGCTGACGTCCTGACCGTCGAGCCCGCGTCGGCCTCGACGGGCGTCACCCCGTGGGGAAACGCGAGGACGTACGGTGCTGCGGCAGACGGTGCGCCAGCGCTGGCAGGCGAAGCTCAAGGCGGTCAAGGCCGAACTCCGGCGACGCCTGCACGAACCGCTCTCGGTGGTGGGCAGCTATCTGGGCTCGGTCGTCCGCG
>VGVM01000135.1 GCA_016874035.1 Gemmatimonadota bacterium
ACAGCCTCGGGCGGGTGCCGCCGCTGACGTTCATCCCGAGGTCCACTGCACCCCTGGAGTCTACGTTCGAATGGTCCGCTTGACGGGGGAGCTTACCCCGTTACGAGGCGCACCGTCGCGACTCGCAGTGTCTGACCCTTGCTAGCTGGCCCCTGCGCCTCTGCGCCTTGGCCCGCCTCTCTTCCCTAGCGCGTGACATACGTCTTCGCGCCGACGAGCGAAGTGGGCCGTGCTGCACCCGGTGCGCCGAGCGCCAGACCCATCGTCGTCCCCACAATATCAAACACGCCGAGTCTCGCAGGTCCGCCGCCAACGGGAACGAGATCGACGGTCGATTGCCCGGAATGCGGCACTGTAGTTAGCACACCGGACTCCACGAGATCGCCACTCGCAGATCGGATCTCATACGATTGATAGGATGCCGTTGCCGAGGCCCGGTGAACGTCGATACGGGCAATTGTCGCGTCGCCGATAGTCGTCCATGAGCGGACAAGCGGGAACGTGACTCCGCGTGGGTTTGTGGCAAACGGTTCCGTGAGCTCCTGCACATATGCGGCCTTTGGCCACAGGGTGTCGAACAGCGCTCGGCCTGAGGTGCTCAACAGCAATTCCGGGCTGATGGCATTGGGGTTCGTCAAACCGTCGTTGACCCGGAAATCGTTGAGCTGAAAGTGCGTCATGGCAAACGTGACTTGCGAAACGCCGATGGCGAGCGTCTGTACCCCCGCGAGACCGAGGGGCTGCCCGCGCGCCACGATCGCACCTTGCGCAATGCCTGGGGCTAGCGAACTAACGTTCGTATAGTCCGTAGCGTACGTGACCCCTGCGAGAACGTGCTGAATGCGGAGGTTATGGCGGTCAGCGGCGTTTGGATCGACGGAGGCGTTCTGGATCACACCATCAGCGGCGGCTCGCACGCTTGCTCCGACGCGATACTCCACATCTATGCCCGGATGACCGTCGATCGCGTGTGATGATCCGTGCACCCCGAACGGCCAGATCCCATAGGCTAGGTTTGCGGCGTCGCCGGCTGCGATTGGGAGATCAATCGTTGCGGCCGTGCCTTCCTGCGGGTTCGTTGTGGATGTCGGTCCCACTGGGGCGTCACGGCCGCACGATGCGCCAACCAAGCACACCCACATGCCTATGGCAAGGCGCCGCATGGGCATTCCGGCAGGTGTCATTCGGCGAGTATCAAGGAGTGAGGTTGAGTATGCACTCATGCTGTTCACTGGCCAGCTAACGCCGTTGAATTCTGCTGCGCGGCCCGGCGGGCCGCACACAATGATGCCGCTTGATGATGCCGGAGCGCGAGATCATGGGTGGGTGCCCGATCCGCGACAGCAGCAATTCACTGGTTAGCGCGCCGCGCGCATGATACGATTCTCGTCGACGGCAGCACTACTACGGGGCCCGAGGGGCCGGCAAACGGCCCGTTCTCCGCAGCGCAGCCAACGTCAGCGCCTTGATCTCTGCCGCGGTAGTGTCATTGCGATAGGTCGCGCGCGTGAGCGGAACCTTGTATACGGTGAGGCGCCCCTTGATCGCCGGAAACCGATGCTCGATTGAGGTGATCCACGCGCTCGCCTCGGCATCGGTCCGCCAGCTTCCCCGGCTGTAGATCACGAACTGCGTGTGCGGGTTCGCGCGCGCGACATACCCCATGAACGATTCGAACTTGTCGGCGGCCGGCGGGTAGAGCTGCGCTGCGTACTTGCGGTCGAGCAATGAGTCGCCGAGCAGCGTGGCGTCGTAGAAGCTCGACCGGTGCGCGAGGATCACATCGGGATGCTGGGCGAGCACCTGCTCCTCGCGGTCCCACCGCGAACTGGTGGTCTCCTTCACGAGCGCCAGCGCCTGGTCGCGCAAGATCTCGGTAAGGTCGTCCGCATTCGTGCCGCCGGCACGCAACGTCGCGGGGTCATACACGCGCTGCGGATGCGGTGAATCCATCATCACGACAACCGGAACCGGCGGCAGAGGCGGAGCAGCGTCGTAGCGCGCCGCGGACGCAAACCAGGCCGCTGTGGCGAGGGCCAAGCTTCCGACGGCCCAGATCCACGTGCGGCGCGACCTCGGTCCGGCAATCACTTCTCCAACCCGGTGGCCAGATCCCGGTGCGGGCGCGATCGCAGGAACAACAGGCGCTTGGAGTGCGGACGCGAACTCCTGCCCAGTGCTCCAGCGATCGGCGGGGAGCTTTTCAAGCGCATGGGCGACGGCGGCGGCAATGTGTTCGGGTACACTCGGGCGCCGTACGCGAACGCTCACTGGTGTCTCCGTCAGCACCTTGGCGACGATCGCCTGGATGGTGCCACCGATGTGCGGCGGTTCACCGGCGAGAGATTCGTAGAGGATGGCACCGAGGGAGTAGATGTCGCTGCGGCCGTCCACGGCGCGGTCGCCTGCAGCCTGCTCGGGGGACATGTACTGCGGCGTACCGAGCGACAGGCCGGTCTGCGTCACACGTTCACCACCAGCTTTGGAGACGGCGAGCGCGATGCCGAAGTCGGCGATAAGCGGCTGCCCATCCTGCAGGAGGATGTTCTCCGGTTTCAGGTCGCGGTGGATCACGCCGTGGCGATGGGCGTAGTCGAGGGCCCCAGCGACGGACACCGCGATGCGCAAGGCGTCGGGGATCGGCAGGTGCTTCTCGCGATCGAGCCTGCTCCGAAGCGACTCCCCTTCGACGTACGGCATCACGTAGAATAGGTGCCCGTCCACCTCGCCCGAGTCGAAAAGGGGCAGCAGGTTGGGGTGCTGCAGGTTGGCGGTGACGCGAATCTCCGCGAGGAAGCGCTCGGTGCCGAGCACGGCGCCGAGCTCCGGCTTCATGACCTTGAGCGCCACGCGTCGGTCGTGCCGGACATCGCGAGCGAGATAGACCGTGGCCATCCCGCCGCGTCCGATCTCGCGCTCAATCTCGTAGCGGCCCGGAAGGGAGATCATGTCGTTTGGGGCGTCATGACGATAAGTATGCGCCGGTGCGTCGAGTCCAGCAAAGCGATCTAGTCAGGGCCAGCCGAGACCCACAAACCTTCGTCCGGGAAGAGTGTCCGCATGGCGCGCTAACAATGATTAGGCTGCGAGCGCCAATCGCGCTCGCGGCGGAAACGCTGCAAAATGTCGCCTTCTTTCTGCTCGGGCATGCGCCTCAATATCCGGCGCCAAGTCGCTGCGCGCAAATGTCCTCCAACACCTGAGTTCAGGTCAGTTCTCTGGAATTAGGCTGCAGAAACTCGCAGCCTAACACCACTCCGCGCGGCCGCCCCGCGCGCGTCGCGGCTTCCACGCCTTTTCACGCCCCGTACCCTTCGGCGTACGTTTATAGGCGCCTCGGGCCGAGCCCCGGCTTCGATCACTTTCCCCGCCGCCACGATGATCTACTCCCGCCACTTCACCAGCGCCTTCGTCGCAACACTGGCACTCACGGCCGCCGCCACCGCGCAATCTCCGACCCGCGCCACTGCTCCCGACACCCTCCAGTGGCCCACCGGCACGTTCTCGATCGTCGCGATGGATCCGGCCACGGGCGAGATGGGCGCGGCCGTGCAATCGCGCGTCTTCTCCGTCGGCAATGGCGTGCTCTGGGCCGAAGCCGCGGTCGGCGTCGTCGCGACCCAGGCGATCGTGGATGTGAGCTACGGTCCGAAAGCGCTCGCCATGCTGCAGCGCGGCTTGCCCGCAGGCGATGTCGTGAAGTGGGTACTGGCGAACGACCCGGATCCCGACCCGGCCCGTTGGTCCAGGGACGGTCGTCAGTTCGCCGTGCTCGACGTGAACGGCAACATCGTGGCGCACACAGGCCCGAGGGCGAGCGCATGGGCGGGCAACAAGTCCTGCGCTGCGCCGCACCGCTGCAGCGCACAGGGCAACATCCTCGCCGGGCCGGCAGTCGTGGATTCCATGGTCGCTCGATTCCAACGCACCGAGGGCCCGCTGCGACTCCGCCTTGTCGCTGCACTCGAAGGCGGGCAGAGCGCCGGCGGCGACACGCGCGGTCAGCAGTCGGCGGCGATGCTCATCGTCAGCGCCAAGAAGTCGTGCGGGATCTGGCTGAACAACGACGTCATCCTTCGCCTCCAGGTGGACGACAGCCCGGAGCCGATCAGGGAGCTTCGGCGACTGGCCGAGAGGCCGGAGGCGGCGAGGAAGGCACGAGGCT
>VGVM01000136.1 GCA_016874035.1 Gemmatimonadota bacterium
TAACCGCAGGCGCTGTCCGCGATCGCCGTGGTGACGCCAGCGTGCAGTGCGCCGACTTGCTGGGTGAGGTCAGCGCGAAACGGCAGTTCGATCGTCACCTCGCCGTCCGCGACGCGCGTCAGCTGGGCGCCGAGGGTCGCCATGAAGGCCTGCCGGGCAAAGCTCTCGCGAACGCGACGCTCGCTGCCGGCGGACGCGGCGGACACTCAGAGGTCCACGGGATTGTTGCCGGCGACCCACTCGCGCCAGCCGCCCGCCATCGAGGCCACGTTCGTGTATCCCATCCGCTGCAGCGATTCGGCGCTCAGCACACTGCGAAAGCCGCCGCCGCAATAGAGGATGATCTCGGCGCCCTTGTCCGGAATGCGCTTCTCGATGTCCCGCTCGATGATGCCCTTCCCCATGTGAATCGCGCCTTCCGCGTGCCCGACATTCCACTCGCGGTCTTCGCGCACATCCACGAAGTGTGCGTTCGGGTTGGCCTTGATCCGCTCGAGCGCCTGGGCAATGGACACCTCGCGCACGTTGGCGCGGGCGGCGTCAATAAGGCTGAGGAATCCTGAGGAGTGTTCCATGCGCTGATTCGGGGTGTGGAGTGAGTTCGCTCAGGCCGCGTCGGCCAGCACCGCGACCAACGACCGCGCCGCCTGTTCGACCTGCTCGATCGTGACATCAAGATGGGTAACGGCCCGCACCCGGGTCGTGTCCCAGAGGGCGATTCCGACGCCGCGCGCGGCCGCACGGCGCTCGACCTCCAGCGGCGTCGTCGTCGCCGGCACGGTGACCATCACGATGTTCGTTTCCGGCGTGGTGACGGCCACGCCGGGTGCCGTTCGCACGATTTCGGCGAACCGCGCAGCGGTGGCATGGTCGTCGGCGAGCCGGGCGATGTTGTGCTCGACGCCATACAGGCAGGCCGCCGCGAGCACGCCACTCTGGCGCATGGCGCCACCGAACCGGCGCCGCGCCTCGTGCACGTCGTCCATCAGGGCCCTGCTCCCCGCGAGTGCCGCACCGACGGGAGCCCCGAGTCCCTTGCTGAACGACACCATCGTCGCGTCCACCGCCCGCGCGAAGTCGGCGAGCGGCGTCCGCGTGGCCACGTGCGCGTTCCAGAGGCGGGCTCCATCGAGGAGCACGTTGAGCCTGAGGTCGCGCCCGGCGGCCGCGATGGCCTGCAGCTCAGCCGCGGGCGTCACGATGCCGCCGCCCCCGTTGTGCGTGTTCTCGATGCAGAGGAGCGTCGCGCGCGGCAGGTAGCCGCTCGGCGCGCGTACGCTGGCCTTGAACGTGTCCAGGGTCACGCGCGGAGCGCCGCGAACCAGCCGCGGCGCCATACCGGACAGCGCGGAGGCCCCGCCCTTCTCACGGTCCACGATGTGGGCGTCTTCGTGGACGAACAGCTCGGTTCCCGGCTTGCCGAGGCACCAGATCGCCGCCTCGTTCGCCATCGTGCCCGTCGGGAAGAACAGCGCCGACTCCGTGCCGAGCAGCTCCGCGACGCGCGCCTCGAGCCGCCGGACGGTCGGATCGCCGTCGAGCACGTCGTCGCCGACCTCGGCATCCGCGATCGCGCGCCGCATCGCCGCCGACGGCTTCGTGACCGTGTCGCTCCGGAGGTCGATCATGCGGACAATTTCGCGTTTCGCGCGCGCTCACGCACCTGCGAGGCCTCGCCGCCGACAATCACGATCAGCGCGCCGTAGTACACCCAGAACACGACGATCACGATCGCGGCCAGCGTGCCGGTGTAGAGCGTGGCGGGATTCCAGCGGAGGATGATCCACGTGAACGCCGCTCGCGCGACCTCAAACATGGCCGCACTGACCAGCCCGCCGAGCAACGCCTGCCGGTTCCGGACCTTCCGGTTGGGGAGGACCTTGTAGAGCGCGAAGAAGATCGCCGTCAGGAGCATGAAGGCCACGAGGCGCCCGGTCAGGTAGGTCAGGGGCTGCATGACCGCGTCGCTGTGCAATCCGAGGTCCGCCAGCGCCGCCACGCCGCGCGTGCGCGCCAGTGCGATGTAGGCCGACGCGGCGATCCACGCGATGACCAGTGCGGCCGCCGCGACCGTCAACCAGACGTCGAGCAGCTTCCCGATGACCATGCCCTTGCCGCGCTGCACATCGAAGACGCGGTTGAACACGGTGCGCAGCGAACCGAAGAGGCGCGTGGAAAACCAGATGAACGCCACGGCGCCGAGGAGGCCCGCGGTCCCCCGTGTCCGGACGATGTCGCGAATGACGGGGTCGAGCACGGAGCCGTCGCCGGTGCCCGCGAGCGGAAACAAGTCGCGGATGAACGCCGCCGCCGCACCGTTCGACGCGGCCTCGGACTGCCCCAGCACGTAACCGATCCCCGAGGCGAGCAGGAGAAAGAACGGTACGCCGGCCAGCAGGATGTTGAACGCGACGCCGCTCGCCATGAACAACACGTCATCCTGCTGCAACTTCCGCCAGAGCGTGGGCACAAAGACGACGGCCGCGGGCCCGGAAGCTTCCGAGCCCGCGGCCGCCTGATTTTCCGACGGCTGCTTACTGCTCAATCAGGATCAGGAACTTCGACGGGCCCCAGAACTTGGGCGCATCGGTGATCTTGAGTCCGCCCTTGATGCGGCCGGACTTGTCCGGCGCGGTCTCGAGCGCGGTCACGTCCTGCCGCGAGACGATCCTGTAGGTCTTGTCGGCCTTCGGGAAGGCGATCTCCGCGACCTTGGTGCGGTCAATCGCGGTGAAGTCCGAGGCGTTGAGCGCCGCGCCGGGCACGGTGGTCTTGCCCATGCCGAGCATGCCGCCCTGCTTGGCGATGATCCCCTTCTTCTGCAGGTCATCCTCGCGGCCGATCACGTAGTACACGAGGTTCTTCTCGGTCGTGAGGTCGTCCTTCTCCTGGGTCAGCGTGACCTTCTCCTGGGTCAGCGTCACCTTGTCGGCCTTGAGCGAGGTGTTCTCGGCCTGCAGGGCGTTGATCTGCTCCGTGAGCGAGGCGATCTCCGTCTTCTGGTTGTCGATGATCGACTTGAACGACGCGATCGTGGAGTCGTAGCTCGCCATCTGCTGGGCGAGCGCGGCGTTGCTCGCCGTGAGGTCGCTGACGCGCTTCCGGCTCTGCGCGAGGCGGGCCTCACTGCCGTTCAGGCGCTCGGTCAGCTCGGCGACCTTCGCCTTGATGGCCTCACGCTGCCGCGAGGGCGTGAGGTTGCTCTCCATTTCGCCGGCCGCGCCCTGCACGGGACGGCCCGCCACACGGCTGCGCACCTTGGCGAGTTCCGTGTTGACTTCGGCGATGAACTGCGACGTCGCCATCACGTCCTTGAGCAGGGAGTCCTTCTCGGCCGAGATCGTCTGCACCTGGGCGAGCGTCTTTTCGAGTTCCTTCTTCGAGCCGTCGCAGGCGCCAAGCGCGAGCGCGCCGGCGGCGACGATGACGGTGTATCTCCGGATCATGTGCAACTCCTTTCAGGAAAGCGCTTATTCACCCGCTTCGGCGTCGTCGTGGGCCGCAGCGGTCGCAGCGGCCACGCCGGTCGGCGCGGGCTTGTGGATTTCGGCCGGCTTCACGAACTGCGCGACGTATTTCGCCGTGCCCTGCACGCCGAGCTGGGTGAAGAGAAACGCGAACTTGGTGTCGAACGCGGCGCCCAGCTGCGCGCGCGTCCCACCGGCCAGGTCCCACAACTGCCGCTTGAAGGGGCCGAGCGCCTTCTTGCGGGTCTTATAGATGAACTGCTCTTCGGTGTCCTTCGGCTTGCGCTCGTCCGCGGCGTTGACGCGGAGCCACGCGTAGATCTCGTCGCGCAGCGCCGGTGGAATGCCGTCGTACAGCATGTTCTGGAAACCCGTCGCCAGGTGGATCTCCGCCGTCTCGCACTTGGGGAAGTTGTTGAACGCGCCGTCGGGCAGCGTGGACGCCCCGTGCTGCACGGCGCCCGACAGCCCGAACTCCTTGCGCGC
>VGVM01000137.1 GCA_016874035.1 Gemmatimonadota bacterium
TTCACACGCCGGCGCTCGACGTCTTGTTCGCGGCCGCTCGCCGTGCGGACGTTGAGGCCGCGCCGGCCGCGTGGCGCGCCGTGCAGACGGAACTCGCCGCGCAGGTCCCGGTGGCATGGGTGTACCACTCGCGCGGGTTGCAAGGAGTTGCGCGACGAGTCACCGGCGTCGAGATCGGGCTTCGTGGCGAGCTCGAATCCGTGACGCGCTGGCGGGTTTCACCGTGACGCTGCTGCTCTCACGGGAAGGCTGGGCGCAACGGCGGGCAATCGCAGCCAACGAGCTCGCACCGCTCGCGGCGTCGCTGCGTCGTGACCTCGACCACGTGATCGCGCAGCCGCTCTTCATCCCGTCAGGGAAGGCGCTGTACTCAAGGGTCGGCGGGTACTGCGAGACTGACAAGACTGAGCTGGTGTTCAATCCATTCTCGCCCCACGCGCACACCTGCCCTATGTGCGGGCGCGTGCATACGGGACCGTGGCATGACGGCTACTGGCGCTACCCGTACCAGCTTTGGTTGGCGGAGCGAGCGGTACATGCGTCGGTGCTATCCGCGCTGACCGGTGATCAGGCGTGTGCAGCGTTCGCGCGCGACGTGCTGCTTGGCTACGCCAATGCCTATCTCGGTTTCCCCAGCCGAGACAACGTGCTTGGTCCGGCCCGCGTCTTCTTCAGCACGTACCTCGACTCGCTGTGGCTCTTGCATGTGTGCATTGCGGCAGACACGCTCGAGGCCCATGGCGATGCGACGATCGGCAGCGTCGTACGCGACAAGATCGTCAGGCCGGCAGCGGCACTCATCGCGCAGTACGATGAAGGACTGTCCAATCGCCAGGTCTGGAACGCCACCGCACTGATTGCCGCGCAACGATTCCTGGGCGCGCCGGCATCCGACCCCGTGATGACCAATGCCGTGGCGTCGTTGGAAACGATCGCAGAGAAGGCGATCGGCGCCGATGGCGCATCGTTCGAAGGCGACAACTACCATCAGTTCGTTCACCGCGGCCTTTGGTATGCGGTTACGCTGCTGGATCGTGCGGGCATCCGCATCAGCGAGCGGTTCCGGTCGCGCTACCTTGCGGGGTTTGCGACGCCGTTCGTGGTGGCATTCCCTGACTTCACGCTGCCTGCGCGCAAGGACAGCAAGTTCCGCAGTTCGTTGCGGCAGGTCCGTTTTGCGGACTGGTGTGAACTCGGCCTCGCGATCCAGCCGGACGCCGTGCTTGAGCACGCCCGGAGTGCGATGTACGCCGACGACTTGCCGCCTGGCGATACCGGACGTGCACGCACAAGCGGTGAGGCGGAGCGCAACATGCCCGCGGTTCGGCTCAGTCCGACTGACCTGGGCTGGAAGGCGCTGCTGTTCGCGCGACGCGAATCCCGGCCCGCGGTCGCTCCGCAGCGGTCGGTTCCCTCGCTCTTCACGCTGGAGTCGCAGGGCCTGAGCATCGTGCGGCGCAACGGGGGCGACATCTACATCGCAATGGATTACGGCGCTTCCGGCGGCGGGCACGGACATCCGGATCGCTTGAACTTGTTGTTCGCCGCCGGGAACACGCGCTGGCTCGACGACCTCGGTACCGGCTCGTACGCCGAACGGTCGCTGTTCTGGTATCGGAGCACCCTGGCGCACAACGCGCCACTCGTGGATGGACACACGCAGCAGGCCGACTCAGGCACGCCGTGGACAATCGCCGAGCAGGGCGCGTTCGCGATGCTCCGCGCGACGGCCGATACGATCGCCGATGAGGTTCGCGTTTCGCGGACCGTTGTTGTTGCCGACGACCATTTCGTTGATGAAGTGCGCTGGGAGTCAGATCGCGCGCACCGGCTTGAGCTGCCGGTGCATTTCGGAATCGCCGAAGGCGGCCCCGAGGTCGAGGCAACGCTCGACGGCCACGACGCCGGTTTCGCATTCGCGCACAACGCAACACTACGCAGCTTCGCCGCGTGGCAGGCGAGCCGCCTCACCGGAAGCGATGGCGATCGGCACGCGACCGCCACGATAAGCGCGAACACGGCTTGGGAGTTGATCAGCGCCGACGGTCCCGGCCAGCCGTCGTCAACGAGTGCTCGGTTTAACGTGGTTCGGGTCAACGCGTCGTCGGGTACCATTCGTTCCGTCTGGACCTGGGATGCCAATGCGCCGAACGTGCGGTTTACTGACGATGCACTCGAAGTCGCGCGCGCCGGACGCACCGTGCGTTACAACATCGACGAGCGCGCATGGACGATTGCTCCCGTCGGTTCCGATGCAGTGACGTTCGTCGTGCCGCCACGACCTGCACCGGCGGAGGATCCCACCCCAGAACCGTCCCAGCCTCCTCCGCAGGCAATTCGATTGCGCCGCGGTGTCCCTGACCGGTATCGGCTTGGCGAGCAGGAGTATCGCCGGTCGGACGAATCGTGGACCGAGGCCGGCTGCCCCACCGCCGAGGTATCACTCACGGCTTCCGCAACCGATCTCACGATCGCCGTCGCCGTGCACGGAACTGACGGTGTGTTTGTCCCGCCTGACACCGAGAATCCCTACGACAACGAGCAGGCCGGTATCAACGGCCACGGGGTGCAGCTGTATCTGGATCCATCGCCCGAGCTGCATGAGCTGGGAGTGGAAGCGCAGGCCGCGCTGCTGGTCCCCAACGCAACCTCCGCCGAGGTTCGAGCGCTCAACATCGCTGGCTGGTCACCGCTCGACCTTTCGGCGAAGACCTGGGGCCGGACCACTGACGGATTCGTAATCACTGTCGCGATCCCAATCGCCCTGATTGATGGCTCGAGGCTCGGAATCCTGGTCAATGATGCCGCTCCCGGCCGCCAGAGACGCCGCGGGCAATGGCTGCTCGGCGCTTCAGGGCCTGATTGGGCGTACCTGCGCGGTGACAGGATATCGGGGAGCAGCCTCATCCCTGTCGAAATCGTGTGACCCACACCCTTGAATGCACGTGTCGCGCGAGCACCTTTTCACTCTATGGTTTTCTCACGGATTTTCGGTGGCGGCGGCTCCGGCCGCGCACCTGACCCCGATGAACCGGATCAGCAGGACGAGTCGGACGAAGAATCCGAAGTCCCGCCCGAGGCGATAACCGACGTTCCCTGGCGCGAGCGCGCCGCGGCAGTCCTGCCAAGCGGGACCTCGACGGGCAGCAAGCGGTTCGAAACCATGTGGGGCTCGGCGGACGCGCACGCGCCCTCGCACTACATCCGCGCCAGCGGCTGCACACTCGTCACGAGCGATGGCGATGAGCTGATCGACTGTACCGCCGCGCTCGGCGCCGTCACGCTCGGCTACGCGGATGAACGCGTCACACAGTCCGTTGTCATGGCGGCGGCCCACGGCAACATCGCCGGCCTTCCGCACATCCTCGAGATTGAAGTCGCCGAGCGGTTCTGCGAAGCCGTGCCGTGCGCGGAGCGTGTGCAGTTCGTGAAGACCGGTGCCGACGCAATGACCGCGGCGGTTCGCATTGCACGAACGGCCACGAACCGTACGCACGTGATCGGCTCCGGATACTTCGGCTGGCACGATTGGTCATCGACCGAAGCCGGCGTGCCGGAGTCCACGCGGCGCGAGATGACCAAGGTGCCCTTCGACGACTGCGGCGCGTTGCGGGCCGCCGTGGATGCGGCGGGAAGCAACCTGGCCGCGATCGCGCTCGAGCCCGTGCAGGAGCGCTTGCCGTCGCCGGAATGGATCGCGATGGCACGGGAGCTCACGACGAAGGTCGGCGCCGCGCTGATCTTCGATGAAGTGAAGACCGGGTTCAGGCTCGCGACCGGTGGATACCAGGAGTTCAGCGGCGTGACGCCGGACCTCGCGGGTTTCAGCAAGGGCATGGCGAACGGGTATCCGATCGGC
>VGVM01000138.1 GCA_016874035.1 Gemmatimonadota bacterium
CGAGCGCAATCACGCCGCTCACGTCGGCGGATCCACCGGTCGCGCGTTCCGCCTCGAGGCCGGAGAGCGGCACGACCGCAAGCAGCCCGGTCGCTTCGGTTTCCTCGGTGTGGGGCGTCGGCGCGAAGCTGCCCTGGCCTCCGGAGAGCCGGACGTTCCACCCGGCGAGCGCACCGCCGGTTCGCCTCGCCAAGAGCGACACGCGCGGACTCAGCGCGGTCCCGTAGACATTGTGCGCGTCCGCGCGCAACGCACTCGACACTACGAGCCACGGCGCGACATCGCGATCCATCTGGACGAATGCCGCCGGCGCACGATGCGAATAGTCGTGCACAGGAACCGCGCGGTTCGCGTATCGCTCGCCCGTCCACGCGAGGCCCGTGACGAAGGTGCTCGCGCCGCGGGGCATGGTGGCCGTCGCCTCGGCGAACAGCGCGTCGTGGGTGTCGCGCTCGAGTTCCGTCCCAATGCGATGGCGATGTCGTTGCGTCAGCGCTGCCGCTCTTAACGCTAGGAGATCGCCGCGCGCGGTCAGTCGGCGCGCACTGAGCCCGGCATCGGCCCGCGCGGTGCCGAGCCCCACGGCGAACGGCGTTCCCACCGGCGTCAGCGCACCGGGCATCGTGCCGCCCGCGCGCTCTTCGATCGTCACGCCGGCGGTCGCCAGCAGCGTACGGCCCGCGCGATCGTCGAAGAACACACGCGGCCGAACCACCGCCCGCGCGTACCTCGGGAGGTCAATCCAGCCGTCACGGTCAATGTCACTCCGTGCTTGCCGGTGCGCTGAGGTGAGCAGGGTGGCGCCCCAGCGATCATTGAACGGCCGCGCGCCGAAATACACGAGGTCCGTGCCGTTCCGCGACGTCTGGTTTGCCACGAAATCGTGCGTTGGCGAATCGCCGGGCCGCCGCGAGAGGAAGTTGATCACGCCGCCCATCGCCGCGCCGCCGTAGAGCGCAGACGAAATGCCCTTGATCACTTCCGCGCCGGCGAGATCCACCGGCGGCAGTTGGAGCAGGCCGAGTCCCGACGACTGCGCCCCCAACAACGGGAGCCCATCGGACAGGATCATCGTGTACCGGCTTGGCAGTCCCTGCACGCGCACGCCGGCGCCGCCGAGTGCCGCCGAGGTGATCTGGATCCGGAGCCCGGGCGATTCGTTGAGCAGCATCGTGACGTCGCCCGGCGTCATGGCGACCTTCTCGGCGACCTCGTCTTCATCCACCACTTCGACGCGCACCGGCGTGTCCTCGACCCGGCGCTCGCTGCGCGTGGCGGTGACGACGACCGGCTTGGCGCGTACCGCCGTATCGGCGCGCGCCGCCGAATCCGGTCGTTGCGCAGCAAGGCCTGGCACCGCGACCACTGAGACAACCGCAGCGATGAAAAGGACGATGAACGTCTGCATGCGGAGGAGGCGCATGGCGGGAAGTTAGCCCCGGCCGCGGGGCCACTTGACATTAGGGTGGGGGAACAAGAAAGTTAGGACATACTAACTATGCGTCGTTTCCCCGGTCACCCACGCGCCGCCGCCCGCGGTGCGCTCATCGGCGCTGCGTTCGCGCTCGTCGTGAGCGCGGCGTGTTCGTCGCTCCTCACGGAGGCGCCGGCTGACGGTGAGGTGTTTGATGCGCCGCTCGACGGACTCACCAGCGTCGAACTCGCGGCGTTCGTGCGCGGCGACGAGGAGTTTGCGCGGCGATTCTCCCCTGCGACCGGACTCGGCCCGGTCTTCAACAACGTCTCGTGTGCGTCGTGCCACGGTGGGGACGGCCGCGGGCGCCTGGAACATTCGCTGCAGCGCTTCGGCACCGAGGCCGACGGGTTCCTCGCGCATCTCGGTGGGCCACAGGTGCAGGACCGCGCGGTCCCCGGAGCTGAACCCGAGCGGGCGCCTGCCGGGGTGGCGATCTCGCTTCGCCTTCCAGCGCCGGTGTTCGGCGCCGGACTGATCGAGGCGATTCCCGAGTCCGTGTTGCTCGCGCTGGCGGACCAGGATGATCGGAACAGCGACGGCATTTCCGGTCGCGTGAACTGGGTGTCGCACGCTCCATACGTTCCGGCCAGCGAACCGAATGGCAGCGCCGGCCCTCGCATCGGACGCTTCGGCCGAAAAGCGCAAACGGTCACGATCCTGCAGCAGACGGTCGAGGCCTACCATCAGGACATGGGAATCACGTCCGAGTTCCGGCCCAGTGAAAACCGGAATCCGCTCGCCGCGGTTGCGACCGAAGCGGCCGACCATGCGAGCGACCCGGAGGTTCCCACCGCGACCGTGCTCGCGGTGGTGCACTATCTCCGCGCGCTGGCACCACCGGCGCCCGGGGAGATGACGGCGCAGCGTCGCGACGGCGACGCGCTGTTCCGGAGTGCGGGCTGTGCGGCGTGCCATACCCCGACGCTGCGTACCGGGGCGCATCCGCTGCGCGCGCTGGCCGACCGTGACGTGCCGCTGTATTCCGACCTGCTCCTCCACGACATGGGCGATGCACTCGCGGATCAACGGCCCGACGGCTCGGCGACCGGACGGGAGTGGCGCACGACGCCACTCTGGGGGCTGCGGTTGATGCGACAGTTCCTCAACGGCCAGGCCTTCCTCATGCACGATGGGCGCGCCCGCTCGGTGGATGAGGCGATCCGCCTGCATGGCGGGGAAGGGCAGCGCGCGCGCGATGCGTACGTCGCGCTGAGCCCGGCACAGCGCGCTGCGCTGCTCGACTTCGTGGAGTCGCGGTAACCATGACCCTCGATCGGCGATCGTTCGTCGCGGCCTGCGGGTCCATCGTCGCAGGAATCTCAACGACCGGCTGCGCCGCGGCGCTCGCGACACCGGTGACGATCTCGGCGGGCCAGGTGCGCGTACGTATTCGCGACCTTCCCGTACTCGCTCAGGACGGCCGCCCGGCCACGCTGCAACCCGACGGACTCGCAGACCCGATCATCGTGACACGGGTGAGTGCCACGGAGTTCGTTGCGGTCTCACCGATCTGCACGCACCGCGGCTGCACCGCCGAGGCGACGGGCGAACGGATCGTTTGCCCGTGTCACGGTTCGACGTACACGCCGGATGGTCGCGTGGTCCGTGGTCCCGCTGAGCGCGCGTTGACCCGGTACCCGGTCGCACTGCGAGGCGATGAACTGACGATCATGCTGACGCCGATGGGCGCACGATGACGCAATTTGCGAAGCGCATGATCCCGGTTGCCGCCGCGCTGCTCGCGAGCGGTCTCGGTCCTGCCGCGGTTCTCGCGCAGGACACGGCCGCCGCGCCACGACCGTTTGTCCGCGGAGGCGTGTACGACAAGCCATTCGAACACGCGGTCGGACGCACGGCATTCGGTGGTTACGCCGAAGCACACGCGCGCTTCGCGCGCGCCGATGGTGCGACGGAAGAGTTCGGGTTCGTGGCGAAGCGGTTCAACCTCTTCGCGAGCGCGCGGGTGAGCAGCGCGGTTCGCTTCGCGTCCGAGCTTGAGTTCGAGGATGGTGGCGAGGAGGTGAAGCTCGAGTTCGCCGCAATAGATGTCCGCCTCCACCCGGCCGCGACGTTGCGTGGCGGGATGATCCTGTCCCCGGTCGGGCGGTTCAATCTCTCCCACGACAGCCCGTTGAACGAGTTCACCGACCGGCCGCTCGCTTCGACGGAGATCATCGGTGTGGCGCTTTCGGAACCCGGGTTCGGCCTGCTCGGTTCGTTGCGCGCCGGGACGCACGGGCGGCTCACGTACGAGCTCTACGCGAC
>VGVM01000139.1 GCA_016874035.1 Gemmatimonadota bacterium
TACGAGTGGGAGCTGCGCGGCGTACCCCTGCGCCTCGAGCTCGGGCCCAAGGATCTCGAGAAGCAGTCGGTGTTTTCGGCGCGGCGTGACACCAAGGCCAAGGCGCCGATCGCGCGCGCAGGCGTGGCGGAGTCGGTTGCGAAGCTGCTCGAGGCGATCCAGCACGACATGTTCGCGGCGGCGAAAGCGCGCCGCGAGGCGGCGTCGGTGCGCGGCGTGAAGTCGTACGACGAGTTCAAGGAAATCATGGCCGGCGAAGGCGCGTTCGTGTACGCGGGGTGGAACGGCGAGCCGGCCAGCGAGGCCAAGGTGAAGGAAGAAACCAAGGCAACGATCCGGGTCATCCCGGACGCGGAGTTCCGTTCGCCGACCGCGCCCGCGACGTGCCTCGTCACCGGTCAACCCGCGAAGCACGAGGTCGTGTGGGCAAAGGCCTACTGACCAACGCGTATTCGTATCGCGATGGAGCGCTCCATTGCGAAGACGTGCCCGCCGAGACGATTGCGATCGCGGCGGGCACGCCGGTGTTCGTGTACAGCGCGGCCGTAGTCCGCGATCGGTATCGGGCACTGGCCGCCGCTCTGTCCGGCACGCCGAGCCGGATTCACTACAGCCTCAAGGCGAACGGCAACCGGGCGCTCCTCTCGCTGCTACGGGAACTTGGCTCGGGGGTGGACGTCGTCAGCGGCGGAGAGTTGGCAAAGGCGATTCGCGCCGGATACCGCGGCGAGGACGTGATCTGCGGCGGGGTCGGGAAGACCGCCCGGGAGATTCGTGAGGCGATCCAGGCGCGGCTCAAGCTGATCAACGTCGAGTCGCGCGCGGAGCTGGACCTGGTCAACGCCATCGCCGGAGAAGTCGGAGCGACGGTGCCGATCGGATTCCGCGTGAACCCGGAAGTGGCCATCGCGAATGCGCATGAGTACATCGCCACGGGTTCGCGGGGGCACAAGTTCGGCATTCCCCGGGGCGATGTCGTCGCTACTGCGCAGGCCGCGCTGGCCATGCCGCACGTGAGGCTCGTCGGGCTGGACATGCACGTCGGCTCGCAGCTGGCAACGCTCGACCCGTACCGAGACGGGCTGCGCCGCCTGGAAGGCCTGATTGGCGAGGTGCGCCGCGTGGGCGCACCGTTGCGGTACGTGGACGTGGGCGGCGGTCTGCCGGTCGCGTACGTCGCCGGCGATCCCGAGCCCGACCTCGATGGGTTCGGCTCCCTCGTCGGCGAGGCGATGCGGCGGCTCGACATGGAACTCATCGTCGAGCCGGGCCGCTTTTTCTCGGCCGCCTGTGGTGTCATGCTCACGCGCGTGCTGTACCGCAAGTCGAGTGGGGGCAAGGAGTACGTGATCGCCGACGCGGGAATGAACGACTTGATCCGGCCCTCGCATTACGATGCTGTCCATCGGGTGACGGCTGTCCGGCCCACCGGCCGCCGGGTCACGGCTGACCTGGTCGGCCCGATCTGCGAGACCGGCGATTTCCTTGCGCTCGACCGCGACATGGACGACGTGGCGGTGGGCGACCTGGTGGCCGTGCACGAGGCGGGTGCCTACAGCTACGTTATGGCATCGAACTACAATGCCCGGCCGCGCGCGGCTGAGGTGATGGTGGATGGCCACCGGTTTGCGGTGGTGACCGCACGGGAGACGTACGACGACTTGATGCGGCTCGAGCTGGACGACCCGAACTGGAGGGACGCCTGATGCTCGTAGGACTGATGGCCGACACGCACGACCGCGTGCCTGCGGTTCGCGAACTGCTGAAGGAAATGACCCAGCGGGGCGTAGGCATGGTCTTGCACGCCGGGGACTATTGCTCGCCCTTCGTTCTCCAGGCGTTCCAGGACGCCGGTGTAGCGCTGGCCGGAGTCTTCGGCCACAACGACGGCGACCCTGAAGGGCTGAAGGCGATGGCGGCCCAGGGCATGGGACATGAGCTGTTCGAGTCGCCCCACAGCATCACGATCGGCGACCAGAAGATCCTGATCGTGCATGACCTCGGGGACGTGAGCCAGCGATCGATCAGCTCACATCAGTTGGTGGTGCACGGCATGGAGCACCAGCAGTCCATGAAGACGCGTGGCGACACGCTGATCATCAATCCAGGCGAGAGTTGCGGGTGGATACATGGGGCGCCGACCGCCGCCGTCCTCGACATCCAGACGAAGCACGCCGAGTTCATCAAGCTGACGGGCGAGCGTTGGACCAACTGATTGTCGCCCGCACCATGCCGAGGCGTTTGGCCGCGGCGCACCTGACGTCATGACATCGCGAATCCTGATCATTGATTGCGGCAGCCAGTTCACGCAGCTCATTGCGCGACGCGTGCGCGAGGCCCATGTGTACTGCGAAATCCATCCGGCCGGGATGACGCTTGAGTGGATTCGCGACTGGAAGCCCACGGGGATCATCCTGAGTGGTGGGCCGAACTCGGTAACCGATGAAGGCGCACCGACCTTCGACAAGACGGTCCTCGATGTGTCGCCCGTGCTCGGTGTCTGCTACGGGATGCAATGGATCGCGCACGCCGAAGGCGGGCGGGTTACCGGTGGTGGGCGGCGAGAATACGGCCGGGCCGAAGCGCGCGTCGAGGAGGCCGCAGGGGTCTGGGCTGGGTTTTCCGCCAGCGAGACCACGCAGGTCTGGATGAGTCATGGAGACCACGTCGAGCAAGTGCCGCCTGGCTACGTCCTGACCGCATCGAGCGCGAGCAATCCGGTGGTCGGGTTCCGGCATGCGTCGAAGCCGGTCCACGCGATCCAGTTCCACGCCGAAGTCGCGCACACGACGCGTGGCGCGGAGATCATCGAGAACTTCCTATTCGGTGTCTGCCATGCCAAGCCGGATTGGACGCCCGGCTCGTTCATCGAACAGGAAGTGAAGAAGATCCGTGCGCAGGTGGGCTCGGCGCAGGTGATCTGTGGGTTGTCCGGCGGTGTGGACTCCTCCGTGGCCGCGGCGCTCGTGCACCGCGCGATCGGGGACCAATTGACCTGCATCTTCGTTGATACGGGCCTCCTGCGCCTGAACGAGCGGGAGCAGGTCGAGCGGACCTTCCGGCAGCACCTCGGCATCAAGCTGGTCACCGTACGTGCTGAGCAGCGATTCATGAGGGCACTGAGCGGGCTGTCCGAACCCGAGGCGAAGCGAAAGGCCATCGGCCACACGTTCATTGATGTGTTCGAGGATGCATCCGCGCGCGAAGGGAAGGACGCGGCGTTCCTCGTGCAGGGCACGCTGTACCCCGACGTGATCGAGTCCTTCAGCCCGAAGGGCGGCCCGAGTGCGACGATCAAGACGCACCACAATGTGGGTGGACTGAAACCCGGGATGAAGTTCAAGCTGGTCGAACCGCTGCGCGAACTTTTCAAGGATGAAGTGCGCAACGTCGGCCGTGAGCTCGGCTTGCCGGACGAGATGGTGGGGCGGCATCCGTTCCCCGGGCCTGGCCTGGCCATCCGCGTGCTCGGCGCGGTGGATGAACCGACACTCGACACGCTGCGCAAGGCGGACGCGATCTACCTCGAGGAGATTCGCGCGGCCGGACTCTACGACCAGATCTGGCAGGCGTTCGCGGTGTTCCTCCCCGTGCGCTCGGTTGGCGTGATGGGCGACGGGCGCACGTACGAGCATGTGATCGCCCTGCGCGCTGTCACCAGCCGCGACGGCATGACGGCGGACTGGTTCGCGTTCCCGCCGGAT
>VGVM01000140.1 GCA_016874035.1 Gemmatimonadota bacterium
ACCCTGCGCCAGTTTTGAAACCACTTCTAGAGCCGTCAACGTTCCAGCGGTTACCGCTGACACCCCCACTTAGCCACGAGTCCATACGAATGAAACGGTTCCTCAAGATCGCCGGCATCGGCGTCGGCGCGCTGGTTGCGCTCCTGCTCGTCGCGGTCGGCGCGGTGTACGGCATCACGCAAATGAAGATGGGCGCGAAGCTCGAGGTCGCGGGTCACCAGTTGACCGTCAACTCCGATTCCGCGACGCTCGAGCGCGGGCGCCACATCATTTACTCGTTTGCGATGTGCGCCGACTGCCACGGCACCGACCTGGGTGGGTTCCCGATGATCGAGGAACCGATCGTCGCGCGGCTGTACGGCGCCAACCTCACGGCGGGTGAGGGGGGAGTCGGTGGAACGCTCACGGATCTCGATTGGGAGCGGGCAATCCGCCACGGGGTCGCGAAGGACGGGCGGAAGCTCCTCTACATGCCGGCGCATGAATATGCGCTGCTGCACGACGACGACATGGCCGCCGTGATTGCGTACCTCAATCAGCTGCCACCGGTGAACCGCACGAACCCGCCGAACACGGTCGGGCCGATCGCGCGCGCTCTCCTGCTCGGGGGCCAGTTCAAGCTGCTGCGGGCCGACCTGATGGACCACAACGCTGCGCACACCGCGGTGATCGCGGAGGCCCCGACCGCGGAGTACGGCAAGTACCTCTCGGTGGCATGCGCGGGCTGCCACGGGCAGAACTTCTCCGGCGGGCCGATGCCTGGGGCGCCGCCGGAATGGACGCCGCCATCGAACCTCACCCCCACGGGGATCGGGCACTACACCGAGGAAAACTTCTTCGCGCTCCTGCGTGAGGGACGGCGGCCCGCCGGCACCATGGCGGACACGGTGCAAATGCCGGTGCGCTTGACCAAGAACCTGAACGACAACGAGATCCGGGCGCTCTGGGCGTACTTGAAGACCGTACCGCCGAAGGAGTACGCGACGAAATAGGTCGGAGTGCCGGGCGCCTACCCCGGCGACTTCACGTTCCCCGTGGCATCGAACTCCACGTTCCGGCCTTTCTTGATGAGGCGGCCCTGGATCGTCGTGTCTTGCGCGCTGCGGCAACTGCGGAAGCGACCGTTCGGATAGAACTTCGCGCGCTCCGTGCGCTGGAAGAGCTCGCCCAGGATGCTGAACGCGCGGCACGGGACACCCTCGATTTCCTGCGGCCTCGCGAGCCAAAGCGCCTGCGCGGCGCCGTCCGGGTACACCTCCTGTGAGATGCCGTCGTGGCCGCCGGCGAGTTCGAGGCCGCCGACCGTTTCGTTCCTGTAAAGCGAATAAAACACATAGACGCCGGCCGAGTCGTAGTGCAGCACGGCGCCGCCCGGGAGCTGACGACCGTACACCGTGTCCGACTTGGTGAGTCGGCAATCGGTGCCGAACGCGGCGTTCTTGCGCGACTTGCATTCGAATCGCGGGTCGGCCGACGGCGGCTGGGCGCCGACGGAGTCGGGCACCGCGCTCGAGGCAGCCGCCAGCGCCGCGACGACGAGCAGCGCAACGCCGGCGGATGTGCCCGTTCCCGTCGGCGCGGAATCGGACCCCGGCTCCCTCGCGGGCGCGCGAAGCAACACGGCGCCGGCGACCACGGCGGGGATGAGGATCAACGTCATCGCCATCGCCGTGCCGGTGGGCAGCGGCCGCCCCGCCGACACCGATGTGCCGATGAACTGCCAGAGCAACGCGGCGACGATCACGAGAACGATGGCGCCGGCAGCGCGCGGCCAACGGCGGGCCGCAACGCCGAGCACGATGATGCTCGCCCCGGGCACGACGTGCGACAGCAGCGCGCCCGGCTCACCGCCCTCGAGGAAGCCGAACAGCGCGAGAAATCCCCCGATCGCCAGCAGGATGCGCGGCCCGATGATCATGGCATCGCCATCGAGCACGAGGCGCGTCAGCGCACGAGTCATCAGCGCCAGTAACAGCACGGCAATGAGGAAGCCGGAATCGAGCGGGGTGCCGCCCATCGCCGCGATCGTGAGCGCCACAACGCCGAGCGCCAGCACGCCGAACGCCGCGTTGCCCGCGCGGTACTGGTTGAGCATCTCGCGTTCGTCGGCGAGCGCCGGGAACAGGCCCATCGCGAGTAGCGTGGGCCGCAGCAGGTACGCGCCGACCATCAACAGCAGCCAACCGTCGTCCACCGTGACAGCGAGTGCCACGGCCACGGCGCTGATGGCCGACGCCATCCAGAAGATCGTGTCGGGCTTACGCATGATCCCTTGCCTCCAGTTCGAACAGCTTTTCTACGGTCGTGTTCAGC
Organism: Gemmatimonadota bacterium; assembly: GCA_016874035.1. Classification (GTDB taxonomy): domain Bacteria; phylum Gemmatimonadota; class Gemmatimonadetes; order Gemmatimonadales; family Gemmatimonadaceae; genus Fen-1231. Next base: position 2,314 of record VGVM01000140.1, read on the forward strand.
GCGCGCGCGAGCAGGAGCGCGAGCTTCACCGACGGGCTGTAGTCGCCCTTCTCGATCGCAACGATCGTTTGCCGCGAAACGCCCACACGGGCGGCCAGGTCCGCCTGGCTCTTCTCCCCTCGCGCGAATCGCAAACTCCTCACGTGTTGGCGCATGGAACAAATGTATGGCAAAGTTGACACATTGTCAAGGATAGTTTACATCACATAACCGGCGTTATTTCCGGAACTCCGGTGGGCAGGGCGTAACTTCGTAGCGAACCCCTGAGGGCATTCGCCATGAGTTCGCACTTCCCGTCTCGGTCAAGCGTCACTCGGCTCGGCGCAGTGGTGTTTCACGCGCTGCTCATTGGAGCGTTGAGCAGCCCAATCGCCACCGCGGTGTCGCGTGCGCAGACCGCGCCTCCAACCGCACGGCGTCCCGAGCCGGGTCGCCCCGCCGATCCAATGCAGCGGCCCCAGCTCACGCCGGCGTCCCTGGCCGACGATCCCGTGGCGAAGGCGCTCCGCGCACTCAAGTGGCGCTCGATCGGCCCGGTCAACAACGCCGGTCGCATCGCGGCGATCGCCGGCGTGCCCGGCGACCCGAGCACGTACTATGTCGGCGCGGCGGCCGGGGGGATCGCGAAAACGACGAACGGCGGCGTGACGTTCCGGCAGGTCTTCGATCGCGAGGACAACGCATCCATCGGTGACATCGCGATCTCGCGCAGCGATCCGAACGTCATCTATGTCGGCACCGGCGAGGGGAATCCGCGCAACAGCGCTTCCGTCGGCATCGGCATGTTCAAGTCGGTTGATGCGGGCGACACGTGGACGCGCATCGGGCTCGAGAAAACGGACAAGATCGCGCGCGTCATCGTGGATCCGCGGAATCCCGACGTCGTCTATGTGTGCGCGCTCGGGCGGACCTGGGGCGAGAACGAAGATCGCGGCGTCTTCAAGACGACGGATGGCGGGAAGTCGTGGAAGAAGATCCTCTACGTTGACCCGGCGACGGGGTGTTCGGATATCAGCGCGAACGCCGACAACGCGAACGTGATCTATGCCGGCATGTACACACACCGGCGCTGGGCGTGGTTCTACAACTCGGGCGGCCGACAGACGGCGGTGTACAAGTCGGTGAACGGCGGCGAGACCTGGGAGCGTATCTCGGGCGCCGACCGTGACCGCGGGTTGCCGAAAACCGCGATGGACCGCATCGGTGTCGCCGTCGCGCCCAGCGACCCCAACATCGTGTACGTGATTTCGGAAACGAAGTCCGAGGGCGAGTTGTGGCGGAGCGACGACGCAGGCCG
>VGVM01000141.1 GCA_016874035.1 Gemmatimonadota bacterium
TCCTCCGGGTGCAGCCGGGGTCGGGAGCGTGCCGTTTGCGATCAGGGGACTCGCGCCCGGTGCGTCCACGGCGAGCACCGCGACCGCCCAACTGTCGGCGGACGCCGAACCACCACTCGCGGCGCTGCTGCGTCAGGGTGCGCGGCGCGCGAGCGGCCCGGGCGCGGCGCATATCGAAACGCTCGAACGAAACATCGAGCAACTTCGGCGCACGCGCAGTGCCGACCCGGCGGGGCTCGGCGCTACGCGTGGCGCCGTTCGCGCTGGCGATGGTCCACGGACCGGCGCGGCCGCTCAGTTGGGCACGGTGGGCGCCATCACGACCGTGCGCGTTCCGAATCTCGACGCCGGCGATATCTGTGTCGCGAACTTCCCGATCGGCGTGCGGACCGTCGTCACGACGGCCCACGCGATCATTGTCGAAGACACGGCAAGCATCGCCGGCGGGCGCACCACGCTGCGCGGCCAGATGGACGAGTACTTCGTCCGCCTCGGAGACGAGTTCGAACGCGTGATGTGGCCCATCCTCTCCGCGTCGTTCGGCAATCCGCTTGCGATGGACGCGGCCCTCGGTGGCCCTGGGAAGGTGGTCATGGTGTTCTCCCCACGCGTCAATGCGCTGCAGCGCGGCAACGTGACGGCGTTCGTGGCGAGCTGCGATTTCTTTCCCACGGCATCCCGCCCCTCGAGCAACCAAGGGGCGTTCTTCTACGCGTACGTGCCCACGAGTCCGGCGGCCGGCTATTCCGACCCTGAGACACGCGACCAGTGGATGCGCCTGATCCGGGGCACCGTGATCCACGAGGTCAAGCACATCGTGTCATTCGCCGAGCGCTACTCGCGGAACCTGCCGGTGGAGGACGTCTCCTGGGAGGAAGGCTCCGCGCGCGTCGCGGAGGAAATGTTTGCGCGCTCGATCTACGGCACGCTGCCCCGCGCGAACACGCGGTACGCCCCGACACTGGGCTGCGACATCCGGTACCTCACCGTCACGCCCGGATGCAGCGATCGGCCCATGCTGATGTTGCGCCACTTCGACGGACTCTACGCCTATGCCAGCGCGCCGGAGATCTACTCGCCGCTCGGGCGCACGTTTGGCGGCGACGTCGCGATGTACGGCGGCGCATGGTCGTTCCTGCGCTGGGCTGCTGATCACTTCGTGGGGCCTGAGGCGCAGTTCTTCCGGGAACACACCACGGGCTCGGGCACCGGCGCATCGAACCTCGAAGCCCGGACGGGCCGCACGTGGGATGAAATGCTGGGCGAGTGGTCCCTGGCCCTGTTTCTCGACGATCTCGCGGCCTTCAATCCGCTGAACCCGCGCCTTCGGCTGCTATCCTGGGACCTCAACGATGTCTGGAACGGACTGTGCACGGACCTTGGCCCGTGCGTGGATCCGCTGAATCCGACCCAGGTGTACAGTCGCAGCCCGCCGTTCTTCCCGCGCGCCCGGGCGTTCGGGAACTTCCTGATCGGGGTTGGCACGCTGGTCACCGGCGGATTCACGCTGCTCGACCTCACCGGAGGTCCGCTGCCTTCGCAGATCGTGGAGCTGAAGGCGCTCACGACCAACGCGGATCCGCCTGCCGTCCTCCGGCTGACAATTTCCCGCGTGCGGTAATCAGGCCTCGCGCAGCGCGGCCATCGGCGTCTCGCGGAACACGTCGCGGCCCGTGGACAGGCCGATCGCCACCGCCAGGGTCGCCATCACTCCGGCGATCGCCAGCGCCGGACCAAGCGCCGGGGCGAAGGTGCCGTCGAACACGAAGGTCACGAGGCCCCACGCGCCGGCGAACGAAAGCGCCATGCCGGTCAGCGCGCCGAGGACGCCGAGCAGCGCGTACTCCGCGAGCAGGATCCGGCCGATCTGCGCGCGCGTCGCCCCCAACGTCTTGAGCAGCACACCTTCACGGAGCCGGTCACGTCGCGTCGCCGCGACCGCGCTGAAGAGCACGGGGACGGCCATCGCGAGCGAGAACAGCGCGAGGAACCGCACCGCCAGCTCGATCCGGCCGACGATCTCGCCCACGGTGCGGCGCAGCAACGAGAGGTCCACGCTCGACACATTCGGGTACTTCGCGACGACGTCGCGCTGGATCTTCGCGATCGTCGTATCGCTGTCCACCGCGGCGACCAGCAGGTGCATCTTCGGCGCCGACTCGAGCGCCCGCGTCTCGAACACGGCGAAGAAGTTCGGCTCGAAGCGGCCCCAGTTGACCTCGCGGATCCCCGCGATCCGCGCGGACACCGCGACGCCCTGCACATCCCAGGTCACCGTGTCGCCGGGCACCACCTGCAACTCGTCGGCGATCTCGCGCTCGAGCGACATCTGCGGGATGGTGTCGCCCTGCCCGCGAATCTCGCCGAACCATGTGCCCTGGACGAGCGTCTCGGTCGCGACCATGGTATCGCGGTAAGTCGAACGGTACTCGCGGCGGAACGCCCAGTTGCGCGCCGGGATCGCCTTGGCCGCCGCCCATTCCTCATTGTTCTTGCCGTTTACGCCCTTGAGGCGCATGGTCACGATCGGCGTGGAGTTCAGCATCGTCTGGCCGGCCGCCAGCACCGCCGAGTCGATGGCCGTGCGCTGGTCGTCCTGGATGTCGAAGAACAACAGGTTGCCGCGCGACGCCGCGGCCGTGCGCTCGAACTGCGTGAGCAGGTTCGCCTGCACGAGGTAGAGCGTACTCACGAGGAAGGCGCCGAATCCGAGCGCCAGCACGACCGAACGCGTCTGGTTCGCCGGACGATACAGGTTTGCCACGCCCTGCCGCACGACGTATGGCAGGCGCTGGCTCACCAGCCGGCGTGCGAGGCGCGAGAGCGACGCAGCGCTCGCCCAGAGCAGCAGCAGCGCGCCGCCGATCCCGGCGGACACCATCAGGCCGCGCGAGAGCTCCGCCGAGCGCGTGATCGCGAGCGCGACCACGCTGCCGACGAGCGCGGCGCTCACGAGGTGCGACGCGAAGTCCCTTCGCCGCCCGGCTTCGAGCGCGGCCGCGTCGCGCCGGAGCGCCTGCAGTGGCGAGACCTTCCGCAACGCGAGCAGTGGGCGCAGGGCGAAGATCAGCGCCACCCACACACCGATCGCTAGGCCAAGTCCGATCGCCTTCGGCACGAGCGAAACGCTGACTTCGAGCGGCAGCGTTCCCTCGAGTGCGCGCGGCAGGAGGAACTGGATGCCCACGCCGATCGCCGCCCCGATCGCCGCGCCGGCGAGTCCCATCAGCGCCGCCTGCGTGACGTAGATCGCGAGCACCTGGCCGCTCGTGGCACCGATGCAGCGCAGCACGGCGACCGTGTCAATCTTCTTGTTCACGAACGCGTTCACGCCGCTGGCGACGCCGATGCCACCGAGCAGAAGGGCGATCATGCCGACGATCCCGAGGAAGTCGGAAAGCCGCCCGATCGCCTCGGTCATGTTCTGTTCCTGCTGCACCACGGTGCGAACCCTGATGTTCACGGCCTGGAAGCGCGGGCGAAGCGGCGCGACCCACTTGGGGCTCTGCACCCCATCCGGGAGCCGCACGATGGCCTCGAACTCCGCACGGCTGCCGAACCCGAGGAG
>VGVM01000142.1 GCA_016874035.1 Gemmatimonadota bacterium
CGGCGCGGCGTGACTCGATCGCCGCGGTTCGTGCCGCCACCGTGAAGGAACTGATGGAGACGATCAAGGGCAAGGAAAACATGCCTGCTGGCGAAGTGTTCAAGAACGTCCAGATGATGAAGACCGTACCCGCGGGCCAGTTCCTCACCGTGATGGATCAGGGCATCGGGCGCGCGTTGTCGCGCGGGTGCAACGAATGCCATATCACGACCGACTGGGCGTCGGATTCGCTCGCTCGCAAGCGCACGGCCCGCACGATGATGGACGTCGTGCAGGGGATCAACTCGACGCAGCTCACGAAGCTCGGACCGGGTCGCGGTGGCGCGCCGCGCTCGATCCAGTGCGTGACCTGCCACCGAGGCGGCGCGGCCGGCAGCACGGCCGTCATCCCCTGATTCGAGTGACGCGGCGCACGGCGGTCACGCCGTGCGCGGCGTCAAGTTCCCCGCATGAGGACAAAGCCCCGTGGGTTCACGCTGATCGAGCTGCTGATCGTGGTCGTGATCATCGGCATCCTGGCTTCGATCGCGATCCCGAAGTTCGCCAACACGAAGGAGAAGGCTTACATCGCGTCAATGAAGTCGGATCTCCGCAACCTCACGTCCGCAATGGAAGCGTATTACCACGACAATGCCAGCACGTACGCGACCTCGATCTCGGCACTTGGGACGAGTTATCGCGCATCGTCGGGCGTCACGGTCGGCTTGGGCACCGTGACCGGCACCGGATGGGCAGCCCGAGCAGCGTACAACGCAACCACGAAGGGCTGCTCGATCACGGTCGGCGGCGCCTCAACCACGGAGGGAACACCAGTATGCTGAAGTCGCGCTCGGGTTTTACGCTTATCGAACTCCTGATCGTCGTCGTGATCATCGGCATCCTTGCCGCGATCGCGATCCCGAAGTTCGCCAACACGAAGGACCGCGCCAACCAGACGGCGATGAAGTCCGACCTCAAGAACCTCGCGTCGGCGATGGAGGCGTACTTCACTATGAACAACAACACGTACGCGCCCAACGTCACGGCCCTGTCCACCGGCTACCGAAGCTCGACCGGCGTGACCGTGACACTCAGCGGGGTGACTGGCTCGGGATGGACCGCAACCGCAACGCACGCTGCCTCGCAGAAGCAGTGCGCGATCTCGCTCGGCGGCTCGTCAACCTCGGAAGGCACGCCGGTCTGCAACTAGCTGCCGCCGGCGCCATAACGTGAACGAGGCGGACCGGTTCTCCGGTCCGCCTCGTTCGTTTCCTGCTCCCCCGAAACTGCGCGCTACGGAACGAACGCCGGCAGGGTGAGTGAAATCTCCTTCAAGCCGCGGGCGCGGAGTCGCGCATTCAACGCCGCGAGGTCACGCTGGACCAACAGGTCGAGGGCGGACTTCGTTGCCTTTGCCTCTCGATCGAGCACCGCGTACACATCGCGTTGCGCCGTGTTCGGCGCGTTGTCCACCGACGCCGCGAGATTCCCGGCGAGATAACCAAGCTGGCCCGCGATCTGCACCGGCCAGCGCACGCCGTCCTGCCCCTGGCCGGTCATGCGGAGGTCAATCACCTCGCGCTCGAGGTCGGTGAACTTGCGTCCAAGCGAGTCCACAGCCGGCACGAGATCGGCGTTGGGACGATCGGACGCCAATGCAGCCGTCATCTGCTGCACCTGGAGCCGTACAACTTCCATCTGGCCGACCCACTCGGCCAAGCCGCCCATCTGCGCTTGAATCTGGACCTGCGCGTCGTACGCGGCGCGCATTTCGATGTCCGTGGTCGGAACGTTGGGGTCGCGACGCACCTCGAGCGGCTGCGTCTGCGTCGTACCGTCCACGGTCAGCCGAACCGTATAGCGGCCAGGCAGCATGAGCACGCTGATCGCGCCGAAGCCTGGCGCCGCACGCGTGCCGTCCGGCTCCATCTGGAACTGCTCCTGGAAGAGCGGCTTCGTGCGCAGCCGCGGCGGCGTGGTCGGCTGATTCCCCAGATCCCAGTACACGCGGTTGAGTCCGACATTGCGCGTCCCGCTCAGTGTGCGCACCACCTTCCCCGCGGCATCGAGGATCGCGATCTGCGGCGGCGCCTGCGGTGCGCTCTTCAGCCAGTAGTTGATCCCGGCGCCGTACTGCGGGTTTTGGCCAGCCGTCAGGTCGTCCTGCATGGTGACCTGTCCTTCAATGTCCTGGAACCGGTAGGCGGGCCGCGGCGCAAACAGGTGTACCGCTGCGCTCGTGATCTCGGTGGTGAGCTTCTGGAGCGGCGTGATGTCGTCGAGGATCCAGAACCCGCGACCGTACGTGCCGATCACGAGATCGTTGAAGCGCGGTTCGATCGTCATGCCGTACACCGGCGACGACGGCATGTTGAGGTTCAGCGGCTGCCAGTTGTCGCCGTCGTCGTATGAGACATAGATGGCGTTCTCCGTGCCGAGGTACAGCAGGCCACGGCGGACAGGGTCTTCGCGGATGACTTTCGCGTAGCCCATGGGCACTTTCGGCAGTCCATTGACGATCAGCTTCCAGGTCCTGCCGTAGTCGTGTGTGCGATAGACCCAGGGGTCGCGATTGTTCTCCTGGTGCCCGTCGTTGACGAAATACGCTGTCCCCGGTGCGTGGCGGCCGGGTTCGACGTGCCGGATTGAACCCAACGCCGGCATGCCGGCGGGAACATTGGCCGTCACATTCGTCCATGTCTTCCCGCCATCACGCGTCAACTGCACATAGCCATCGTTCGTCCCGACCCAGACGAGCCCCTTCTGCAGCCGGGACTCGAGGATCGAGTACACGACGTTCCCGTATTCGACGCCAATGTTGTCGCCCGTGAGTCCACCCGACCACTGCTGCATGGACTTGTCGTTGCGCGTCAGGTCCGGACTGATCTCCTTCCACGAGCGGCCACCATCAGCGGACATGTGCACGTACTGACTGCCCGTATAGATGACCTTGTTGTCGTGCGGCGATACCTCGAACGGTGCATCCCAGATGAACCGGTACTTGACGTCCGCCGCCGCGTGCCCGCCGGTGGACTGGGGCCACACCTCGACATTCGCACCGGTCTTCGTGCGCAGGTCAAAGCGCACGACAATTCCACCGCGGCTTCCGGAACCCGACGCGGTGGACCACACGATGTTCGTATCCACCGGGTCCGGCGTCGCAAAGCCGCTCTCGCCGCCCTGCACTCCATGCCACATGCTGCGCGTGATCGCGCCGCCCGTGCGGCTGTTGCTCGGCCCGCGGTACGACGGGCCGTCCTGCCGGTTGCCGTACACCCAGTAGGGAATGCGGGCGTCGGTCGTGACGTGGTACATCTGCGCAATCGGCAGCTGCACGCGCAGCCACTGACGCGCGCGCGTCGTTGAGATGGAAACGCCCTGATCGTGTCCGACGATCATCCGGTTCGCATTGGTGGGATCAATCCACATGTCGTGATGGTCGCCGCCCGGCTGCGTCATCGGCGGTTCATTGGACGGCGCCGCGGGCGCCGCGGGCGCCGCGCCCGCGCCGCCGCCCCGTCCGCG
>VGVM01000143.1 GCA_016874035.1 Gemmatimonadota bacterium
CCGGTCAGCACGGCCCCACGACCTACGACGGGCTGTATGATGCTGAGTGAACCGGATAGGTAGAAGGGCCTTTATGTTGCCTTCTACGCTCCGGGACTGCGCGTATTCTAATGGTCTACATCCTGCCCAACGTCATCTCCTCCACGATCGTGGTGGCGACATTGAATCTGGGGCGGATGATCATCATCGAGTCCTCACTCTCCTTCCTCGGCGAATGAATGATCACGGCAGACGCCGAACATCGCGCTCAGCAGGCGCTCGATCAGCTCTCGCATCAACGGTTGCGCGCCGCCCAGTCCGATCGGCTCAACTGGGTCATGACGGCGTCCACGTAGGTCCCGCGATGGAAGAAAAATTCACGCATCCGCCCCGCCTCGCGGAAACCGAACATCCGCTCAAGGAGCGGCGTGTGCGGATTCGACGCCAGGTGCACGCTGCGCAGGTTCAGCAGGTTGAGGCGATTGAACGCCACGTCGAGCAGCAGCGACATGATCTCCACGGCCACGGCGCCGTTGCGGAACGCCGGGTCGCCGACGACGAAGGCGATGTCCGCATAACGATGCACCCAGTTGATGGCGCTCAGGCTGCACACGCCGATGTGCGTGTCGGTGGCCTTGTCGCACACCGCCAGTACCAGGCGGTCCTTCGTGGCGGACGTTGACTGAAAGAACGCCATCTGCGCCTCGACGGTGTTCGGCCACCAGCGGTCGGCGAGGTACTGGGTCAGCTCCGGATCGCTGAGCCACTCGTGCCACTTGCCGGCCGCGTCGGCGGCCGACGGTGCCCGCATGTAGACGGAACGGCCGATCGCATACGGATTGATCACGGCTGTCCTCCCAGTTTTCGAGTCACCGTCGCGGTGATCTCGGGCAGGCTCACCAGCCGGATCAGATCGTCGTCTCCGAAGCGGATCTTGAACGCTTCCTCGAGCGCGACGATCAGCTGCATGTGGCCGAGCGAGTTCCACTTCTCGATCCGCCCCGGCGCGGCATCGGCGGGAATGTCTGCGGCGGCCACGCCAAACACCGCCGCCATTTCCGACCGGATTCGTTCCGTCACGTCGCTCATGATCGCCGCGCTCCGCCTGTGGAGTGAATCGTCATCGTTCGAGAACCTCGGGCGCTTCGAGCAGGCTCTTGATGGCGCGCGCGAAGGCGCCTGCCTGGAAGCCATTGATCGCGCGATGATCGTAGGTTACGCCGAGCAGCACGTACGAGCGTTCGATCAGCGTGGTGCCGGCCAGCACCAGTTCCTTCAGCACGGCGCCAACCGACAGCATACAGGTCTGCGGCGGCAGGATGATCGGCTTCACCAGCACGGTGCCCTCATCCGTGTTCAGGCTGATCGACAGGTCGCCGCCGGCAAGGTCGGCTGCCTCAAAGGTGTTTCGAAGGGCCTTCATCCGGAACGACGACAACTGCGCCGACGCCTGCAGCAGCGTCAGGCTCGATGCCTCACGCAGGACCGGCACGTACAGGCCCCGCCCGACATCCATGGTGACGCCGATGTTCCCGGCGGTGGAGGTCCGCATCGCCAGCGAGTCATCGAGCTGGCCGAAGAACATCGGGAACGAACCGGTCAACTGGGCCACCGACCACACCAGCAGATCGGGCAGGCCGACCATGGCCTTGTGCCGCTCGCGATAGGCAATCAGCGACGTCAGCGCCGCAGTGACGTCGATCTTCTGGAGCAGGAACGCATCCGGAATGGTGGCGTGCGAGCGCCCCACCGTGCGGGCGATGGTTTGCTGCTGCGCGCTCAGCTGCGCGCCCCCGCCGGCCGACGGCTCGGCCAGGGCCTGGACGTCGCTTTCCTTGATAACGCGCTTGCGAATCGCCGCCACCTGCTGCGGTGTCAGCCCCAGCTTGTCGATCAGCCGCTGCGCGGCCGCGGTGATCACCGGTCCGCCGGACGCGGCCGCGGGCGCAGCCTGCCGCGCCGCCCGGGCTGCGAGCAGCGAGGCCTCGTCGGAATGAATGGCGCCAATGGCCGCGCCGAAGGCGTAACTCTGGCCCTCTTCGCCGAGCGCCTCGAGAATCCCGGCTGCGGGCGACTCCAGCTCGTACGACGCCTTGGTCGTCTCCAGCACGGCAATCAGCTCGCCGGCCGCGACGCGGTCTCCGGCCTTCTTGACCCATTGCCGCAGCACGGCGTCGACGTCGTTGGTGTTGATGGTGGGGACGATGATCTCGATCATAGGCGCAGGACTGTGGCGACGTTCCGCACGATGGTGTCGGGCGTCACGAGCACCGACTGCTCCAGGTGCACGGCGCTTGGGATGATGGAGTTCGCGGAATGAATTCTCGATACCGTGGCGCGCAGCTCCGGCAAGGTGCGCGCCAGCGTGGACGCGACTTCGTCGCCCCAGCAGCCGCCGCCGCTGCCTTCCTCGACGGTGAACACCGCGCGCGCCGCCCCGAGCAGCCCGGCGACCGCCGCCGCGTCGAACGGATACAGGCAGAACGGCACCACGATCGCCGCCTCGACTTCATGTTCGAGGAACAGCCGCCGCGCGGCCTTCAAGCAGGCCGGGAACATGCCGCCCTGCGCAATCAGCACGACCGGTGCGCTGGTGTCGATCGACGCAACCGCCGTCCACGGATCCGGATGCCGCAACGTGAAGAGATCGTCAACCGCGCCGGCGGCGACGGCGGGCTGCGCGTACAGCACTTTGCTCTCGAACAGCATCGCCGGGTTGCCCTTGTCGAAGATTGCCGGCAAGAGCGCAGTCAGGTCGTGGACCGGCGACAGCTCGTAGAGATCCAGGTTCGGCACGCCGATGAAATGCTTCTGGACGCTCTGGCTGTGCGTCGGGCCGTAACCGCGATGGCCGCCCACCGGGCAGCGGAACACGATGGGATGCGCCCGGTGCTCGCCATACATCGTCACGGTCTTGGCGGCGAAGTTCACGATCTGATCGAAGGCGAGGAACACGAAGTCTCCGAACATGAACTCGACGATCGGCCGCTGGCCGGCGAGCGACAGCCCGTTGCCGACGCCGGCAATGCCAAGCTCGCTGATCGGCGTCGAGATGACACGATCGGCAAACGCCGTGGACAGCCCGCGGGACACCTTGAACGCGCCGCCGTACGGATCGAGGACGTCTTCGCCGATGAAGACACAGCGCGGGTCCGACGCCATCACCGATCGGAGCGCGCGATTGAGGTTGTCGATGACGCGCTCGCCGGGCACCGCGGCCACCGCGGCGGCCGTCAGCACGGCGACCGGCGACGCGGCCCACGCGGGGCTGACGGCGCGCGCTTCCGTGTCGGTCACGAGCTGGTCGATCTCCGCGATGACTTCCTCGTCCAGCTGCCGCACCTGCTCCGGAGACGCCGCCACGGCGCGCGCGTACCAGTCCGCCGCGCGCAGCGCGTCGATGGCTTCCCGGGGCCGCGTGTCGTCGCCCTTGCTGTGTGAGGCGAGTCGCGCCGTTTGAAACTCGATCACCAG
>VGVM01000144.1 GCA_016874035.1 Gemmatimonadota bacterium
CAATGCCTGGCTGCACAACTTCCGCCGCCTCGTCACGCGCTACGAGAACAAGATCGAGCACTACCGCGCGTTCTTGCACGCCGCCTGCATGTTGATCACCCTGCGCCAGTTTTGAAACCACTTCTAGGGCGCGCGGCCCAGCGGCTGCGGCGCGGCCTGAGCCAGGCGCTTACGGCACGACGCGCGGTGTCGTCAGCCTGCGGACCAGACGATCGGTGAACTCGAGCCCGTCGTAGAAGCTCTTCACCGGCAGGCGCTCGTCCCGGCCATGCGCCCGCAAGTCGTTCGGGTCGATCATGATGCCCGACACGCCATACGCCGGGATACCCAGCGCGCGCCACGGAATCGCGTCAGTCGCGCCGGTCATCATCATCGGGATCACGGGGATGTTGCCCCACATCTCCTTGGTGACGGCTTCGACGGCTTCCATGACATCCTTCGTCACCGGCGCGACAGGTCGCGGATCGCGGGTCGGGGCGGCCGAGACTTCGATTGACGAGTCGCCGATCGCCTTGACGAGTGCGGCGCGCACGTCGGCGGGACGCGCATCGGGAAGCATCCGGCAGTTCACGTACACCTCGGCCGTCTGCGGCAGCGCATTCTGCGCATGCCCGCCCTTCAGCATCGTGGCAACGCAGGTCGTCCGCATGATGGAGTTGTACATCGGCTCCTTCGCCAGCACCGCCTCGGCACGCGCGTCCGCCGGATTGCGGAGGATCGCGCGCATCGCATTGCCGATCTCCGCCGTCTCGACCGGCGCGGTGCGTTCCAAGTACGCCCGTGTCACGTCGTTCAGCTCCACCGGGAACTTGTGCGTGGACAGCTTCATCAGCGCGGCCGCGAGCTGGTAGATCGCGTTGTCGGGGCGCGGGAGCGACGAGTGGCCGCCGGGATTCTTCGCCGTGATCGTGAAGCCGCCAAACACCTTCTGCGTGGCCTCGATCGTATTGGAGAGCGGCTTGTCGCCCTTCAGGTATCCGAACCCGCCCTCATTGAGCACCACCGACGCATCGACCCAGCTTCGGTGATTCTGGACGAGCCACCGCGCGCCGTTGCAGCAGCCGCCTTCTTCATCCGCCGTCAGCGCCAACACGATGTCGCGGTCCGGAACGTAACCATCCTGCTTCATCTTGAGCACGGTCGCGACGAAGATCGCGCCCTGCGCCTTGTCGTCGGTGGTGCCGCGCCCGTAGAAGTAGCCGTCGCGCTCAACCAGCTTGAACGGATCGAGGTCGGGCGACCAATCCGACTTGAGCGCCTCGACCACGTCGAGGTGCGCGAGCAGCAGCACCGGCTTGGGTGCGTTCGGGCCGCCGCGGCCGCGGTATCGCACCACGAGGTTGTGCTTGTCCTCACGGACGCCGCCGATGAACATGTCCGATTCCGCGAACCCCGCGGCCCGGAATCGCCTGGCCATCGCCTGCGCCGCGATCGTGGTGCCCGAGGTATTCGTTGACGTGTTCAGTTCGATGAGTTCCTGGTAAACCTCGCGCGCGAGTTGTTGCGTCGGCGTGAGTGGCCGGCCTTGCGCGGCAGTCACGGCTGGCCAGCCGCCACCGAGGGCGGCGAGTGCGGTCAACGTGGCGGGACGGAACAACCTTCGCATTGGTCGGAGCATCGTATGGCCTGAAAAAGGGGGTCCACGCTGCGGCGCCACTGGTGCTCGACAGCGCAGTGGCGAACATTTTAACGCGCCGGGCAACGTCCGGCATACAATCGGGAGACGGATGAGCGCACACGGAGGAAGCGAACCGCGGGGATTCGGCGAGCCGATCATCACCTGCGTCGAGGACCTGCGCCGGCTCGCGCAGCGCCGCGTCCCGCGCATGTTCTATGAATACGCCGACGCGGGCAGCTGGACCGAATCCACCTACCGCGCGAACGAGGCGGACTTCCAGCCGATCAAGCTGCGACAGCGCGTCGCCGTGAACATCGAGCATCGCTCGACCGCGTCACGGATGGTCGGCCTTGACGTGGCCATGCCCGTCGCGCTTGCCCCCACCGGCATGACCGGCATGCAGCACGCCGACGGCGAGATCCTCGCGGCGCAGGCCGCGGAGCGCTTCGGCGTGCCGTTCACGCTGAGCACGATGAGCATCTGCTCCATCGAAGACGTGGCGGCGCACACGACCAAGCCCTTCTGGTTCCAACTCTACGTGATGCGCGACCGCGACTTCGCCGCGCGGTTGATTGACCGGGCGAAAGCCGCCAGGTGCAGCGCCCTGATGCTGACGCTGGACCTGCAGATCCTCGGCCAGCGCCACAAGGACATCCGGAACGGCCTCAGCGCGCCGCCGAAGCTCACGCTCGCCAACATCGCGAACATGATGACCAAGCCGCGCTGGTGCATGGGGATGCTCGGCACGCGGCGGCGATTCTTCGGCAACATCGTCGGCCACGCGAAAGGCGTGGACACGATGGCCGAGCTGGCGACCTGGTCGAACCAGCAACTCGACCCACGCCTCAGCTGGGCCGACGTCGAGTGGATCAAGGATCGCTGGGGCGGCAAGCTGATCCTTAAAGGAATACAGGACGTCGAGGACGCCCGGCTCGCCGTGAACTCCGGCGCTGACGCGCTGATCGTGAGCAACCACGGGGGCCGACAACTCGACGGCGCCGAGTCGAGCATTCGCGCGCTCCCCGCGATCGTTGACGCCGTGGGCTCGAAGATCGAAGTCCACATGGACGGCGGAATCCGGAGCGGACAGGACGTGCTCAAGGCCGTGGCGCTTGGCGCCAAGGGCACCTACATCGGGCGGGCGTTCCTGTACGGACTTGGCGCGATGGGTGCGGCGGGAGTGACCAAGTGCCTCGAGCTCATCCATCGCGAGCTGGACCTGACCATGGCGTTCTGCGGGCGGACGCGGGTCGGGGATGTGGACCGGAGCGTGCTGATCGGGGGCGGTGTCAGGTAAGGCCGCCTAGTTGGCCGGCCGCTCCGGCGCTATCGTTTTGGGACGAGCACCGCGCCCGCAACGCGGTGCGCCCAATACCCGGAGCATGCCATGCCTGCGAAACACCAGGTCGCCGCGCTCGCCGCCGCCGCCCTTCTCGCCGCCCCGTCACTCGCGTTCGCCCAAGCGGGCGGTATGTCCGGAATGGATATGGCGGGCCACATCATGATCCCGCCCGGCGCCCTTTATACCAAGGCCGACGTCGAGTTCATGCAGGGCATGATCGCGCACCACGCGCAGGCGATCGTCATGTCGCGGCTCGCCGAGAAGCACGGCGCCAACCCCCAGGTGCTGAAGCTCTCGCAGAAGATTGACCAGTCGCAGGTGCCTGAGATCAAGATCATGCAGGAGTGGCTCAAGCGATACAACCAGCATGCGCCCGACACGTCCTCGTGGCGCACGATGAAGATGGCCGGCATGCTCACGGACGCCGAACTCGCGGCACTGGACGCCGCCCGCGGCGTCGAGTTTGACCGCCTGTTCCTCG
>VGVM01000145.1 GCA_016874035.1 Gemmatimonadota bacterium
CGGTCGCAACCGCGGCGAGCGGATTCCGGTTTTCACTGGGCCGGAACTCGGACGTGATTCCCATGTCCTGATGGTAGGCCTCGACCGTCTGCTGCAGGATCGTGACCGTCTGCGCTTTTCGGCCGAAGCGTCCGATGCGAGGGCCGGCGCTGCCATTCGGTTCGCTCGTCGGAACGTATGGCGCATGTGACACCCAGTTGACGCGACCGGAAATGCCGTCGGCGTTCCGATCATCGGGGTCAGCCAGCGCGAGCAGCACCGACTCGGGAATCGCCTCGATCAGTCCGGCACCGAACACCGGCGGTGGAAGGCGAAGCGAGATCGCCACCCCGGCGGGGGCCCGCTCGGGTTCGGCTCCGGGGACCGCGCGGTCCTGGACCTGCGGCCCACCGAGATGCGCGAGGAACCCATCGGCCTCGGTGCCGAAGCGCTGCAGCGAATGTTCCAGGCGCCCGCGGCCATCCCCGCCGTGGCATGACGCACACGAGACGTTGTTGAAGACCGGGCCGAGTCCGGTCGCGGGGGAGAATCGCCGCGCAAACTCGTCGTCGCCGCGCACGAACGCCGCGAGCTCGACGCTGGTGAGTCCGTCGAGCGGCGCATCGAACACCTCGCCGTCGGCCGGCGCCTCCGTGAGGAGCGACGAACACGCCGCGCTCACGACGAGCGCGAACGCAGCGCCGATGACAGCACCGAGGGCGGCGGCGCGTGGGTGACCGGGAAAACGACGCATAGTTAGTATGTCCTAACTTTCTTGTTCCCCCACCCTAATGTCAAGTGGCCGCGCGGCCGGGGCTATTTTCCCGCGATGCGCCTCGTCCGTATGCCGACGTTCATCGTCCTATTCATCGCCGCGGTTGTCTCAGTGGTCGCGGTGCCAGGCCTTGCTGCGCAACGACCCGATTCGGTGGCGCGAGCAGACACGGCGGTACGCGCCAAGCCGGTCGTCGTCACCGCCACGCGCAGCGAGCGCCGGGTCGAGGACACGCCGGTCCGCGTCGAAGTGGTGGATGAAGAGGAGGTCGCCGAGAAGGTCGCCATGACGCCGGGCGACGTCACGATGTTGCTCAACGAAACGCCCGGGCTCCGGATCCAGATCACCTCGGCCGCGCTCGGCGGCGCCGGCGTGCGCGTGCAGGGACTGCAAAGCCGGTACACGATGATCCTGTCCGATGGGCTCCCGTTGCTCGGGGCGCAGTCGTCGGGACTCGGTCTGCTCCAGCTGCCGCCGGTGGATCTCGCCGGCGCGGAAGTGATCAAGGGCATTTCTTCTGCGCTCTATGGCGGCGCGGCGATGGGCGGCGTGATCAACTTCCTCTCGCGGCGGCCCGGCGATTCGCCATCGCACGATTTCGTGGCGAACCAGACGTCGCGGAACGGCACTGACCTCGTGTATTTCGGCGCGCGGCCGTTCAATGATCGCTGGGGCGCCACCCTGCTCACCTCGGTGCACCGGCAAGAACGGAGTGACATTGATCGTGACGGCTGGATCGACCTCCCGAGGTACGCGCGGGCGGTGGTTCGGCCGCGCGTGTTCTTCGACGATCGCGCGGGCCGTACGCTGTTGGCGACCGCCGGCATGACGATCGAAGAGCGCGCGGGCGGCACGATGCCCGGTGCGCTGACACCGGCAGGAACGCAGTTCGCGGAAGGGCTCGGCACGGCGCGGGCCGATGCCGGGCTCAGTGCGCGCCGACTGACCGCGCGCGGCGATCTCCTCGCCCTGCGAGCGGCGGCGGTGACGCAACGACATCGCCATCGCATTGGGACGGAACTCGAACGCGACACCCACGACGCGCTGTTCGCCGAGGCGACGGCCACGATGCCCCGCGGCGCGAACACCTTCGTCACGGGCCTCGCGTGGACGAGCGAGCGATACGCGAACCGCGCGGTTCCGGTGCACGACTATTCACATCGCGCGCCGGCGGCATTCGTCCAGATGGATCGCGACGTCGCGCCGTGGCTCGTGGTGTCGAGCGCGTTGCGCGCGGACGCGCACAATGTCTACGGGACTGCGCTGAGTCCGCGCGTGTCGGTCCTGGCGAGGCGAACCGGCGGCGCGCTCGCCGGGTGGAACGTCCGGCTCTCCGGAGGCCAGGGCAGCTTCGCGCCGACGCCCCACACCGAGGAAACCGAAGCGACCGGGCTGCTCGCGGTCGTGCCGCTCTCTGGCCTCGAGGCTGAACGCGCGACCGGTGGATCGGCCGACCTGAGCGGCGTAATCGGGCTCGGCGAGGAGCGCCACCTCGACGTGAATGTCTCGATGTTCACGAGTCGCGTCGAGCATTCGGTGCGCTCCGTTGACGCTGGCCTCGCGCGACCGCTGCCGCCTTCCATGCTTCGCCTCGTCAATGCCCCGCTCCCGTCGCGCACGACGGGGATCGAGAGCTACCTGCGCCTCGTCGCGGGCGACGCGCGCATCACGGCGAGCTACGCCTATACGGACGCCACCGAGTGGGCGGAGGGGTCATCGCCGGCCCGGCGTGTTGAATCGCCGTTGATCCCGCGCCACAGCGCCGGGCTCGTGATGGCGCTCGAGCGCGAAGGGCAAGGGCGCGCCGGGCTGGAGATGTACTACGTGGGGCGGCAGGCGCTCGACGACAATCCATATAGGACCGATAGTCGGTCACACCTGGTGATCGGTGTGTTGATTGAGAGGGTGATTGGCGGGGCGCGCGTGTTCGTGAACGCCGAGAACCTGTTGGATGAACGGCAGACGCGGTACGAGCGACTCGTGTTGCCCGCCCGTGGGCGTGGGGGCCGATGGACGACGGATGCGTGGTCATTGCTCGATGGCAGGACGTTCAATGCTGGTTTCCGTATTGACCGATAGAGACGGAAACTGCTTGAGCAGGGAACGGGCGGAAACGACGGATAACTGCTGATACTGCAACTGCAACTACAACTGCAACTACAACTGCAACTTCTTGGGGAACTGCAACGGCGACGGCAACTACAACTGCAACTGCAACTACAACAGCAAGAACTGGGGGAACTACACCGACACTTACCCCTCGTCGTAGTTCCCCCAAGTATTTGCAGTATCCGCTTTTATCCGCCTTTTCCGTTGTTTCCCTGCCAAAGCAGTTACGGTATCCGTCCAACCACTTTCGATGTCGGGCTCGGAGTATCCCTCACCGTGAAACGCGCCGGCGCGCCGAGCTGGATCATGGATCCGGCGACGCCCTTCGTCACGGTCTCCACTCCCGGATGCAGGTACTTCCCATCCACGTACATCGTATCCAACGCGACCGCCAGCTCGAGGTCTCCCATCTCACGGATGCGCCCGCCGGTCTTCGCCACCGAATCATCGAAGTTGATGGCGACATCCTCACGAACAGGTCCGAAGCCGGGGATCACGACGCTGCCGCCCATCACGAGCAGGTCGTACGCGCCCGCGCGATTGAACGGGAGCGACTCGTAGGCGCGCGGGTC
>VGVM01000146.1 GCA_016874035.1 Gemmatimonadota bacterium
GACGCCTGCGAAGCTGTCAGCGGCCTCAAGGTCACCGCCAAGGCCGTCTCGCCGCCGGGCTTCCTCGGCCAGACGAACTCCGACCTCACGTTCCTCGGCAACTACGCCATCCAGGGCAACTACGCCGGCCCGGTGATCTGGGACATCTCGAACCCGGCGAGCCCGCAGCTCGTGACGGCGTTCCCATGCCCGGCGTCGCAGAACGACGTGTCGGTGTACCGCAACCTGATGTTCGTATCGTCCGAGGCGAACAACGGCCGCAATGATTGCAAGCTCGGCAGCACGACTGCCGCCGACTCGGTGAGCCCGGACCGTATGCGCGGTGTCCGCGTGTTCGACATCAGCGACATCCGGAACCCGAAGCTCCTGAAGAACGTGCAGACCTGCCGCGGATCGCACACCCACACGGTGCTCGAGCATCCGTCGGATCGCGACAACATCTACATCTACGTGTCGGGCTCCGCCGGCATTCGCTCGCCGAACGAACTCGCCGGTTGCACCACCCAGAACCCGAACAATCCCGATGCCTCGCTCTGGCGCATCGAGATCATCAAGGTGCCGCTGAACAACCCGGCGGCGGCGGCGGTCACGAACCGCGCGAACATCTTCACCGGCCTCACCGCGCCGCCGACCCACGGCGAGTCGCAGGTGGACATCGAGAACCAGCGGCGCGCGATTGCGGCGGCGCGTGCAGCCAACGCGTTTGTCGTCACGTTGCCGAGCGGCCAGGAGATCATCCCGCCCCCGCAGTTCGTCCGACCGTTGCTGGATAGCGCCGTGCGTGCGCGTGGTGGGTCGGGCGCTGCGACGGCTGCCGACTCCAACGCGATTCGCGCGAGCGTGACGGAGACGGTCACGCGCCTCTTCACCGGCGGCGGTGGCCGCGGCGGTGCGCCGCTCACACCCGGCGTCTCGCCGATCTCGGCGAACCGGCAGTGCCACGACATCACGGTGTACCCGGCACTCGGCCTGGCCGGCGGTGCCTGCGAAGGACACGGCATCCTGCTCGACATCAGCAACCCGGTTGCCCCGGTGCGGCTCGACGCCGTCGCCGACTCGAACTTCGCCTACTGGCACTCCGCCACGTTCAACAACGATGGCACCAAGCTGCTCTTCTCGGATGAGTGGGGCGGCGGTGGCGCCCCCAAGTGCCGCGAAGGCGACAAGAAGGAGTGGGGTTCCAACGCCATCTTCTCGATCCGCAACAGGAAGCTGGTATTCGAGAGCTACTACAAGCTTCCGGCGCAGCAGACCGCACTCGAGAACTGCGTGGCGCACAACGGTTCGCTCGTCCCGATCCCCGGCCGCGACGTGATGATCCAGTCGTGGTATCAGGGCGGCATTTCGCTGTTCGACTGGACGGACGCCAAGAACCCGAAGGAAATCGGCTTCTTCGACCGCGGGCCGGTTGACGGGAGCCGCTTTACGTCCGGTGGTTCGTGGTCGGTGTACTGGTACAACGGCGCGATCGTGAGCTCCGAGATCGCGCGTGGCCTCGACATCGCCGAACTCGTGCCCACCGAGCACATCTCGCAGAACGAGATTGACGCGGCGAAGACGGTGCGCTGGACCTACCTGAATGCGCAGGGCCAGCCGAAGATTGACTGGCCGCCCAGCTTCCCGCTGGCCAAGTCGTTCGTGGACCAGCTTGAGCGGAACAAGTGCCTCTCGGCGGCGCGCATCAGCGCGGTCCGGCAGAGCATCGCGAACGCGGAGCGCGCGAGCGGGCAGGCGCGCCGCGAAGGGCTGAGCCAGGTGGCGTCGTCGCTGAACGCCGACAAGGGCGGTTCGTGCGATGCGCCGCGCATCAACATGCTGCAGAAGGCGCTCACGGACCTGAACAACGTCGTGGTGCCGTAAGCGACTTGCCGGAGCGGTAGCAGGAAACGAACGCGGGCCGCCGGATCCTCCGGCGGCCCGCTGTCGTTTCAGGGTGCTAGTGGGCCGGGATCTCGACCCGGATGTTCCGCCACTTGCCCTGGCGAAAGCGCGTGACGCTGAGCGCACAGCGCGTCATATGGCCGGCGAGGATGGCGAGCCAGATGTGCAGCGGCTCCAGGTGGAAGAACGTCCGGATCACGAAACAAATGCCGAGCGGTACCACGACCTGCGAGATGATCGAGATGTAGAGCGGGCTCTTCGTGTCGCCGGTGCCCTGCAGGCCGCCGGTGAAGGTGAGCGCCGCCGTCACGAAGAGCCCGGAGATGCTGAGCACGCGGAGGAGTTGCACGCCGATGCCCACGGCCACCGGGTCGTGCATCCCGAACAGCCCGAGCAGCTGGGTCGGGAAGAACATGAAGAAGAACCCGAGGAACGCGGCTCCGGTGAGTCCATGACGGGCGGCGATATGCACGGCCTGTTCCGCCCGGTCCGGGTGCTGCGCGCCGAGGTTCTGTCCCGCCACGGCGGCCGCCGCGCCCATGAGGCCCGTCGCCGTCCAGGTGATCAACGAGAAGAGTTCCGTGTACGCCACCGCGAAGGCGCCCTGTGCCGCGGCACTCTGCGCGAGCGAGCCGATGAACGAGAGCATCAGCACGCCGCCGATGTTCATCGCGATTCCCTGGATGCCGGTCGGCAGGCCGAACCGGAACAGTGACTTGATGATGTCCCAATCCGGCGCGTAGCCGTGGTGTTTCGGGAACGAGACCACCCAGCCGCCGCGAATCAGCCGCCAGAGGGCGAACAGTCCGATCAGGCCTGACGCGAGGCAGGTGCCGATCGCCGCTCCCTTCGTGCCCATCGCCGGGATCGGGCCCATGCCGCGGATCAGCACGATGTTGAGGGCCAGGTTCAGCACGGTCATTACCACGCCGAGCACCATCGGCGTCCGGGCGTCACCGGCCGAACGCAGTGCACCAGCCAGCATGAAGAAGATCAACATGCCGGTGCTGAACACGAACATGATGCGCAGGAAGGGCAGGGCCTCCGCCGCGACCTCAGGGGCGGCGTTCACGAGCCGGAGCAGCGCCGGTGAGGAGAACCAGCCGATCGGCGCGAGGACCAGCGCCGAGAGGCCGACGGCGGTGATGAACGCCTGGTACACGACGCGATCCACCTTGTCGGTCTCGCCCGCGCCGGCGAAGCGGGCGACCATGACGCTCATACCGCTGAAGAGCGACGAGATGAACACGATCACCACGAGGAAGATCTGCCACGCCACACCGATGCCGGCGTTGGCGGTGAACCCCACGAGGTTGCCGACCAGGATGTGATCCACCATCCCCTGCAGTCCGCCGATCACGTTCGCAACGACGGTCGGCCACGCAATCTTCCAGACCGCCGCGGGAAGTGGCCCCTCGACGATGGAACGGTCGTACTTCGATTTCTTCGCGGGGGGCGCGTCAGCCATGACCGCTAACGATAGCCCAGGGACCTCAGCCCTGCGCGGGCGCGTCGCT
>VGVM01000147.1 GCA_016874035.1 Gemmatimonadota bacterium
CACCTCGACGAACTCGCCGTCGGCGCCGACCTGGCCGCCGCGGACGAGCTGCTGGTTGTCGCGGATCGCGTGGTCGTCAGCGCCGACCAACGCGTGCGAATCGTGGATGCGTTCGAGACGGCGTTTCGGGAGGGCGACGGCGATGCGTTCGCCCTCCTCACCGACGCCGTCCCTGCGCGCCGCGCGTTCACCACGGCGTTCCGCTGCCCCAACGACGGTCACGTGGCGCCGGCCCCCGTGCCGCAGCTCTTTTCGTTCAACAGCCCCCAGGGCGCGTGCACGACCTGCAACGGGTTTGGCGCGACGCTGGAATACGATGAGGCATTGATCGTTCCTGACGGGGCAAAGACGCTCAAGCTCGGCGCCATCGCCCCGTGGACGATGCCGCGGTACGACAACAAACGGCGCGCGCTTGCCGAGTTCTGCCGTCGTGAAGGCATCCCGATGGACCGGCCATGGAACGAACTCCACCGTGACCAGCGCGAGCAGCTGTTGCGCGGAAAGGCCAAGGGCTTTCTCGGCATCGTGCGGCACCTCGAGTCGCTGGAGCCCAAGAAGTACAAGCAGTACATCCGGGTCTTCCTCCGGCGGTATCAAACGGCGCAGGAATGCCGGTCCTGCGGGGGCGCGCGCCTGCAGCCCGACGCGCTCAACGTCCGGGTCGGCGGGCAGTCCATCGCCGCGGCGTGTGCGATGCCGATCGGCGCCTTACGCGACTGGCTGGGCGCGCTCTTCCTGACGGGCGCCGAACTGGCGATTGCCTCCCACATCCTTCGCGAGGCGCGGGATCGCGTGCAGTTTCTGGCCGACGTGGGCCTGACGTACCTCACGATGGACCGGCCGGCGCGGACGCTGTCGGGGGGCGAAGCGCAGCGCATCACCCTCGCGAACGCGCTCGGCTCGCGGCTGGTGGACGCGACCTACGTCCTCGATGAGCCCAGCATCGGCCTGCATGCCCGCGACCTCGACCGCCTGCTGTCGTTGCTCGCGCGCCTTCGCGATGCGGGCAATACGGTCGTCGTGGTCGAGCACGACCTGGACGCCATGCGCGCGGCGGATTGGATGGTCGAGCTTGGCCCCGGCAGTGGAGCCGCGGGCGGCGCCGTGGTGTTCGCAGGCACGCCGGCGGACGCTGTATCCGGCAGCCCGTTGACGGGCCGCTATCTCTCGGGCGCGGCCGCGGTCCCCGCCGCCCCGGCGAGGACGCTCGGCCGTCGTTGGCTCCAGCTCGGCGGTGCGCGCGAAAACAACCTGGCCGGCGATCCCGTGCGAATCCCCCTCGGGGCGTTCACGTGCGTCACCGGCGTTTCAGGCAGTGGCAAGAGCACGCTCGTGCACGACGTGCTCTATCGCGCGCTCGAGCAGCGCCTGACGGGCGAGCACACCGCCAAGCAGCACCTCGGTGAGCGCGTCGGCGCCTACGACAGTCTCGAGGGTGTCGAGGCGCTCGATGCCGTGGTCCTCGTGGACCAGGAGCCGATCGGGCGCACACCGCGATCGAACCCGGTGACGTACGTGAAGGCCTTCGACGCGATTCGCGAGATGTTCGCCAACGTGCCGCTCGCCCGCAGCAAGCGATTCACCGCCAGCACCTTCAGCTTCAACGTGAAGGGCGGCCGCTGCGAGCGCTGCGAAGGCGCGGGATACCAGGAAGTGGAGATGGTCTTCATGGCCGATCTCTTCGTCCCATGCGAGGAGTGCGAAGGACGACGGTTCAAGCCGGACGTGCTTGAGGTGAAGGTCAACGGGCGCTCACTCGTGGACGTCCTCGAACTCACCGTGGACGAGGCGATCCGCGCGTTTCCCCGCGAAGAAAAGCTCGGCCAGGCGCTGTGGCAGGTGCAGCAGGTCGGGCTCGGCTACCTGCGGCTGGGGCAACCGGCGACCACGCTGTCCGGCGGCGAAGCGCAGCGACTGAAGATCGCCCGCGAACTGGTCGCGGGTACGAAGAAGCAGGGCCGTAAGCTGTTCATCCTGGACGAACCGACCACCGGGCTGCACGCCGACGACATCGGCAAGTTGCTTCGCGTGCTCGACCGGCTGGTTGAGGCGGGGCACACGGTGCTCCTGATCGAGCACAACCTCGATGTCATCGCGCGCGCCGACTGGGTCGTGGACCTGGGCCCCGAGGGCGGCTCGGGCGGCGGGCGCGTCGTCGCGATGGGACCGCCGGCGGAAGTCGCGCGCCACGCCACCTCGCACACCGGCCGGTTCCTCCGCGCGCTGGCCGAGCGGACCGGCGCGAACGAGGCTACTCGTGCCGGATCGCGTCGATCGGCGACAGGCGGGCCGCGCGAAGCGCGGGGTACAGGCCGAAGGTAAGCCCGACGACCACTGAGGCGAGCGCCGCGACCAGGATCGTCGTCGGCGTCACGGCGGCATGCACGGGCGCCTGGGTCTGCGCGCGCATGATCGCCGCCGCGAGGAACGCGATCCCGAGGCCCAGCATCACGCCCAGCGCGGCACCGGCGCTCGTGATCGTCACCGACTCCGAGAGGAACTGGACGAGGATGTCGCGGTTCCGCGCGCCGGCCGCCTTCCGGATCCCGATCTCGCGCGTCCGCTCGACGACCGCCGCGAGCAGCACGTTCATGATCCCGATCCCACCCACGAGCAGCGACACGCTGGTCACGGCACCCATCAGGATCTTGAAGACCCGCATCGCCTGCGTGAGCTGCTCGACGCGAGTGCTGTTCGCGATCACGTTGACGCGCTCACGCCACGCCTGTCCGTAGCGCCGGGCAAAGAACTGCTCGGCACGCTGCTTCGCGAGGGGAACGTTCTCGATGCTGCTCGCCGTCAGCGACAACTGCGGCGGCAACGGGGCGCCGCCGAACCCGAAGATCACACCGTCGGTCGTGCCGAACGGCACGAACGCCTCGAGGCGTTCGCCCTCCTCGGGCGCGAGCACGCCCACGACCGTGAACGGGTGCCCCTGCAGGAGCACGGCCGTCCCCATGGCGGAGTCGGCGATGCCGAGCGTGTCGGCGGCGGACGCACGCAGGACAACCACGCGTGCGCGTGCGCGCTCCTCGGCGTCGGTGTAGTTCCGGCCTGCCCGCAGCCGGATCGAGTCGCCGCGGAGCGCGATGGGCTCCGTCGATGCCGTGGCGTGCAGCGTGAGCCCGCGACCGCGCGATCCCGCGTCGCGTTGCGCGATCGTACCGCCGTTCACGGCCACCTCGACCGCCGTGGCCTGCGGGACCGCCGCCTTGACCGAATCGAGGTCGGCGCGCGTGAACTGGACCACGTCGGTGCGCCGCACGAAGATGCCGTCCACCCGCTGCACGAAGTTCGGCGTGATCGCGATGGCTTGCAGGTCGGT
>VGVM01000148.1 GCA_016874035.1 Gemmatimonadota bacterium
GGCGGCGCTCGTGAAATCGGGCGCGGCGGATCCGAAGCGGACCATCACGATGCTCTGGGGCCAGGAGATCCGCGTCACCGATCGCTACCTCAAGCAGGACACCGTGCGCCTCAAGGGCGTGAAGTGGGGCGTGTCGCTCGACATGGTCGGGCAGGACACGGAGAAGACCGGCGGCACGTTCCTGATCGAGAAAATGCCGGACCCTTCGGCCATCTGGACGCGCGGCGACGACAAGCACTCGGAGTGGGGCGGCAGCCCGATGACCGAGGAGCAGATGAAGCCGCACTATTTCAATGATTACCTGATCGGACGCGCAGTGGACCAGTCGCGTGCGACCGGGTGGGTCGTGAAGACCAATCCGTTCGAGGGCGGCAGCGATCACACCGCGTACCTCAACAACGGGAAGCCCGGCGTGCTGTTCTGGCACTTCACGGACCAGTTCTATCACACGGATGGCGATCGGATAGACAAGGTCTCGGCGACGACGCTGCGGAACGCGGCGACGGCGGCGCTCGTGAGCGGGCTGATGCTGGCGTCCGCGGATGGCAGCGCGGCGCGCGCGATCGTCGCAGAAGTGCGCGCGGCGGCGATGTCGCGACTCGACGCCGAGTGGGCGCTCGGCCGCGAATCGCTCGCGCGCGGGGGCGATCAGGTGGTCGAGCGTCGGATCGTCGAGACCTGGGGCCGCTGGTACGTGGCCGCGCTGCGCACGGCGTCAGATATCGAGGTCGGTGGCGCATCGGCGCAGACCGCGGCGGCGATTGACCGCGCGGTGGGCGAAGTGGAAGTGCGCGTACGCGAGCTAGTGAGGCGGTTGACGGCGGAGTGAGTGGGGCCGGACAGCCGCGACCATCGGTGACACCAGGGCCAGGCGACGCGCGTAGTGCGTTCGATATCAGCAGCGCCGACCACTTCCCTTCCACACCGACTCCCCCATGGGCCTCTTCTGGGACCTCATCCAGCACTCGCAGATCCGCGACCAAGCGCAGCGGTCAACCAGCATCGAGCATCGCGTCATCATGCTCGAGAACCAGGTGGCGCAGCTCCAGCGGACCCTGAACACCACGCTCGAACGCCTTGAGAAGCACGTCGGCGCTGACCTCAACAACGACGGGCGGGTCGGGTAGTCGTCGGGTGTAGCTGGCGTGGCCGCTACGCCGCCATTTGCGCGTAGTAACCGGCGTTCCCCGGTAGTCCCGCCGGTGCCGTATTTGCGATAGGCACCCGCCGTCAACGAGATTCAGTCACTACCTGAATCCGAGGCCGCCCGTGCTCCGCCGCGCCCTTGTCCTTGCCGCTGTGTGCGCATCGTTCTCAAATGCGCAACCGACGTTTCCGGTCAACGCCATCCAGAACCTGAAGTGGCGCATGATTGGTCCCTTCCGCGCGGGGCGCACGAAGAGCGCCGCGGGCGTGCCCACGCAACCGAACGTGTTCTACATGGCGCCCTCCAACGGCGGCGTCTGGAAGACCACGGATTACGGCCGCACCTGGAACCCGATCTTCGACGACCAGCCATCGCAGTCAGTCGGTGCCATTGAGGTGTCGCTGAGCAGTCCGAACGTCATCTACGTCGGCAGCGGCGAAGGGCTCCAGCGCCCCGACCTCTCCACCGGCGACGGGATGTGGAAGAGCACCGACGCCGGCAAGACATGGACGCACATCGGACTCGGCGACGCGCAGCAGATCCCCCGCATTGCCATTGACCCACGCAATCCCGATCGCGTCTTCGTCGCCGCACTCGGACATCCGTACGGCCCCAACGCCGAGCGCGGGATCTTCCGCTCGCTGAACGGCGGCCGCACGTGGGAAAAGGTCCTCTACACCGATGAGAACACCGGCGGCGCCGACATCGTGATGTCGCCAAGCGATCCGAACACGCTCTACGCCGACATGTGGGAAGCTCGTCAGGGGCCGTGGGAGAACGGCGCCTTCAACGGCCCCGGGACCGCGATGTACAAGACGACCGACGGCGGGACCACGTGGACAAAGCTCGCGGGCGGTCTCCCCACCGCGGCAGACGGACTCGGCCGCATCGGCATTTCGGTTGCGCCGAGCAACGCGAACCGGCTGTACATCACCGCGACGGCCGGGGCGAAGAGCGGCATCTGGCGCAGCGACGACGCCGGCGCCACGTGGACGCGGACGACCGATGACAATCGCATTTTCGGCCGCGGCGACGACTTCGCGGCGCTCACCGTCGATCCGCGCAACCCCGACGTCGTGTACTCGGCAAACGTCGTTTCGTGGAAGAGCACCGATGGTGGCATGACGTGGAAGTCGGTGCGTGGCGCGCCCGGAGGCGACGACTATCAGCGCTTCTGGATCAACCCGAACAACCCCGACATCCAGCTCCTCGTCGCCGATCAAGGCGCAGTGATCACCGTCAACGGCGGCGAGACCTGGAGCTCGTGGTACAATCAGCCCACCGCGCAGTTCTATCACGTCACGGCGACGAACATGTGGCCGTACGAACTTTGCGGCGGCCAGCAGGAGTCGGGTTCGGCGTGCGTGAAGAGCCGCGGCAACGACGGTTCGATCGGCTACCGCGAGTTCCATCCCGTTGGCGCGTCCGAGTACAGCTATGTGGCGCCCGACCCGCTCAACCCCGACATCTTCTACGGCGGAACCGTGACGCGCTTCGATCGGCGCACGGGCCAAACGCAGAACGTTTCGCCGAACGCCGGCGCGGGGCGCGGAGGCGGTGCCAGCGGGCCCAATCTCTTCCGCGGCATCCGTACCATGCCGATCCTCTTTTCGCCGACCAACAAGAAGAAGCTCTACTACTCGACGAATGTCCTCTGGGAGACGGTGGACGGCGGCCAGCACTGGCAACGCAAGAGCCCCGACCTCACGCGCACGACGTGGGACGTCCCGAAGAGCGTGGGCAAGTACATCGGGACGCCGGCAGCCGCGCCGTCGCAGCGCGGCGTGATCTACACGATCGCGCCGAGTCCGGTGGACTCGAACACGATCTGGGTAGGCACCGATGACGGGCTGATCCACGTCACGCGTGACAACGGCAAGTCGTGGAAGGACGTGACGCCGCCGGCGATCGGCCCGTGGATGAAGGTCTCGATCATGGACGCATCGCACTTCGACGCGAACACGGCGTACGCCGCGGTGAACACGCTGCGCCTCGACGACTTGAATCCCCACCTCTTCCGCACAACCGACGGCGGCAAGACGTGGACGGAGATCGTGAGCGGGATCGAGAAGGGCGCAAGCACGAACACGATCAAGGAAGACCCGAAGCGCCGCGGGCTCCTTTCGCCGGCAC
>VGVM01000149.1 GCA_016874035.1 Gemmatimonadota bacterium
GACAATGCCGACCAGGGTTTCGAGCCCGCCCAAAACAATCGCAACCCACGCGTGTGCCGTGCCCTTGGCGCCGGGATTCGCGCGCGCGTTCCGGAGGCCCATGATGCCGAGCACGAGCGGCACGATACCAAACAGCGCGAGCGGACCGAGAAAAACAGGGATCAGGCCGAAGACGCCGCAGTAGAAGGCGACCAGCGCCGGCTTGTTCTTGTAGGGCATGATCGTGCTCAGGCCATCCGGGAACGCGCTGCGAATCTCAGGCTTGTTCAGTTGAACGAGCGCCCCGATACCGAGGACAGTGCCGAACAGACACCACCACGACCAGCAGCAGAACGGCGTGACCAGCGTGATCGTCGCCGCGGCCAGCGCGATCTTGTGCGACTGCAGCCGTTGCATCTTCAGCGCGCCCGCAATCACAACGGAGTGCAGCACCAACCCGAAGATGCACCACGCGATGCCGAACCCGCCACGGAACGTCATCATCACTCTCATCACCGTGTCCCCCGGACGGACTTCCGGCATGAACAACCCTGCCATGACGCCGAGAAAGCCCAACAGGCCGATCAGAGCGGCCACGAGGCACAGGCTCGAGTGGATGATCATCAGGACGCTGGCCGCTTCGAGCGCCTTGGCGGCTTTCGCCGCAGGAAGCGATTTCGGCTCGCCCTCATTCGCACGGTGCATATCCGAAGGCGTGCAATCGCCGCATACGTCAAAGTCGCCGTGCCGGAATGTCTGGTCGCTCTCGAACATCTGGCCGCATTGCGAACAAATGACCTTCGCCGCCTGCGCCTGCGGCAGCGACGGATCACTCACCTGCGAATACGGCTGCCACGCCGCCATGCCGTCACGCCACACGAGCGTGTCGGCGCGGATCACGCCTTGCGCGACGAGTTGGCTGAGTTGCTCGGATGTGACCGGCCCCTTTTGCTGCCCGGCGTCGGAATAGAACCAGTCCATGTGCGGAATGCTCCTGAGTTTTGACCGCGATTATTGAACGGCCGGACTGTGCGCGACCTCAGAGGCGAAGTGAACTGCTTTCTCGCCTGCCGGTTCGTGCGAATTCGAGGACCGCGCAAGCCTACCGGGGTTTCGTCATCGGCTCCGCCTCGCGCTGGAAGAACTCCAGCCACGCCACCATCAGCGCGTCCTTGAAATCGCGGCTCTTCCGGCATTCGGCGAGCGTCTTGCCCCAATAGAACCCGACCCAGCCGGACGCGACGCCGCGAGACTCCTTCACGAACGCGCCGAAGTCCGCCATGCCCGCGTGCAACGGAAACGTCTCCTCGATCACCACCGGCTTGCCGACGGCAAACCCGCGCAGCGTCTCCATGTCCTTGGTGAGCGAACCGCGTTTCGGATACAGGTGCACGCAGATGAAATCGAGTTCGGGCGCGATCTTGTCCGGCACGAAGCCGCTGCGCAGCCCTGGCCGGTCGAGGCTCCAGTCCACGAGCCCCACGGTCACCAGCGCCCGGCGGTCGTGCTTGCGGATGGCCGCGACGAGTTGCCGCGTCCATTCCCGCGCGACCGCGTGCGTCTCACGGCCCGCGGCATCGAGCGTGATGAACTGCACGAAGTGTTTCCCCGCGAACGCGCCGCCGAGCCACTCACCGGGCTTGCGCCGTCCGCCCGCGACCACGGGCTCGTTCATCAAGTCGTGGCAGAACACGGCCGGGCTGTCCTTGCAAGTCACGGCGACGGCTTCCCAAAACGTCGCTTGCGCCGCCCAGCGGGACTTCTCGTCGAGCGCGTCATACCACGCCGGCACGTCCTGCTTGTGGTAGCAACCGAGGCCGGTCAGGTCGAGCCGCAGGCCGGTGCGCTCGGCGAGCGCGAGAAGTTTCGAGAGTTGCGCGAGCGCGGCAGCGTTGGGCTTCGTCGCGGTGTCCATGAACTTCGCGAATTGCAAATGGATGCGCACGACGTTCGCGCCGAGTTCCTTCATCTCGCGGAAATCCTCCTCGACCCTCGGCCACTCGCGCTCCCAGTAATCCTCGATCAACCGGCCGGCATCGTCGTGATCGTAGTTGAATCCCCACGGAACGAACGGCCGCCCCGAGTCCGCAAGCGCAAAGCCGCGCCCGTCCGCCGAGACCACGACGCGCTCCATCCGCGCGGGCTCCGCCGCGGACGCAATCCCGGCGACGGCCATCCGCGCGAGCACGACCGCGAAAGTGACCGGGCGTAGGAATCGAGCCGTTGAAGCCGTCGCGCTCATTCTCACTTCCCGTCGTAATTGCCCTCGACCCGTGCCGTGCCGGGCGCGATGTCGTGCCCGTTGGCGAGCAGGTTTTGGAGGATCCAGTTGCCGCGGCCGCCGGTGACTTGCAACGAGCGCGTCATTTGCTTCACCGCGCGATCGTCGCGGACCACGCAGCCGGCGAGGCGAGTGTTCGTCGTGTCCTTGAGCAGCAAGCCAACGCCGTCGCTGTCGAGGACTGAGAGGTTCGAGAAGTTCATGCGGTCGCACTTCTCGACGAGCACCGCGGCGGACTTGCGCCACGCGCCGTTGACGTGCAGGCCGGTCACGGTGCAGTCGCGCGAGTTGCGGAAGACAACGCCGCCGTTCGCGTTGGAGCTGGTGCCGTAGTTGTAGAGCGGGTTGCGGTCGAGGTTGTTTGGGCCGATGACGATGTTGCTCGAATCCTCCACGAGCAAGTCATGCCGATAGCCCATCCAGAACGTGTTGCCCGTGAGCGTCACGCCGCGCGCCTCCTTGAGGTGGACGTTCACCTGCACGTCGCTCAGCACGTTGCCGGTGATCGTGACATGGCCTTCGCTGGTCACGGGCGATGCGCCGCGCGCGGCCAGTCCCGGCATGTGACCCCTGCCGAGGATGCGGATGTTCGCCGAGTCCGGGCCGGGGCTGTTGTGCTGGATGGTGCATCCGGTGATGGCGATTTCACCGACAGCCCCGCCCGTGGCGTCGATGAGGATGTTCGCGGTGGGCGGTGTGTTGGTGGCCATGTTCGACTCGATGTCGCAGTTGCCGATGTGGATGTTCCGAACGTTGCCGCCGCGCGACACGATGCCGCCGCCCGCGCAATAGCTGATGTGGCTGCCGGTGATGTTGGACTGGTGCAGGTTGACTTCGTCGTAGAAGACGCCGACGCCGCGGCACTTGTAAATGTGG
>VGVM01000150.1 GCA_016874035.1 Gemmatimonadota bacterium
CAATGCCTGGCTGCACAACTTCCGCCGCCTCGTCACGCGCTACGAGAACAAGATCGAGCACTACCGCGCGTTCTTGCACGCCGCCTGCATGTTGATCACCCTGCGCCAGTTTTGAAACCACTTCTAGCCGCCCGAGCGCGAAGGGTCTTCAGTGATCGCGAAGCGCAGCGCTGCCGCTACGGACTGCGCTTCGCCGCCCCAGCGCACGCAGCGAGCATCTGCTGCCAATTAAGGATCACGTGCGGGAGCGCGGACTGCGTGCGCTCCTGGGCAATCATCAGGAACTCACGGCCGCCGGGAAGAACGTCCCAGTTTTGGCTGAGCGTGCCGCCCCCATCGCGGACGTAGGGGTCAACGAAGAGCGAGTCGAGCTTGGTGACCCTGAGCGGAGTCGTTGAAATCTCCGCCGCCATCATCCGGCTGGGCCCTCGGAAGTACAGCGTGGAACCGGTGCGGGACCAGACCGGCTCGCGACCACCGCTAACTGACACTCGCAGGCGGGGCCCCGGTCCCGGCACTGGGGACACGTACACCTCGAATAACCCTGCCCCGACTTCGTCCGACATCCACGCGAGCAGGCGGCCGTCGGGTGAGAGCGCGGGCGCCCGGTGAGACGCCCTTTCCGTTACAAACACTCGTGTAGCGCCTAAGGAGTCTGCCGGCGCGATCAGCACGTCGCTGCCGAATGATCCGCTGGTCATCGCCATCGCGGCGAATCCAGGTGTGGGGCCGAGCGAAATCTGCGTGACCCGGCGAGGGAAGCCGCGGGCTAGCACAGTCTCGCCCGGGCTCAAGTCCGCCGCCCGTGAGGCGATTTCATATGCGGCGGCACCACGCGTTGGTCTCGCAACAAGCACGCGTGAGCCGTCACGCGACCATGCGGCCAGGTACCCCGAGTCGGGGCGGGTAAGCGGCTGCGTGGTGCCGGTGGTGGCGTCCACGAGCACGATATGGGTTGAGGAGTTGTTCATCGTGAAGCCGACGCTGGCGAGAATGCGCCCGCCGTCCGGTGACACTCGCGGCGCGAAATACTCCCGTCCCTCTCCTGCAATGCGCCGCTCGCCGCCGGCGCGGTCCACGGCAATCAGGTTTCGCCGCACGCCCTGATTGCCCCGATGAAACACGATCGTTCCGTTGTCCGCCACGGCGTAGCCCCCAGCACCGCCGCCACCCAACCAGACGCCGTCCAGGAGCACGGTTTCGGGGCCGGTAATCGTCCGGCTCCGCAGTGAAAAAGGCGCAGCCAGCACCAGCCCAGGCGAGCGTCCGAAGATGATATGGCCTGAAGCCACATAGTGCGGGTTCGTTCCGCGAACGCCGAGGTCCACGATCGTTCCGTCGGTCAGCGACACCACCCCCGACCGCATCGAATCCAGCGGAGGACCGCTCGCGGTGGTCGTGAGCGCCACCAGCGCGTGCGACTCGCCGGGCAGCACGTCGGGCCATCCGAATTGGTAGATCCCACGCGACGTATCCGGTCGCGCGACAAGCTGCGCTGCGCGGCTCTCTGCGCGCGCGGCCACTACGGCCCCCGCCTTGGTGAACACCATGAGGCCGTCGCTTCCCCAGCTCACACCGGCGCCCGAGTCCGCGGCCACCTGCGCCGTGCCCCCTTCCATCGGCAGCCATCGCACAACGGATCCGTCCTGCCACACGACGCGCGCACCGTCGCGCGAAATCGCGGGCGACACATTTCCTGTGCCCACCGTCAGCTCGGACCCACGAATCAGTTGTGCGGCAGGATCGTCCATGCGACGCAGGTATAGCGCGACGCGGCCGGTTTTCACGCCAACGAAGACCAGCTTCGTTCCATCGCGGGAAAGCGCCAGTTTCGTCCCCCCACCACCGTACAGCGTCACGCTGTCCGGCAGGCCAAGCTCGAACGCCATTGTCGCGGCGGTCGGCACAGGTCGCGTGGCGAACCACGCCGCGGCACCAATCCCTCCTGCGGCCAGTACGGTGGTCGCGACAAGCGCCGCTCGCATCCACCGTGGCGCGCCGGCGATCGCCGCACTCCCGACCATCGTCGCGCGCGTCCGCGACCGCATCGCACCGGTGCTCAGCTTGCCGCGCAGCGCCTCGGCGAACTCGCCCGCACTGGTCCACCGGTCCGCCGGCAGCTTCTCCAGTCCGCGCTCCACCGCGTGCGCCACGGCCTCACCGACCGCGGGCCGCGCGACCTGCACGCTGGCGGGTCGCTCCGTGAGCACCTTGGCCACGATCGCCTGCGCCGTGCTCGCCACGTGCGGCGGGTCGCCCACGAGCATCTCATAGACCATCGCCGAGAGCGAATAGATGTCGCTCCGCGCATCAATCACGCGGTCGCCGGTCGCCTGCTCCGGGCTCATGTATTGCGGCGTGCCGAGCGAAAGCCCGGTTTGCGTCACGCGCGCGCCACCGGCGTTGCTCACGGCGAGCGCGATCCCGAAATCCGCGATCACCGGCTGACCCGCCTGCAGCAGGATGTTCTCCGGCTTCAAGTCGCGGTGGATCACCCCGTGCTGGTGCGCGTAGTCGAGCGCGCCCGCGATCGCCGTCGCGATGCGCACGGCTTCATCGACGGGCAGCTGCTTCTCGCGGTCGAGCCGCGCGCGGAGGCTCTCGCCTTCCACGAAGGGCATCACGTAGAACAGCAGCCCGTTCGCCTCGCCGGAATCAAACAGCGGCAGCAGGTTCAGGTGCTGCAGGTTGGCGGTGACCTGGATCTCCGCGAGGAAGCGCTCGACGCCGAGCACCGCCCCGAGTTCGGGCTTGAGCACCTTGAGCGCCACGCGACGGCTGTGCTTGACGTCGCGCGCGAGGTACACCGTCGCCATGCCACCAGCGCCGATCTCGCGTTCGAGGTCGTAGCGGCCGGCAAGCGCGGCGGCGAGCGAATCGGACGGGCGTGGCGCGTGCATGCGGCGTAAAACCTACTCTCCCACCGTTCCCTTGACACTCGTCCACCCTCCGGGTCAACGTTGGGGGTCGGCACTTGTGACCGATTGCAGGAGCGGTCACACCACCCCCATCCGGCAGCTCGCCCGGAGATTGTGATGCGCTATTTGCGTGTGCTCGCCCTTGCAGCTCTCGGCGGTTCTGCCATCTCGTGCTCGTCTGGCACGAAGTCGGCGCCAGCGGCGTCCCCGACG
>VGVM01000151.1 GCA_016874035.1 Gemmatimonadota bacterium
CCTTCGGCGTCACGTCGGAATACCGCAGATCGGGCGCGTTGCGGATCAGCATGGACCCATTATAAGAGGCCTCGCGGCCGCCGGCTCAGGCGGCCGTCCGGCGTCTCAACCATTCGGCGGTCGCCCGCGGGCCGAGTCCGCGTGCGGCAGGCTCCGTGCCACGCGGCCGAGCTTTGCACGCCGGAATGCCGTGATAGCCTTCACCACCCGTATGACTTCCGAACACAACTTCTTCCCGCGCACGCTCTCGCTGGCCGTCCACGAGCTCCGGACCCCCATCACGGTGACGGCCGGGTACCTCCGGATCTTGCTGCGCGACCAGGCGAGCCCCCTCACCGATCGCCAGCGCCACATGCTGGAAGAGGCCGAGCGCGCCTGCGGGCGCATCAACGCGCTGATTGCGGAGCTCAGCGAGCTGGGGAAGCTGGCGGCCGGCGAACTGGCACTGCCGACCGTGACCTTCGACCTGGCGGCGCTCGTCGCAGAGGTGGCCGGCGATATGCATGACGGTCAAGACCGCGGGATCCGAATCGAGGTGCGAGCGACACAACCTCTCATCGTGGCCGGCGATCGCATCCGTCTCGCGGCGGCCCTGCGCGCGCTCGCGCAGGCCGCCCTTCGGGAGCGGGCGGCACCCGGCGTCATCGTCGTGCAGTGTTCGACCGTCGTCGCGGCCGCCGCCGGACGCGGCACCGCGCTCTACTGGCGCTACGAGAAGTTCATCCGCTCGACCGAGGGGCGCACCGACTCGACGGTCGGCGCCACGGGCGCGATCTATGCGATCCGTCGCGCGCTCTTCGAGCCCATTCCGGACGACACGATTCTCGACGACGTGGTGATCCCGCTGCGCGTGGTGAGCGGCCCACGCGATGTGATCGCGATTCGACAGGCGAGAAACTGCGGGCGGTGCGGCGTGCGTAGAATGGCGGGCCTCCGGGAACCGAGCCCGACCCGCCACTGGTGCGTTGCAGCCCGTTGGTTAGCGTGGGCCGGGGATTCGCGGCATCGTCATTGGTGACACACCGTTCGCGCGGCGTGATCCCGTTTAGGAGATTGCCACTCATCCGCATCCCTGTTCCCGGAGGCAGTCGTCAGTCTACAGGAGCCTCCGATGAAGCGAAATCGCCGTCGTCCCTCGTCCAAACCTCGCACCTCGCCCGCTGCCCTCGAGCGGTTGCATCCCGACGCCGCCGGCATCGATTGCGGGTCGGCCGAACACTTCGTCGCCGTCCCGCCCGATCGGGATACGACACCTGTGCGGTCCTTCGCCACTTTCACGGGCGACCTGCACCGGCTCGCCGACTGGCTCACGGCGTGCCGCATCACGCACGTCGCGATGGAGGCCACGGGCGTCTACTGGATTCCGATCTTCGAGATACTCGACGCACGCGGCTTTCACGTGATTCTCGTGAACGCGCGACACGTGAAGAATCTCCCCGGGCGCAAGAGTGATGTCTCGGACTGCGAGTGGCTGCGCGACCTGCACATCCTGGGGTTGCTGCGTGGCAGTTTCCGCCCGGCGGATCAGATCGTCGCCCTGCGCGGCTATCTGCGCCACCGGACCACGCTCATCGAGAGCGCGGGCGCCCTCGTGCAGCGGATGCAGAAGGCCTTGATTCAGATGAACGTGCAGCTGCCGTTGGTCGTGAGCGACATCACTGGGGTGACCGGCTTACGGATCCTCCGCGACATCATCGCCGGTCAGCGCGATCCGCAGCAGCTCGCCCAGCATCGCGATTATCGCTGCCGCGCGTCGGAGGCCGAGATCGAGGCGGCGCTCACCGGCAACTACCGTGCTGAACACCTTTTCGTCCTGCAGCAGAATCTGGAACTCTTCGACACGTACCAGCGCCAGCTTGCCGCGTGCGATGCGGCGATCGAAGCGCAACTTGCCCGGCTCACCGCGACCGTCCCGGCCCCGACGACTCCATTGCCCCCCTCACGCCGGCGGCCGCGCGCGCGAGAGAAGAACGAGCCGCGCATCGACCTGCGCACACCCTTGCATCAACTGACCGGTGCCGACCTCTCGCAGATCGACGGCATCGGTCCGTACAACGCGCTCCGGCTCCTCTCGGAGATTGGGACCGACATGAGCAAGTGGCCCACCGAGAAGCACTTTACGTCGTGGCTGACGCTCGCGCCGCACAACAAGATCTCCGGCGGACGGCTCCTCAGCAGTCGCACGCAGCCGTCGGCCAATCGCGCGGCCGCCATCCTTCGCCTCGGCGCCATGAATCTCGGACGCACGCAGACGGCACTCGGCGCGTTCTATCGTCGGTTGGCCTACCGTGTCGGCAAAGCCAAAGCGATTACCGCGACCGCCCGCAAACTCGCGATCCTGGTCTACCGGACCTTGAAAGACGGTTTCGTGTACGCTGACCCCGGCGCTGACGTGTACGACGCTCAACACCGCACCCGCGTCGTTCGCCGCCTCCGTCAACGCGCGGAAAACCTCGGGTTTGGTCTTGTCGACCTTTCGACCGGCGAGGTCCTCAACGGAGCAGTTTCTTAGGAGGCGCGGCTTCCGGGTGCTCTTCGAACCGCAAGCCCGAGCCTACGACCGCGCCTCGGCAACGGCACGGCAGGAGCTCGCGCGCAAGGCCCGGACGAGCGCCGGCTCCTTCCAGCTTTTCGCGCGTGAACGGTGGCTGTGGAGCCCGCGCCGCAACCGCCTCTGGTTCGAAACCATGTCGCACAAGGCGCTGCGGCTGGCGCTGCCCCTGCTCCATGCGGCGCTGCTCGTCGCGGCGGCCGGGGCCGCGTCGAGCGGCCGTCTCTACGCTTGGGCGCTCGGCGCCCAGCTGCTGTTCTATGGCATTGCGCTCGCCGGCTTTGCCGCGGGCCAGCGGCTGCGGCGGCTGCCGCTCGTCAGCGTCCCGTGCGCGATCTGCCTGCTCAACTGGGCAACGATCCTCGGCTTCCTGCGCTTCCTGACGAACCGGCAGCAGGTCACGTGGGAGCGTATCGCCGTCCCGACGCGTCAGCCTACCTGATGAAGTACCGGTACGGTCCCCACCAGTCGCCCTCGTCGAGCGCCGGCGCGCCCTCGCCGGCGGAATCCGGCTCGGGCGCCACCGGTGGAGTCTCCGGGGCCGCCGG
>VGVM01000152.1 GCA_016874035.1 Gemmatimonadota bacterium
TGCCGATATCCACGAATGCCGCCTGGATACCGGGGAGCACCGCTTCAACCCTGCCGAGATAGATGTCACCGACCATGCGACGGGCTTCCGGTCGGTCCACCTGCAACTCAACGAGCTTGTCGTCCTCCAGGATCGCCACGCGAATCTCGCGCTGCGTCCCGCTGATCAAGATCTCTCTTTTCATTGACGTCCACCCATGGCGATGCGCACGGCGACCCTGACGCCGCGATTCGCATGGAATGGCTCTTGGAATGTGTGAAGTCCAGCGCCATCGCCGGCCGGCTACGGCCGGACCGCAGCGATGTGCGCGCGAACAGAACCGGGTGGTCACCCTGCGCGGAGCGGATCGGCCACGACGCCACCGGACCAGCGCACGGCACGCACGCGAGGGCGCGGCCGATACCGGTCAGCAGGCGATGGGTCGTACGATCGAATGCGTTGCGCATCCCGAAAGTGGGTCTCTCGAGCAGGGGGACTGTCTGGTGACGCGGCCCGGGTCGCTGGGCCGCTACATGACAAGCGGCGCCCTCGGGCGCCGCTCCCCGATAGCTAATGGCCAGTAGCGCCCGGGTCAAATCCTTGCGAGGTCGCGGAAGATGTGCCGCGCGATGACGATCCGTTGGATCTCGCTCGTGCCCTCGCCGATCTCCCCGATCTTGGCGTCGCGCATCATCCGTTCGACCGGGTAATCGCGCGTGTATCCATAGCCACCGTGCAGCTGGACCGCCGCGATCGTGGCGCGCATCGCCAGTTCCGAGCAGAAGAGCTTCGCCATGGCCGCCTCGCGGCCGTACGGGTGCCCATGCTGCGCCAGCCATGCGGCGTGGTACACGAGATGCCGCCCGGCCTCGACCTGCGTGGCGATATCGGCCACGGAGAAGTGCACGCCCTGGAACTCCGCGATCGCCTTGCCGAACTGCCTGCGGGTCGCCGTGTACTGGATGGTTTGCTCGAGCGCGCCCTGTGCCAGCCCGATCGAGAGCGCGGCGATACCCACACGGCCGGCATCAAGGGTGCGCATGAAGTTGACGAACCCCTGCCCCTCGTCACCAAGCCGGTTCTCCACCGGCACTTCCACATCCTCGAAGATCAGCTCCCGCGTATCGGACGCACGCCAACCGAGCTTGTCTTCCTTCTTGCCCGACCGGAAACCCGGCAGGGGCACCAGCGAATCATCATGGCCGATTCCCGCCGCCGCGGTCGCCTGGAGATCGCAGGTCTCCTTGGTCAGGATGAATGAACTGATACCGCGCGTGTCCTTTGATGCGTCCGTGACCGCCGTCACGACAAAGACTTCGCCGACGCCGCCGTGCGTGATGAATCGCTTGGTGCCGTTGAGCACGTAGTGGCCGTTCTTCCGCACCGCGGTGGTCCGCGTGCCGCCGGCGTCGCTCCCCGCGCCCGGCTCGGTCAACCCGAACCCACCCAGCACCTTGCCGGCCGCAAGCAGCGGCACGTACTTGGACCGCTGCGCGTCCGTGCCGAAGTTCACGATCGGCGACGTACCGAGCGTCGTGTGCGCGGAAATCGTGATGGAATGCGACGCACAGACCTTCGCCATCTCCTCGATCGCGATCATGAACGCGATGGTGTCGAAGCCGGCGCCGCCAAGCGATTCGGGCCACGGGATGCCGAGGAGGCCAAGATCGGCCATGCGCTTCACGGTCGCCCAGGGAAACTCCTGAGAGGCGTCATGCGCTGAGGCGATGGGTGCCACTTCGTCCCGGGCGAGTGCGCGTACCATCTCGCGAACGGCCAGATGCTGGTCAGTGAAATACGTAGAATCGTGCACGAACGGAAAGCTATGCGGCGACGCAGCGGTCGCAGCCGCCGCAGGAGTCTCCCGCTGCCGGGTCGCCGAAGTACCCGAGCAGTTCGGCGCGACGGCGAGGCGCTGGCGCTCCGATGGAAGGACTTGGCGCCGGACTTCTCCCGGGCGACACTGCCTGACAGTAAGACGGGCCGGTCGCACCGTGACCTCGGCGAACCAGCGCAACGCCTGCTAGGGACGATCCCTCGAATTGGCGGCAGCCCGTTTGTGTTCCCTGGTCTTTCGCCGCTCCGGCCGCTGAGCCGCGCGGCGGTGTTCGTCCTGTGGTGCCAAGTCCGGACGGCCGCTGATCTGCCCGACGTGCGCCTCCACGACCTCCGGCACTCCTACGCCAGCGTGGGCGTGTCGCGGGGCTACTCGCTTCCCATCGTCGCGAAGCTACTCGGCCACAGTTCCGTTGCCATGACGGAGCGCTACAGCCACTTGGCCGCGACTCCGGTTCAGCTGGCCGCCAACGACATCGCCGCGCACATCGAGCGGGCGCTCAATCGCGAGCCGGCGCTCCAGCTCCACGCCTGACCGGTTGGCGCCCCGCTGGCGTGGGGCGAACAAGACCGGCCGACAGCACATCGCGTGCTATCCCTTGACGCCAAGCGAATACGCTCGGACCTTCACCGTCACCCCCTCAACCCCGGCGTTCTTCGAAGCCGCCGCGAGCGTGCTGCAGGTCCGCCCTGAGTGGCTCGCCTTTGGAAGCGGTAGCCCGCAGGCAGCGGGCGAAATGCAGATGCAGTTCCACTCGATGGACGAAGACGTGCAAACGCAACGCATACGACAGGCGATGCTCGACGCCCTGTCGCTCGCAGACCCAGCCGTTCCCCTCGGCGAGCACGGCCGACGCTTTGCGGTGGGTCGCGCGGGAAAGGTCTTCGGCTCGCCGAGCGGTCCTCCCTCTTTTTGGGTGGCAGCGATGGGATCAGTGATTGAGCAGTTCTACGAGGCCCAGTGGTTCGAAACGGGTCTTGCACCTGCCGAGGGCTTTACGGAGGAGATGATTGCCAACCTGTGCCGGGCCATGGTGGCGCCTATGCATGAACTCGGCATCGACGCGCGGAAGGCAGACCCGAATCAGATGGCCGACTACATCATCTCAATGCTCGCCCCACTTCTTTCACTCGCGAAGCTACGCGACCAGGCGGTGTGGGCAGCTGTCGAACAGAGCAACCCGAGGCACCGCAAAATGCCCGCGAAGCCG
>VGVM01000153.1 GCA_016874035.1 Gemmatimonadota bacterium
ATCAAGGTGCTCTCGCCAGACCTCGCGGCGACGCTGAGCACGGGACGGTTCCAGCGCGAAATCCAGCTCGCCGCCTCACTGCAACAGGCCAACATCGTCCCGGTCCTTTCGGCCGGCGAAGTGGCCGGAATGCCCTGGTTCACGATGCCGTATGTCGAGGGCGAATCGCTGCGCGTCCGGCTTCAGCGTGGGCCGCTCTCGGAGCGCGAGGCGACCAACGTGCTGCGCGACGTCGCGCGCGGGCTGGTGTACGCGCACGAACGCGGGATCGTCCACCGCGACATCAAGCCGGACAACGTCCTGCTCTCGGGCGAGGCCGCCGTCGTCACGGACTTCGGCATCGCCAAGGCCATCACCGCAGCGCGCACGCAGGCCGGGCCGCAGGCCACGGGTATCACGCAGGTCGGCACGTCACTCGGCACGCCGGCCTACATGGCACCCGAACAGGCCGCCGGCGACCCGGCGACGGATCACCGCGCCGACATCTACGCGTTCGGTTGCATGGCGTTCGAGCTGGTCTCCGGGCGCCCGCCATTTGTTGATACGGCGCCGCACAAGCTGCTCGCCGCGCACCTTGGCCAGACCCCGCCGCGACTCAGCTCGATCGCGCCGCAGGTCTCGCCGTCGCTCGATACGCTGGTGGCGTCCTGCCTCAACAAGCAGCCGGGCGATCGTCCGCAGACCGCGCGCGAAATGCTCGCGCAGCTCGAGGCCGTCGTCAGCGGGACTTCGTCCGCCGCGGGGCACGTGGCACTCACCCGGCAAACGTCGCTGCCGAAGGCACTGGGCATCTGGGCCGCGAGCTTTGCGGCCACCTGGATCCTGGCGCGCGCAGCCGTGGTTGGGATCGGCCTCCCGGAGTGGACGGTGCCGCTGGCGCTGGTGGTCGCGGGGTTCGGCCTCCCGGCCGTGCTCGTGACA
Organism: Gemmatimonadota bacterium; assembly: GCA_016874035.1. Lineage (GTDB taxonomy): Bacteria > Gemmatimonadota > Gemmatimonadetes > Gemmatimonadales > Gemmatimonadaceae > Fen-1231. The sequence continues at coordinate 922 of VGVM01000153.1, forward strand.
TGGTACGTGCAGCGCACGGCCCGGCGCGCGTTGCTCGCGACGCCGGCGCACACGCCGGGCGGGACGCAGGTGCACACCACGATGGCCACGATGGCGCTCAAGGTCGCGCCGGTGGTTTCCTGGAAACGGACGTGGCGGGGCGGCATGCTCGCGGGCGGAGGTGTCGCGCTCGCGGTCGCCGTCGTGATGATCCTCCGCGCGTTCGGGCTCGGACCGGCGGCGTCGCTGCTGAATGCCGGCACGGTCGGTCGCGACTCGCGCCTGCTGGTCGCGCAGTTCACGTCGTCAACAACGGACACGTCGCTCGGCAGCGTGGTCGCGGCGGCCATGCGGACATCGCTCTCGCAGTCGAAGGCTGTGCAGCTCGTGGGCGCAGGCGACGTGGCCGCCGGCCTCACGCGGATGCGGATGAACGCCGATGCGGCGCTCGACGACAAGACCGCGCAGATGCTGGCGCTGCGTGACGGCATCCCGTTAATCGTCACGGGGTCCGTGTCGCCGGTCGGGGCCGGCTACATGGTGACAGCGAACCTCGTGCGCGCGGATTCCGGGGTCGCGCTGTTCACGGTGCAGCAGGGCGCGAGTGGCGCCGGCGACATCCTGGAAGCCGTGGACAAGGTCGCGCGCGGCATGCGCTCACGCATTGGCGAGTCGCTCAAGTCCATTGCGCGGACACCATCGTTGGAACGGGCGACCACGACGTCACTGGTCGCGCTTCGCGAATACTCGCGCGCGCTCGAGGCCGGCGACATGCGTGGCGACTGGGTGCAGGGGATCGCGCGGATTCGCGCGGCGTTGAAAGAGGATTCCACGTTCGCGATGGCGTGGCGAAAGCTGGCGGTGTACGAGAACAACAACGGCGCACCGCGGTCCGTTGTCGCCGCGGCAAATGCAGCCGCATTTCGCTATCGGGAGCGCCTGCCCGACATCGAGCGCGCCGACGTCGAGGTGTACTACCACCGCGAACGGAGCACGCGTCGCGGGCTGGAGCTGTACAAGGAGAATCCGGCGCTGAGCCAGAACAACCGAGCGATCGGTCACAGCAACTTCGGCGAATTCGCCGAGGCCGAGTCGGTTCTGGTGGCCGAGATCAACAAGCAGGTGGCGCTCGGGAAGAAACCGATCGTCCAGCTTTATACGAACCTGGCCTTGGCACAGCTTGGTCTGGGCAAGTTGGCCGACGTGCAGAAGACGCTCGAAACCGTTGGCCGCGAGTTTCCCGGCTCGTTCAGCGATCTGAGAGTCAAGCGATGGGTCGCCGGCGTGCAGGGACCGGATTCAGTGGCAAAACTCGCGGCGATGCAGACACGCGCTGCCGCGAGTCAAGCCGCACGGGCGGAGGCCGCATACGTCGCGTCGAACGTGGCGCTCGCGCAGGGTCGTGTGCGAAGTTCAGACCAGCTGAACGTTGTGGCGATCGCGGTGGCCGATAGTGCGAGATTCTTCTCAGACCCGGTCGCGACCACGGCGCTGCAGATTGCGGCGACGAGCATCGTGCGGCGCACAGAGGCTGCTGGCCTGCGGCGCCTCGACTCTCTCTCGGCGGCAGCGGGCGCGAGCACGAAGCCAGTGATGGATCGCTCCGATCTCACGCTCGCCATCGCGTACGCCCAGCTGGGACAGGCAGCCAAGGCCAAGGCGCTGCTCGCCGGGTTTGAGCGCAGCGCCAGCGAGGACGACCGACTGATTCGGTGGGCGGACCTGCATGCCGCGCGGGGCGAGGTCGCCCTCGCCGAAGGGCGCAATGCCGACGCAATCGCTGCCTTCCGTCGTGCAACATTCTCAGACAGCGGTCAGGTGGAACCCATCGGCCGGGGCAACACCGAACTCCGCCTCGCACGCGCGTTCGACAAGGCCAACCAGCCGGACAGTGCGCTCGCGCATTACGAGGAGCTTGGCAAGCCGCTGCAGCGTTCTGCCGCGCTGGGGTTCTTGCCCATCGCCCTCCCCATCGCCGCGCGCCGTCGCGGCGAACTCTACGAAGCGAAGGGCGAAACAGCGAAAGCGATCGCGAGTTACGAGGAGTTCGTCGCGCTGTGGAAGGACGCGGATGCCGACCTGCAGC
>VGVM01000154.1 GCA_016874035.1 Gemmatimonadota bacterium
CGGAGCGCCATGCGGGCGAGCGGCACGCCCCGCCTCCGCCGTTCGACGTCGCGCAGTTTGTCGAGAAGCCGAGCGCCGACGTCGTGGGCGAGCTCAGGGCGAAGGGCGCGTTGTGGCACACGGGGATCTTCGTGGGCGCGGCGAACGACGTGCTCGACGCGCTCCGCCTCTATGCGCCGGATGTCGCGCTGGGCGGCAAGGCACTCGAAGCGGGCGATGTCGCGGCCATTGCCGACATGGTGCGGCCGGGCTCGATCGAACGCGCCTTGTTCGAACGGATGGGCCGCCTGCTCGCGGTGGAGGGTGAGTTTGGGTGGGACGACGTCGGCACCTGGGCCTCGCTGCGACGTGTGCGCGACCTCGATGACGATGGCAATGGCGCGATCGGCCCCGCGGCGTTCGTTGAAGCGACCGGAAATGTGGTTCAGGCGGATCAGGGCACCGTCGTGGTGTTCGGCGTGTCGCAGCATCTCGTCGTCACGCGTCCGGGGCTCACGTTTGTCACGCCGCTCGAGCGCGCGGCCGACCTCAAGCCACTCCTCGACTCGTTGCCGGCGAGCCTCAGGGACCGCGCCTGAGTAGCTTGCGGAGCGGTGAACGGCGATCTCCCGCCGTGCGTATCTGGCGGAGTAGCGGGCCCTGTCCCTACAACACCGCGCCCTGTCCCCGAGGAACGAGATGTCGCTGACCCGGAACCCTGTGTGTTGGTTGGCCTGTGCGGCGGCGGCCCTGTCTTCCGCGGCCGACGCCCAGCGCGCCCCAGTGGATTCCTCAGCGACCTTGCCGAGCGTCAGCGTGACCGGCAGCCGTTCCGGGATGGCCGTGTTCGCGGTACCGCTCGCGGTGACGCAGGTTGCCCCGAGCGCCTGGGCGGGGAAGAGCGGCTACGGACTCGATAACGCGCTGGTGGCGGTCCCCGGCGTACTCGCGCAGTCGCGCTACGGCAACAGCGATATCCGGCTGATCATTCGCGGCTACGGATCCCGCGGCGCCGGCGATCGTTCCAACTCGGGTACGTCGCGTGGCGTGCGCGTGCTGCTGAACGGCATACCGGAAACCGAGCCGGACGGACGGACGTCGTTCGACAACATTGACCTCCTGGCCGCGCAAAGCATCGAAGTGGTCCGGTCGAATGCATCGGCGTTGTGGGGCAATGCGGCGGGCGGCGTGGTCAACGTCAGCACGGTTCCGACGTTCGAGTCCGCCTTCGCGCACGCCGAGGCCTCGAGTGGGGGGTTCGGGCTGAAGCGCATCGGCATCCAGGGCGGCGCACCGCTCGGCACCGGGAGGGCGTACGCCACGGTCGCGAACTCGTCGTTCGACGGCTGGCGCAAGAACTCCATGAGCAATCGCACCGTCCTCGACGGCGGCATCATCGCGCCGCTCGGCGAGGCCACCGAACTGCGGACGATGCTCACGGCGTCGCTCAACCGGTTCAACGTGCCGGGGCCGCTGACGCAGGCGCAGATGGACGCCGACCCGACGCAAGCCAACGCGACGTACCTCGCGCGCCGCGAGCGGCGCGACAACAAGATCGCACGCGTGGCGTTCGGCATCGACCACAAACTGTCCGCGTCGAAGGCGATCGCGTCGCAGGTGTTCGTGCAGCAGAAGTACCTGCAGCGGTCGGAACGCAACACGTACCGCGACTTCAACCGGTACCACGGCGGCGGCAACTTCGTGTTTCGTGCGAAGCATGGGTTCGGACAGCCGGAGGCCGAGGCGAAGGGCACGCTCACGCTCGGAACCGATCTCGCGTACCAGGACGGGAGCATCCTCTTCTACGGCCTGAGCGCGACGCAGGGACGCGGCACGAACCTGACAGATAACAAGCGCGAAGGTGCCAACAACGTCGGTGTGTTCCTGAGCGAGGACCTCGAGCTGGGCGATCGCTGGGTGCTCGCGCTCGGCGCGCGCTACGACGCCGTGACCTACACGTACAGCAGCAACATCACGCCCGCCTCCAATACCACGAAGAGCTTCACGGGGTTGTCGCCCAAGATCGGCCTGACGTTCCGGCCGCGCGCCACGGAAAGCTGGTACGCCAACATCGGCGGGGGGATCGAAGTGCCCGCCGGAAACGAGATGGACCCCGAGGCCGGCACCGTGAATGCGGTATTCGCGATCAACCCGCTGCTCGACCCGATCCGCTCGACGACGTTCGAGGTCGGCACGCGTCGCATCGCGGCGAGCAGCGTCGCCGGCTCCTTCATTGAATCGCTGTCGTACGATGCGTCCGCGTTCGTCACCACGGTGTCGAATGAGATCGTCCCCTATAACGGCGGCCGATTCTACTTCAGCGCCGGCTCGGCGAAGCGGTCCGGACTCGAGCTCGGCGGTACCATCCAGGCGAAGCACGGGTGGTCGCTCAGCGGTGCGGCGACCTGGATGAACGCCCGGTATGAGGACTACGTCGTGGATTCGGCGCACTATGCCAAGCCCGGCCGGTTTGCCGATTACTCCGGGAACGCCGTTGTCGGCGTGCCGTCGCTGATCCTGAACGGCACGCTGTCGTGGACCATGGCCCGCGTGCGCGGGTTGAAACCGCTCGTGGGCATGCAGCAGATCGGGAGCTACTATGCCGACGACGCCAATTCGATCACGGTGGCCTCCAGCACGGTCTGGAACGCGGGCATCGTGACGACGAATGCGCTGACTGCGGGCTCGCTGGGTGTGCGCGGCTCGCTGCTGGTCACCAACCTCCGAAACTCGAAATACGTGGGCTCGGCGTACCTGAATCCCGATCGTGTTTCGGTAAACGGGCAACTGGTTCCGGCCGCGTTCGAACCCGGGCTGCCGCGCCAGCTGATCGTGACGCTGTCGCTCGAGCGCCGTCCGGACTGAGTCGGAGCGAACGCTTGGCGCCCAGGTTCTTCTACCAGAACACCGACGGGATTCGCGTGACCGTGCGGCCGCGCTACATCGCGGAGCA
>VGVM01000155.1 GCA_016874035.1 Gemmatimonadota bacterium
CCGAATTCCTAATTCGGAATTTCGACATCCCTTGGCTTCGAGGGCCCTGAGGGCCCGGTTCACGCGACCGTCAGGGTCAGGTTCGGCGCGGGATACCAGGCCGGCTTCGCAGCCAGGGCCTGGCGGATGCGGCGCACGACCTCTTCGTCGGTCGGATAGGGAGAGGTGAGCGCCGGGCGCAGCGGCATCGGGATTTCGTCCATGCGATACGCGGTGCCCGGCGCGCTGACGCCGGTGACCGCGGTCGTGATGTGCACCTTCGCGAGGCGGCTCGTATGCGTGACCTTCGGGTCCAGCACGATGGTCGGAATGCGCGACAGATGCTCGATCGCCGGCTGCGGCATCGTGGCGCCCGGATCGGCGCCCAGGATCAGCGCCGCATCGTTGTCCCCGCGCACCAGCAGGTCGATCGTCGAGAACTCGCCCGGGTTGAAGCGCGGGAACCCGCGCGCCAGGTTGACGCCGAACGGATACCCCGTCGTCCAGCGCAGCACGACGTCGGCGCCGGTCACGTTGCCGTGGCCGCGCATCGGCATGCAGACGAACTTGGTGAACGCGTTCATCTCCGCCGCCAGCGTGAGGATCGCGCCCGAGTTCATGTGCTTGCCGCGCGTCATCGAGAGGCCCATGCCGAAGAAGATGACCCCGAACTTCGCGCGCTTCATCCGCGCGGCGATGTCCTCGAGCTGCTCGACCGTGAGCCCGGTCTCCTCGACCTTCGCGCGATCGACCGGATGCCCCTTGACGATCGCGCGCAGCGCGGTCGCCATCTCGAAGTCCTTGCCGGGGCGGATCTGCAGGAAGATGTCCGCCGCCTTCGCGCTCATCGTCTCGCGGATGTCGACGAGCACCATCGTCCGGCCCTTGCGGCCCGCGGGGACGAACTTCCCCTTCTGCGTGAGCGTGTACTTCGTGAAATGGCGCGGGTGGCATTCCGCCGGGTTCCCGCCCCAGTACATGATGAAGTCCGCCCGGTTCTTGACTTCGCCTAAGGTGCACGTGATCTTGCCACCCAACTGGGCGGCTATCTCAGTGGGGCCGTGTCAAAGCGAGGTGTGGCTGTCGACCACACCCCCAATCATTTCCGCCAGCGCGACAGACTCCCGCTGGGCCTCGCAGGTCACGTTGCTCAGGCCGTAGACGAGCGGCAGGTTCGCCGCGTGGAGGTACTCCGCCGCGGCCTCGACCGCCTCGTCCAGCGTCGCCTCGCGTCCGTCCACCAGCGCGTCGGGATAGTGCCGCTCCGCCGTGTGATTGCGGAACCACGATTCGCCAAGGCTGCACGCGTTCTTCGCCTTGACGATCGTGTCGCCCTCGGCGTGCAGCTCGATGTCGTCGCACACACAGCCGCAGAACGTGCACGTAGCGTGAGGAACGACGTGGAGGTTCATCTACCCCTCAACGTCCAACTTCCAACTCCCAATTCCCAAGGCGTCTTGGGAGTTGGTGTTTGGGAGTTGGGAGTTTCCAACATCGTGTCCGCCCGCACGGGGCGGCACCAGGAACGTTCAACCAAGCTCGCGGCCCGGAAAGCTGCCGCGCGTCCGGCGCGGCTGAAACCGCCCGGGCTCGATTTCGATCCATGCAGTCTGCAGTGGGCTGTGGGCAGTGGGCAAAAGCTTTTCCTGCCGACTGCCGACTGCCGGCTGCCCGCTATCCAAGTGGTTCAACTTCAACTTCCCAGCCCTTCGACGTGGGCATGCCGGTGCCGTCGGTGTAACGGCCCATCAGGTGACACGTGGGCGGACCGTACGGCACGAAGATCATCCCCTGCGGGACCTTCCCCTCGACGCACGTGAACGTCGCCTCGCCGAAATCCGAGCGCACGCGGACCGAGCCGCCTGACGCGATCCCCGCCGCCCTCATGTCCTCGGGATGCATGTTGAGGGTGCCGACGATGGCCTGGTATTCCGGGCTGTCCTTGCCGACGTTGATCTGCTGGCCCTGTTTCGTGGTGCGGCCGGCGTTCATGATGAAGCGCTTCGATACCAAGGGGTTACCGGCGGAAATCATATCAGATGGGTAGGAGGGTCTGACCCCATGACACGGGCCGACTCATGGGGTCAGACCCTCCGCGCGGCGGATGAGCGCCTCGCGGCAGGCGGCGGGGTCGGCGCCAATGGCGAACACCGTGCAGACCGGGCTTCCCTTCCGAATCCGCTGGCCGGGAGGCGGCACGTCGCGCACGGTCGGGTCGTCGAGCCACGCGCGCGTGTCGCCGATGCCGAGGTCGGCGCGCGCGAAGACGATCGCCTTGCCAACGACGGCGGCATCCGGGCTCACGGCGCGGAAATCGAAATCCGGCAGCCGCCCGGCGGCGCACGCGGCGGCATGCGCGCCGAAGACGGAGACGCCGTATGCGCGCTCCACGAGCTCCATCGACGCACACCAGCGGGGATTCACCTCGACGGGGTACGGCACGCCGTCGCGCACGATGAAGTCGATACCGTTGAGGCCGACGAGGCCGAACGCGCCGGCGACAGCGGACGCGAGCGCGGCCGCGCGGTCCGTCACCGAATCATCGAAGACCCGGCCCAGCAGGTTGCCGCAGTACTGGTAGCCGGACGCGCCGAACGCCCCCTCGCCGACGAGCTGCCGCGTGATGCCCAGCGGCACCGCGCGGCCGCCGGCCGCGACGAACACGATGGAGCCAGGAATGCCCTCGATGCGCTCCTGCAGGTAGTGGCGCGGCGGAACGACGCCGCCGTCCCAGCGCTCGATGTGTCGTCCCCCGCCCGAGGCGAGGGGTTTGAGAAGCCACTCGGTCGAGACGTTCGGAACGTTCGGATCGTTCGGATCGTTCGGATCGTTCGGGTCGTTCGGATCGTTCGGGTCGTTCGGATCGTTCGGATCGTTCGGGTCGTTCGGATCGTTCGG
>VGVM01000156.1 GCA_016874035.1 Gemmatimonadota bacterium
GATCGAGGTCCGCATCGCCGAGCAGGGCGCGGCATATTTACCGCCGGACCAGTCCTGAGGAGACACGATGCGTTCAACCGTGAAGTTCGTGATCATGGCGCCCGTCCTTGCGTTGAGCCTCGCGCGTGAGGCATCGGGATTGCAGCGCGGCGGTCTCAGCGACAGTGCGCGGGCCGCTCGTGAAGCGGCCGCCAACCGGCCGCGGACGATTGACGGCATCAACACCGTCTGGCTCGAGGAACTCACGCAGCCCGAGTTCCGCGACCTCATCAAGGACGGTTACACGACCGTGCTCATCCTGACCGGGGGCGTGGAGGACAACAGCGCCAACCTCTCGATGAACAAGCACAACATCAACAATCGCCTGCTCGGCGAGATGATCGCGCGGAAGATGGGGAAGACGTTGGTGGCGCCTCTCGTGACGCTCGAGCCGGGCAACGCCGGCACCGAAGTCCGGCCTGGCCGCGCCGGCCCGATGATCTCGCAGGCCACGTACCGGGCCCTGTTGTTCGACATGGGCAACTACCTGCGCAGCATGGGCTTCACCGAGATCTACTACCTGGGCGACAGCGGCGGGAACACGGCGGGCATGCGCGGTGCGGCGGATTCACTCATGAAGATGTATGCCGGAACGACGCCGTCGGTCTCGTTCAAGCATATCGCCGAGTATTACAACCACACGTCGCACGTGCAGCCGTACATCCAGAACGAACTCAAGATTCCGGAGCAGATCCGGATCGGCGCGAGCCAGGGCAGCAGCGGGCTGCACGAGGAGCTGGGCATTGATGCGACCATGGCGCTCGCCGATCCGCAGTCCATTCGCTTCGAGCAGCGCGTGAAGGCCGGTCAGGCCGAGATCAACGGCATCAAGTTCCAGTCGCTCGCGTGGCTGCAGGACATCGGCCGCAAGGTCGCCGACCTTCGTGTGACCACGACGGTCAACGCGATCATGGCGTACCGCGCGACGTTGCCGAAACCGTAGCTATCGCAGCCAGCCGGCCAAGCGCTCCTCCACGAAAGCCGAGTCGAAACACGCCGGATACCGTTCCATCGCGCGGGTGATCAGTGCTGACTGCCCGGGCGAGAGCGCTTCGGCCGGGTCGAGGCACCAGGTGCCCGCCATCAATCCCTGACGGCGCAGCACTTCGTGAATCCCGGCGATGCAGCCGGCGAAGCCGTGGGCGACGTCGAAGAGCGCAGCGTTGATGTCGGTGAGCGCGAGTCCGTCGGCCAGCAGCGAGGCCGGAACCGAGCCGGCGTCCCGCGCTATGCGCGCCGCCTGGCACAACTCGCCAGCGTGTCGCGTTCCGACCGCAAACTGCCCAAGCAGCCCGCCCACCATGGATCGAGAGCCGCTGGCGCCCGCGACCTGCGAGACGAGGTCCGCGACGATGTTGTCGTCGTTTCCCGTGTAGAGCGCGATATCCTCGCGCCCCGAGTCCGCAATCGCTCGCACGACATCAAGGGTCTGGTACCGGTTGAACGGCGCGATCTTGATCGCGCACACATTCGGGATCTCCGAGAACGCGCGCCAGAAAGATTCGCCCAACGGTCGCCCACCGACCGCACCCTGCAGGTAGAAGCCGAACAGCGGCAGGACATCCGCCACCGCGCGGCAATGCGCGATCAACTCGTTGTCGCTCGCCTTTGGCAGTGCCGCGAGACTCAGCAACACGCAGTCGTATCCGAGTCGCGCCGCGATCTCCGCCTCGCGGACCGCCTGCGCCGTGGGTCCGATCGCCCCGGCAACGCGCACGAACGGGCGCGGGCTCTCCGCCAGCGAGGCGCGGATGGTGTCCGCGGCGAGTGCGAGGACGGGTTCGTACAGCCCCTGCGCGCGAATCGCGAACTGCGTGGTGTGTACGCCGACGGCGACGCCGATTGCGCCGGCATCGCAGTAGTAGCGAGTGAGCGCCCGCTGGTGTCGCTCATCGAGTGTCCGCGCTGCCGTGAGTGCCAATGGGTGCGCCGGGATCGCGCCCCCGCGCTGGAGGAGCGCGCGCGTGGCTTCGTGCATCAGAACTGCCCGTCCCGCACGCCGAAGTGCGTCGGCTTGCGCAGCGTCTCACCGCCGGCGCGAACCCACGCCGCCGTCCAGTCGAGCATCTCGTCCAGCGAAACCTCCGGAGGCGCGAGCAGCGCCTGCATCTTCGACGTATCGCTCAGCAGTGCATCCGCCGCTTCGCTGCCCGCGAACGTCGGCGCACGGCCCAGGCGCGAGCCAAGCGCTTCCGCCAGCGCGCGCACCGAGAGGCGCGCGTCACCGGTCACGTTCAGGATGCACGGCGGCGTCGTTGCGTGCGGAAGCAGCTCGAGTGCCGCGCGATTGGCATCGCCCTGCCAGATCACGTTCACGTACCCCATGGCGAGGGAAACTGGCGCGCCGGCGGCGATCGCGCTCGCAATGTCGCAGAGTACGCCGTAGCGGAGATCAATGGCGTAGTTGAGCCTTACGATCGCCACTCGCGTGCCGCCCGTGGCCGCGCGCGTGAACACGGCCTCACGCGCCACACAGGACTCGGCGTACATCCCGATCGGACCCAGGGTGTCGGTTTCCGACGAGCCGCGACCCGAAGCCGGAGTCAGCGGATACACGTTCCCGGTCGAGAAGGCGACGATGCGGGATTCGGCGAATCGCGCGGCGCACAGCTCGGGCACCGTGACGTTGATCGCCCATGTGCGCTCCGGTGACGCGGCCGTCCCGAACTTCTGGCCCGCCATGAAGATCACGTTGGGGGCGTCGGGGAGCGCTTCAACCGCGCGCCCGTCGAGCAAATCAGCCGAGATCGCCTCGACCCCGGCTGCCTGCAACGCCTCGGCGGCGCGCGCGTCGGAAAACCTCGATACC
>VGVM01000157.1 GCA_016874035.1 Gemmatimonadota bacterium
GGCGGTGTACAAGTCGGTGAACGGCGGCGAGACCTGGGAGCGTATCTCGGGTGCTGATCGGGACCGCGGGTTGCCGAAGACCGCGATGGACCGCATCGGTCTTGCCGTCGCGCCAAGCGACCCCAACATCGTGTACGTGATTTCGGAAACGAAATCTGAAGGCGAGTTGTGGCGGAGCGACGATGCCGGCCGTTCGTGGCGCACGGTGAATCGCGATCCGAACATCAACTTCCGCCCGTTCTACTACTCCGATATCCGGGTGGATCCCAAGGACCCGAACCGCGTGTACTCGCTGGCGGGCGGCCTGTATCTCTCGGAGGACGGCGGCGCGAACTTCCGGCAGATCGGGCAGGGGGTGCACGGCGACCATCAGGCCATGTGGATTGACCCGGTGAACCCGAAGTACATCCTCGAGGGCTCGGACGGCGGTTGGCAGGTCTCGTTCGACCGCGGCCGCACGTGGGAAGTCGTGAATACGATTCCGTTCACGCAGTTCTACCACGTGAACTACGACATGCAGCAACCGTACATGGTCTGCGGCGGCCTGCAGGACAACGGCAACGTGTGCGGGTCGAGCCTCGGTTTGCAGGGCGCGGTGACGCGTGCGGACTGGTACTCGGTGTCCGGCGGCGACGGATTCTTCGCGGTGCCCGATATCGCGCGGCCGAACATGGTGTACTCGGTGTCGCAGGGCGGCATGTTCAACATCACGGACACGCGGACCGGCGCGCAGAAGACGGTGTACCCGTACCCGAACCGCGTGGGTTCGGTCGGCGACGCCATGCTTGGCCACAAGTATCGCTTCAACTGGAACGCGCCGATCGCAGTGACGCCGTTGCAGCCCGGGACGGTGTACATCGGCGGCAACGTGGTGTTCAAGAGCCGCGACTATGGCCAGTCATGGCAGGTGATCTCGCCGGACTTGACCACGAATGACGTGACGAAGCAGCAATCGTCGGGCGGCGAGATCGTCACGGACAATACCGCGGCCGAGTTCCACACCACGCTGCTGTCGATCGCGCCGAGCCCGCTGGATTCGAACGTGATCTGGACCGGCAGCGACGACGGCCTGGTGCACGTCACGCGCGACGGTGGGAAGACGTGGACGAGCGTGCTGAAGAACGTGGCGGGGCTGAAACCGATCCCCTGGATCGGCACCGTCGAGGCGTCGCGCTTCGATGCCGGTACGGCGTACATCACGGCCGCGCAGTGGCAGAACGACGACTACGCGCCGTACTTCTACATGACGACCGATTTCGGGCGGACGTGGGCGTCGATTGTCGGCGACATGCCGGCGAGCGCGGGCTGGCCTCACGTCATCCGCGAGGATCCGAAGAACCGGAACCTGCTGTACGCCGGGACCGAGATGGGCGTGTGGGCGAGCTGGGACCGCGGCCGTCATTGGGTGTCGCTGCGCGGCGAGCTCGCCGCGATCCCGGTGCGGGACATGCAGGTTCACCCGCGCGAGAACGACCTGATCATCGCAACACATGGCCGCGGGATGTACATCCTGGATGACCTCACGCCGCTGCAGAACCTCTCGACGGCGATGGGCGCCGACGCGGCGCTGTTCGACCTGCGTCCGGCGATTCGCTGGAACTTCTGGAACCGCGACGGCAATCTCGGCCAGAAAGTGTGGCGCGGGCAGAACCCGGGTGAGGGCGCGCTGATCAGTTATTGGCTGAAGCAGCAGCCGACGCGCCAGGTGGATATCGAGGTCACGGATGCCGCGGGCCGCGTGGTGCGGCGATTCGCGCGAGTGCCGGATGAGCCGGGCGTGAACCGGATCAACTGGGACCTGCGCATGGCGACCGGCGCCGGTGGTGGCGGGCGAGGCGGCGGCGGTGGTGGTGGAGGCGCGGCTGCCGCGGCACCGGACACGTCACTGGCTGGCACGCGGGCGTTCCGCCGTACGCAAGCCGCGCTGTTCGCGAGCAATGCCGCGGCCGGAAGTGCGGAACCCGCCATCTTCGGGGCCGGCGGCATCGCCGTGCTGCCCGGCACGTACAACGTGACGCTGATCGTCGAGGGGCAGCGGTACACGAAGCCGGTGCGTGTGTCGCTCGACCCGCGTTCGGACATGACGGCCGCGCAGCTCGCGGCGCAGCAGACCGCGGCGCTCGCGTCGCAGGCCGAGGTGGATCGGGTGAACCGCGTCATCGGCGCCGTGGACGACCTGTCGCGCCAGCTCACCTCGCTGCAGGCGAACATTCGCGCGGCGGGCGCCGGTGCGCCGACCAACGCGCAGGCCGTGCTTTCCGAAGTGAGCAACGCACTCGGCGACCTGCGCCACTTCCGGGACTCGGTGCTGGCCCGGCCGATCGCCGGCCTGGGCTACCGTCAGTACCCGCGCTTGCGTGAAGAGGCGACGAGCGTGGCGGGTATGATCGCGCGGCCGATGCTTGGCGGGCCGACGCAGGGCGAGCTGCTGCGTGCGGGCGAGATCAAGGTCGAGACGGATGCGGCGCAGACGCGACTCGACGGCGTGGTGAATGGGCGCATTGCGCGCATCAATTCGCTGCTGGCCGGCACGCCGCACCTGATTGCGCCGCCGGCGCGGATCGTGCCCTAGCTCCGCGTTTCGTGCCGACGTCGTCTCCGCAACCGCTCTCGCTCGTCGAGCTCTCCACCTCGCGGTGGATCGCGGGGGCAATTCGCCGTCACCCGATCACGCTGCTGATCATGACGGTCGTGATCGGGACGGCGGACTTCCTTGGCGCGAACGTGGACGTCCGCGCGTACGTCGTCATGGCGATCTGGTTCAGTGTA
>VGVM01000158.1 GCA_016874035.1 Gemmatimonadota bacterium
GCGAGCCAGGTGGTCGAGTAGCTGCTGAAGTAGGCGTAGTCGCGGTCGAACAATTCGTCGGCGCGCGCGAAGTCTTCAGTCTGCACGAGCCAGCACCGATCGCAGATCAGCACACGCAGCGGATACCGGCGCTCCGGCCGCTGCAGGTCCGCTTCCGTCAGGTACGCGTTCGACGGCGGCGCCTCGCCAAGGTCCACGAGCGGCCGCGTCAGGGGCGCCGCACAGTGCCGGCAGTTCATGGCACGAGCCCCGCGAAATCAGCGCCCAGCCACGGATGGCCGGCATCGCGCGCGGAGAGCTCCGCGATCGGCTCCGGCCAGGCGATCGCGATGCGCGGATCTTCGGCGTGCACGCCGCCCTCGGCGGCCGAAGCGTAGGCGGCGGTGTGCAGATACAGCATCTCGCAGTCGTCCTCGAGCGTCTGGAACCCGTGGGCGCAGCCCTCCGGGATGACGATCGACGCGTGGTGGTCTGGCGACAGGAGCTCAGCGTGCCAGCGGAGAAACGTCGGGGAGTCGCGGCGCAGATCGACCGCGACGTCGAACACCCGTCCCCGGAGACAGGTCACGATCTTCATCTCCGCGAACGGCGGGTGTTGAAAGTGCATGCCGCGGGTCGTGCCGCGGCGCCGGGTCACTGTCAGGTTGATCTGCCGGATCGCGCGGTCGCCGACCAGCTGGCGCAGGTCGTCGGCACAAAACAGCCGCTCGAGCGACCCGCGGTGATCGCCGATCGGCAGGCGGTTGAACACGCCGACGCCGGCAATGGGCGTGTCGCGCAACGCGAACCGGGCGCTCATCGGCCGGCGGCGGCCTCGTAGTCGGCGATCTGTCCCAGGCTGACAGCGGTCATGTCGGCGCGGCGCAGCCACGCGCGGTGCCACTCGACCGTCCGCACGAGCGCGTCCTGCAGCGACCACTGCGGCAGCCACGGCAGCTCGCGGCGCGCGCGCGAGCTGTCGAGCCGCAGCGTTTCCGTTTCGTGGGGATGGGCGCCGGATCCATCGGTCGTCACGACCGCGCCGTCGCCCCAGATGCCGGCGGTCAGCCGCGCGACGTCTCCGACGGTGGCGCTGTCTTCCGCATCAGGACCGAAGTTCCACGCGCGCGCAAAGCGCCGGCCTTCGGCACCGCCGAGACGCTCGGCGAGCCGGAGATAGCCGGATACCGGCTCGAGCACGTGCTGCCACGGCCTGACGGCGTGCGGGTATCGCAGCGAGACCGGCTGGCCGTTGGCGAACGCGCGCAGGCAATCGGGCAGCAGCCGATCGGTAGCCCAGTCCCCGCCGCCGATGACGTTGCCGGCGCGGGCGGTCGCGACGGTGGCGGCGTCCGGCCCGGGACGGCTGAAACTCAGGCGATAGCTCGCGGCGACGATCTCCGCCGCGGCCTTGCTGGCGCTGTACGGGTCGTGACCGCCGAGCGGATCGCCCTCGACAAACGCCGCGTTGCCGTCGCGCACCTCATACACCTTGTCGGTCGTCACGACGACGATCGCGCGCACCGACGCGACGTCCCGCGCGGCCTCGAGCACATGCGCGGTGCCCATGACGTTGGTCGCGAAGGTGCCGACCGGGTCGCGATAACTGTCGCGGACCAGCGGCTGGGCGGCGAGGTGAAAGACCACCGACGGCTGCGCCGCGCGCATCGCCGCCTTCAGCGCCGCCAGGTCGGCGAGGTCGGCGCGCACGTCGGCGGCCAGGAGCGACGGAATCCGCGCCGCGTCGCAGAGGTTCGGGTCGGTGGCCGGATCCAGGGCGTAGCCGTAGACGCGCGCACCGCGCGCGTGCAGCCAGAGCGTGAGCCAGCCACCCTTGAATCCCGTGTGGCCAGTGAGAAACACCGGCCGCTCCTGCCAGAACGACCGGCTGGCTACCGCTGCCACGTGATCCAGGGCGCCTTGCCGGTGTTCCACAGCTCTTCGAGGTGGTTCTTGTCCCGCAGCGTATCCATCGGCTGCCAGAACCCGTTGTGTTCGAACGCCATCAGCTCGCCGGTGGAGGCGAGCGCGCGCATGGGCTCCGCTTCCCAGCTGACGTGGTCGCCCGCAATCAGGTCGAGGCACTTCGGCGACAGGACGAAGAAGCCGCCGTTGATGCGCCCGCCGTCGCCTTTCGGCTTCTCCAGGAAGCCCGTCACCTGGCTCTCGGAGAGCTGCAGCGCGCCGTAGCGCCCCGGCGGCTGCACCGAGGCGACCGTCGCCAGCTTCCTGTGGCATCGGTGGAAAGCGATCTCGGCGGTGATGTCGATGTCGGAGACGCCGTCGCCGTAGGTGAAGCAGATCAGCTCCTCCTGCTCGACATGCTGCGCGACACGCTTGAGGCGGCCGCCGGTCATCGTGTTGTCGCCGGTGTCGATGAGGGTGACGCGCCACGGCTCGTTCTTCGGGTCGTGCACCTCAACGCCGTTGGTCCGCAGATCGAACGTCACGTCGGACATGTGCCTGGCGAGGTTCGCGAAGTACTCCTTGATGACGTAGCCGCGGTAGCCGCAGCAGATCACGAAGTCCTGCACGCCGTGCACGGCGTAGTGCTTCATGATGTGCCACAGGATCGGCTTGCCGCCGATCTCGACCATCGGCTTCGGCTTGAGGTATGTCTCCTCGGAAATCCGTGTCCCGAGTCCGCCCGCGAGGATGACTGCTTTCATCGTGGTGTCCGCCAGGATGTGCGCTCCCGCATGACCGTGCGCCACAGATAGCGAAACACACGGATCGGCGGGTAACGAATGACTTTCAGACGCAGCAGCCACTCGACCGCGCCGT
>VGVM01000159.1 GCA_016874035.1 Gemmatimonadota bacterium
CAGGACCTGCCATCTCGCCGGCGGGATGGCAGGTCCTGGCGCAGCAGATTCGCGTGGCTCCGTACGACGAAAAGCCGGGCGCCGGCGAGCGGTACTCCATGGACCAATGGAGCGGCTACCCCGCTGCGATCGGCCGGCTCATGGCGTCGATCAACCAACGGGCGCGCAACCGGACGGTCGTGATCACGGGCGACATTCACTCGAACTGGGTCAATGAGCTGCGCACGCGATACGATCGGCCCGGGATGCCGGTGATCGGCGCCGAGTTCGTCGGCACGAGCATCAGCTCCGGCGGCGATGGCACCGACGAGTTCGACAACTGGAACGAGACGCGCGTGGGGAACCCGTTCTGCAAATGGCACAACAACCGGCGCGGCTACGTGATGAATGCGATCGGCGCCGACGAGTGGAAGGCGAGTTACCGCGTGGTGCCGTTCGTCACGCGACCAGGCGCGCCGGTACAGACGGCCGCCGAGTTCATCACGCGGAAGGGCCGACCCGGGATCGAGAAGGTGTGACGAGGAAGGCGTACATTCAGGCGGACACCGTTCATCGGGAGGTTGGAATGCGATACCTGCGATCTTCACTGGGGGCCTTGGCAGTCGTGGCGTGGGGCGTGGTCGGGCCCTCGCCGGCGCCAGCCCAGGAGAAGAGTTCGGACACGCTCCTCACGGTCAATCACTACCTCGACTTCGAGACCGTGAGCGATGCGCGTATCTCGCCTGACGGGCGCCGGATCATCTATTCGCGGCGATTCGTGGACAAGCAGCGCGACAACTTCGAGACCGCGCTGTGGATCATGAACGCCGATGGCTTGGAGAACCGGTTCCTCGCGCGCGGCGCGAGTCCCGTCTGGTCGCCTGACGGCACGCGGATCGCGTACCTCGCCGAGGGCCCTCCGGGCGGCCCCCAAGTCTTTGTGCGCTGGATGAACGCCGAAGGCGCGACGTCGCAGGTGACGCGCGCGGAGCACGCGCCGGCCGACATCGCGTGGTCACCGGACGGCAAGCTGATCGGGTTCGCGATGTTCGAGCCGAAGCCCGACGTCTGGCCGATCGACATGCCATCGCAGCCGCAGGGCGCGCAGTGGACCCCGGCGCCGCGGTATGTGAACGACCTGCATTATCGTGCGGACCGCCGCGGATTCCTCGAGTCGGGCTTCGTCCACCTCTACGTCGTGCCCGCGGAAGGCGGCACGCCGCGGCAGCTCACGAAGGGCGACTGGCACGCGGGAGCGCGCTTCGACGGCCAGCCGGGGGCGGTGGGTTGGTCCTGGCTGCCGGACGGTCGGACGATCGTGTTCGACGGCCTGATGGACCCGGCGAGCGACAAGAACTACCGCGACAGCGACATCAACGCCGTTGATGTGGCCACCGGTGCGATGCGAAAGCTGACCGCCGTGCGCGGTACGTGGTCGCAGCCGGTCGCGTCGCCGGACGGGCAGTGGATTGCGTACGCGGGGTACGCGTACACGCCGCAGACGTACAAGACGGCCGAACTCTTCGTGATGCGGCGCGACGGCACCGGTGCCCGGATGATCTCCGGCGCACTGGACCGTGACGTCGGCTCGTTGCGGTGGGCGACGGACAACAGCGGCGTCTATTTCACCGCGGGCGATCGCGGGACGAACAACATGCATTTCGCGCCGCTGGCCGGCGCGGTGCGGGCCGTGACCACCGGCCAGCACATGTTTTCGCTTGGGTCCATCTCGCAAACCGGGATCGTCGCCGGCGTGCGCACGTCGGCGCTGGAGCCACCCGATGTCATCACCTTCGCCCTGACGACGCCATCGCAGGTCACGCGGCTCACCAGCGTGAACGCCGACATCCTCGGCAACAAGCGACTTGGCGCCATCGAGGAAGTCTGGGTGACCTCGACCAGCGGTACGCGCGTGCAAGGCTGGTTGATCAAGCCGCCGAACTTCGATCGTGCGCGCCAGTGGCCGATGATCATGGAGATTCACGGCGGGCCGCACGGCATGTACAACGTGGGGTTCAGCTACATGTACCAGAACTTCGCGGCGAACGGCTACGTGGTGCTCTACACCAACCCCCGCGGCTCGACCGGGTACGGCACCGATTTTGGCAACGCGATCAACAAGAAATACCCCGGCGTGGACTACGATGACCTCATGGCCGCCGTGGACACGGTGGTGGGGCGCGGGTACATCGACCGCTCGCGCATGTACGTGGGCGGTTGCTCCGGTGGCGGCGTGCTCTCGAGCTGGGTGATCGGCCACACCAATCGCTTCGCGGGCGCGGCGGTGCGTTGCCCCGTGATGAACTGGATTTCGTTCGCGGGTAATGCGGACATCCCGTACTTCGGGCACGCGTGGTTCGAGAAGCCATACTGGGAAGACCCGAAACCGTGGCTCGAACAATCGCCGCTCATGTATGTCGGGAATGTGACCACCCCGACCGTGATCATGACCGGTGAACTCGATCTCCGTACCCCGATGGCGCAGTCCGAGGAGTACTACTCGGCGCTCAAGATGCGCGGGATACCGACGGCGCTGCTGCGGTTCCAGGGCGAGTTCCACGGGACCTCATCGAAACCGAGCAACTTCATGCGGACGCAGCTCTACATGATGAGCTGGTACCAGCAGCACCGACGCGATCGCGTCGTCCCGTAGCGGGCACATCGAAAGACGGTCGCTGGCTCCTCCCGGCTGGCGACCGTACTTTTTTTCTCCCCCGGACGCTGAGGACCCCCGATGGCCAGCAAGAAGAAGGGCAAGAAGAAGCCCGCGAAGAAGCCCG
>VGVM01000160.1 GCA_016874035.1 Gemmatimonadota bacterium
TCACCGCCTGAACAATCGCGGCGTGGCCCTTCTCGAACAACTGCGATATGCCGAAGCCGAGCGGGCCTTTCGCAGTGCGCTCGACGCCGCACCGTCGCTGGCACAGGCCCGCGTCAACCTGAGCCTGGCGCTACTCTACCAGCAACAACTGGACGCCGCTGCTGACGAGGCGGCGCGCGCCGCCGGATTGTGGCCGGCGGCGCCGCAACCACTCTACGTCCAGGGTCTCGTGGCGCGAGCGCAGGGCCGCAACGACCTGGCGCGGCTGAGATTCGAAGACGTCCGTCGCAAAGACGACAGCGACGCCGGTACCCGCGTGCAGCTGGCGCAGATCGCCCTCGAGGAGCGTCGCTACGACGACGCCGTCGAGGCACTGCGGCCGGTCGTGGCAACCGAGCCGCATCACGTCACCGCGTCCTACGTGCTCGGGCTGGCGCTGGTGCGCGCCGGCAAGTCCGAGGGCCAGCAGTGGCTGGATCGGGCACAAGCGCTGCGTCAGGCGGGCACAGGCGTGACGCTTGGGACTGGGTATCTCGAGCAAGGACGATTCGCCGAGGCCATGAGCGCAACGGGAACTGAAGCGACACTGGTGCATACCGCGCCCGCGCGGGCCACCTTCTCGGTCATGCCGCTTGGTGCGCCAAGCCTGCTGCCAGCACCTTCCTCGCCGTTCGGTCACAGCTACCTGCCCTCTGATCTCGATGAGGCGGGCGCCGCCAGTCTGGCGGCCGGACTCGGAGGCGGCGTGACGCTCCTTGACGCCGACGGCGACGGCGACCTCGATGTCTTCACCGCGTCAGCCGGTTCGCAGCAACTGTGGCGCAACGACGGTGCAGTGTGGAACGACGCGACGGCGGCAGCAGGTCTGCAGGCCGTTCCCGCCGCATCAACCGCCATCGGCGCCGTGGCCGCCGACTACGACAACGATGGACGGCCCGACGTGTTCGTGCTCCGGTTCGGCACGAGCAGCCTCTATCACAACGAGGGCGGTGGGCGGTTTCGGGACGTCACGCGAGAGGCCGCGCTGCCACCGTATCCCTACCTTGCTGGCGCGGCGGCGTTCGGCGATCTCGATCATGATGGCGATCTCGACCTGGTCATCGCCGGACTGGCCGATATCGACGCGACCGGCCGCCTGCCAGGGCCGGCTCGCCTGTTCCCGCAGGAGTTTGTCGCGGCGCCGTGGCAGGTCGTGCGCAACAACCGCAACGGATCGTTCACCGACGTCACGCGCGAGACCGGGTTCGACACTCGGGGCCGCGCGGTCGCCATCGTGCCAGCGGACTTCGACAATCGCCGCGACCTGGACCTCCTCCTCGTCTATGTCGATGCCCCACCTGTGCTGCTGTCGAACCAGCGTGATGGGACCTTTCGCGACATCGCGGCCCAGGTCGGCCTCGAGACGGTCGGCGGGGCCACGGCGGTGGCCACCGGCGACGTGAACCACGACGATTGGCCCGACCTGTTTTTCGCCGGGCGCGATCGCGGGACGCTCGCCCTCAGCGACGGCCAGGGGCGATTCACGCTCACCAGCGGCCCCCCTGAAGCGGGCGCGCTCCACGCGTCGCAGGCGATCGACTACGACGGCGACGGCCTGCTGGATCTGATCGGCTGGGCCGATGGCAGGCCGCGCGTATGGCGCCACCTCGGCCTCGACTGGAGAGACGAAACCACCGGCGCCATTCCACAGGCTGATTCAAGCCGCGCGAGCCGACTCGACTCATCCAGAGGCGTTGCCGCGGCCGACCTTGACGGTGACGGCGACACCGACATGGTGTCGAGAGGCGCGGGGGCCGTGTGGCTCTGGCGCAATGCGGCCGATGCGCGCCATGTGTCGGTGCGCGTCACACTACAAGGCCGGGTCAGCAACGCGTCTGGCGTCGGCGCCAAGGTGCAGGTTCGCGCCGGCAGCCTCTGGAGCCGGCGCGACGTATCGGCGGCGACGCCTGCGGTGGCCGCGTCGGATCTCGTCTTCGGCCTCGGCCCGAGGCGTGGCGCCGACGCCGTCCGCGTGTTGTGGCCCTCGGGAATCGTGCAGACCGAGCTGCCGGCGGCCGATGCCGGGTCGAACGCGGCGACACTGTCGGGTTCTCTCCGGGTTGAAGAACTCGACCGCAAACCTTCGTCATGTCCGCTGCTCTTCACGTGGAGCGGTGAGCGGTTCGAGTTCGTCACGGATTTTCTGGGCGCCGGCGAGATGGGCGCATGGGTCGGACCTGGAGCCTACGCCCACCCCGATCCTGTGGAACTCGTGCGGATCGGGGCCGAGCAGTTGCAGCCGCGACAGGGACGCCTGGAATTGCGGCTGACCAACGAGCTCGAGGAGGTACTGTTCCTCGATCGCGTGCAATTGATGGCCGTCGACCATCCACATGATACGGAAGTGTTCCCCGATGCCGGCATGACGTCGCCGCCCAAGCCCGACAGGCTGCTGGCGGTGCGCCGCCCGCGCCCGCCCGCTGCGGTGCGCGATGATGCCGGACGCGACATGATGGGGTCACTGGCCAGGATCGACCGAGTCTTCGCAGACGGCTTCCGCCTCGCGCCCATTCGCGGCTACGCCGCGCCACATGCGTTGATGATTGACCTCGGCACGACCGACGCCGACGTCGTGCTCCTGACCGGGTGGACCGACTATGCGTTTTCCAGCGACAACGTGGCGGCCCACCAGGCGGGACTCCAGCAGCAGCCGCCCATCCTGGAAGTGAAAACCCGCAGTGGCCTC
>VGVM01000161.1 GCA_016874035.1 Gemmatimonadota bacterium
GTGCGGCTCGGTGCCGCCGACGGCCTCGACGAGAGCGAATCCGGCACCTCGGCGCAGGTGCTCATGGTCATCATGTTCGTGTTCATGACGGTGAGCGGACTCATCTGCCTGCTCATGGTCATGGTCATCACGCCGAATCGATACACCGCGGAGACGGAGCTTCGGCGAGCGGCCAAGCTCGCGCTTCCGCGCGTGCCGCTCAACAGCGACGGCGCGTCTTCGCTCCCGGCCACGCTGCTCATGATCGGGCTTGCGCTGGTCACCGCCGCCGCCCTGCTCGTTCGCGCGAGTCGATCGGGGCTGTTCCTGGAACGGTGGCCCCCCGTCCTGGACTGCGCTCCCCCGCTGCTGCTCTTCGCGGCCGTGCTGCTCTTCGTCCAGGGCTTGCGCGAGCGATTCAGCGCCCGCATCTTCCTCGTCTCGATCTTCCTTCTCTGGATGCTGCCCGCGTTCACCTGCATGATCCTGTTCGCGGCCGAGGAGGCGTGGGTCGCCGGAAGCTACGTGTCGCTTCCGTTCCCGCCGGCGGCGCAGTTCTTCGCGCTGGCGCACTTCTTCCAGGGAACCGCGTTGTCGGGGCCGAATCCCGTCGAGTTCCTCTTCACGGTGCTTCCGCACCTGGAGCGCCTGGCATGGGGCGGCACGCTCGGCTATGCGCTGCTCGCGGTCGGCATGCAGGTGGAGCTGCGGCGCTGGAAGCGCGCGCTTCGGCGGGCATGACGCCGTCGGCGCGCGCGCAGGGGCGCGGCGTCGACGATCGAGGCGCGTGACCGGCACGGGGAATCGGACCGGGCGCACGCGCGACACACGCACCGTCCTCGAATCCATGCCCGCGGCGATGCGCCGGGCCGACGCTTCGGGACCTCGCACGGCTTATCCGCGCGGTGCGGGAATTCCATGCGTGCGATGCGCCCGAAGCCCATCGGGGCGAACGCGGGGCGTCCGACACCGCATGCGCGGAACAACCGCGTCCCGATCGCACGCGAGCCAGATGTTGCGCACCGATCGCACGACGCACTCGGCATCGACTGTTCGCGCAGTCCTTGCCGCGAGCTGCGCGCAATTGCCAGTGTGTGGCGCGGCCCGTCCTCGGGCCCTTGCGTCCGCCTCGCCCGACTTCGAACCAAGCAGTGACGAGTTCGAATCATGAACACCTCGACGAACCTGTTGGCCGGAGTGTTGCCCGCGATCGTGATCGGAACGACCGTGCCTCTCGCGATGCAGGTTGGCATCGCCTTGCAAGGCACTCGGCCCGCGCCGGCCGCGCCGGCGGCGGCTGCGGCGCCCGCGGCAGTCTCGAGGGCGGCGCCGGCGGCAGTCTCGAGGGCGGCGCCCGCGGCATCCCGAGCCGTACCCGCGCCGGCAACGCCGCGGGCGCCCACGCCTGCGCCGATTTCACCCGAGGTCCGTGTTCGTCGCGGTCAGATGGTTGACATGAACGCGGGTTCGGCCGCGGCGGGGGCCACGGCTGGAGCGGCGGCCGCGTCCTCCCCCGGCGGCGCTGCGCCGAATGCGCCACTCGACCCCGCGTCGAATGCCGATCCCGGCCTCGCTTCGGACGAGCAGGCGGAGACCGAGTCGAATTCGAGCTCGCCGACGGACTGGTCGCTGCTTCCCAAGGGCCGCTACGGCGCAGGCATCGGCGGCGACGCGCTCGGCAACACGGTGCTCGGTGGACCCGTGGGGCCCAAGAAGTACTTCATTCGATTCCGTGCCACCCAGTCGAGCCAGATCGAGTCCGTGACCTTCCCGTTCCTGAGCGCCGATTACCCGGGATACGGAGCAGGCACCGGCGGCAACTGGACGCTCAAGCTGATTGCGGACGACGGATCGGAGAACCACTTCCCCACCGGTCCGGCACTTGCCGTGCGCAGCGTGAGCGCAATGCCGACGAGCAGCGCGGCCAGGACGATCACCTTCTCGTCGGCGCCGACGACGGTGGAAGGCGTTCTCTATCACCTCGTGATGGAGAACATCGACGCGAATCCGACGGCCAACTACTTCTCCATCAACAGTTGGGTGCGCCTCTCCTTCACGGAGGGTGGCCAGCTCAATCCGCAATTCGCCGATTCCGACTGGGGCAGCGGGTACTTCCACGCGGGCGCGTGGATGAACTGCAAGAATTCGTGCCCCATCGCGGAGATCGCCTATGCCAACGGCATGCGTCAAGGCATGTCGTACGGCGAAGCGTCGTATGTCTGCCCACCCGGACAGGGAAACTGCAGTTCCGAGCAGCTCGTCGGACGCATCGACGGACCCACGCGCATGGTGCGCGAGAGGATCACGATCACGGGCGGCGACAAGACGGTTTGCGGCATCGGCATCCGACTGCTTCGCAACCCCGGTCCGGCGAGCGACCTCTTCGTCTCCCTGCGCGACGGCGCCAACGTCGAGATCGCGTCGACTCGCGTCGAAGCGGCCGAGGTCGCGGTCGGCCCCGCGCCGACCTACTCGCTGCCGGCCACCTGGGACGACCTCGGCCAGAAGGCGCGATGGGTCACCGCGGAGTTCGACGACATCCATTCGCTCATCGACGGCCAGACCTACTACCTGCAGTTCGCGAGCATGCAGGGCACCTACTGGGCATGGGTCAACCGCCGCCTGACGCCGGAGTACGCGTACTCGTCGGCCACCGCATTCGTCGACGGCTGGGCGGAGTACACCATCGATGGAACTTCCTGGTTGCCGCTCGGTCGAGTCGGACACCAGAGCGACCTGCA
>VGVM01000162.1 GCA_016874035.1 Gemmatimonadota bacterium
AATCGTGGTACTCGGGGTTGTCATCCCGGCGAACGATTTGCGGCCGCGCCGTGTGGTCGTAGGGGTGCAGGGCCGCCGGCAGTTCCGTCTGCGCCAGCGGCGTCGTGCGGTAGCCGAGGAGCATGTGCGGCGACGGCAGCTGTTTCGGATTCACCACATAGTCGTGGTGCCGTTCCGCCACGAGCGACGGTGCGAACGGCATCCAGAAGTCTCGGTGCTTGATCGCGGCGTTCAGCTCGCGCACTTTGTCGGTCCGCCGCGGGTCCATGAGGATGCTGCGGTTCCCCAGCGCGCGCGCGCCCCACTCCATCGCTCCGGCAAACCTGGCCACGATAGCCCCCTCCGCAAGCAGGCTCGCGATCTCGCCGTTGACGTCCGCCGCGCGCCGAATCCGATGGCGGTTCGCGGCGCCGGTCGCCTGGATTGCGCTCGTGATGTCTGTCTCCACGAACGCGGGGCCGAGGTACGCGGACTGCAGCGGTCGCGGCGCGGCGGCCGACACCTGCCAGGCGGCGCCGAAGCACAGCGATTCGTCGCCGCAGCTCGGAAACACGTAGAGCTCGTCGACCTCGGCGAGCTCGTGGATGAGCAGGTTCGCCTTGATGTTCATGAACACGCCGCCGGCGCACGCGATTCGATGGATGCCGGTGGCGCGAACGGCGTTGCGCACCCAGTCGACCAGCAGTTCTTCGGTCACGCGCTGGGCGGCGCCGGCGATCCAGTCGAACCGGTGGTTCTCGAGGTGCGTCCGCAGGTAGCCGTAGCAGTAGTTGGCCCCGAGCTCGGTCCCGGGCTCGAACGTCAGTCCGTCGGGCGCCAGCCGGACGAGGGGGCGGATCACCTTGCCGGACCGTTCGGCGCCGTGCTCGTCGGCGTACGGCGCGAGGCCCATCACCTTGTACTCGTGCTCCCACGGACGCATGCCGAGGAGGTAGGTGATGCGCGAGTAGACCTTCCCGATGCTGGCGCGGCTCGGCGTCGCCGCGAGGCGTTCGATGCGTCCCTCGCGCGCGACATTCACCGTCGCGCAGAGGCCGTCGCCTGAGCCGTCGAGCGTCAGCACCAGGACAGGCTGCCCGTCGCCGGCCCATGGGCTCCCGTAATACGCCGTCGCCGCGTGGCCCATGTGGTGCTCGACGATGTGGATGCGGTCCGCGGGGACGCCGAGATGGTCGACGATCGCGCGCCGCCGCTCGTTCTGGCGTTCCTCGAGGAAGTGGTGGCGCCGCTGCCATTCTTCTTCGCTCTCCGCGAGCTGGTCCTGGTAGCCCTTGCGATACCAGTCCCACGACAGGTAGAACTCGCGGTGGTGCATGAAGCACGTGCCAAGCGCGACGGCCGCCAGGGCATCACCGCGGAGGCCTCCCTGCGCCAGGACCCAGTCGATGGCCCGCCGCGGATAGCCGGGCTCGTTCTTGTTGCGGGAGATCCGCTCCTCGGCGACCGCGGCCACCACCTCGCCGTCGCGCACGAGGCAGGCCGACGCGTTGTGGCCATCGTGGATGCCGAGCACGAAGCGTCCGTCGTTGGTCATGCCTGGTTAATCATGTTCTGAACCGCCCCGTCGGTCGTTCGCTGACGCTTGACAATTGCGTGCACGCACCTTCTAATACATTGTTCATTTCCTGAACAGTCACGTCGGGTTACCCGGAAATCCGGCGCGTTTCGCGGTGTCTGCGCTGTAACCGACCGGCACGAAGTGTCTCTTGGCCTCTCCTGACAGTAAATACGACCGCGCGATCCTGAACGCCATCGCCACGGGCGAACGGATTACGCAGCGATCGCTCGCGAGCGATCTGGGTGTGGCGCTCGGCCTCACGAATCTGCTGATCCGCCGGCTCGTCGGCAAGGGGTACGTGAAGGTGGTCGGGGTCGGGACGCGGCACGTTCGCTACCTGATGACGTCAGCCGGCTGGGAGGCGCTTGGCAACGCCACCCGGCTGTCTCTTGAGAACACGGTGCACCTGTACACGCAGACGCGCGAGCAGATTGCGTCGAGCCTGAACAGCGTCTCGCAGCAATGCGCGCCGCACCCGACCGGCGAAAAGCGTGTCATATTTTACGGCGCTGGCGACGTGGCCGAGATCGCCTACGTTAGCCTGCAACGCACCGATCTGACACTGGTCGGGGTCGTCGACGACCGGCGCCGCGGCAAATTCTTCCACATGATCATCAGTGAGCCGGAGGCGTTGTCGCCCGAGGATCTCAACGGCGTCGCCTACTCGCACGTCATCGTGGCGTCGATCCGCCACACGCAGGCGATCCAGGAGCGCATCAGCGAGCGGGGCATTGCCGCGCACCGGGTGTTCTGCCTGTGAGGCGCGAAGGGCAGGCATCATGGATCTGAAGGGACGGAAGCTGGTGCTGATCGGCGGCGCCGGCTTCATCGGTTCGCATACCGCCGACCAGCTGTTGGCCGAGGACGTCGCCGAGATCGTCGTCTACGACAACTTCGTGCGCGGGCGGATGGAAAACCTGTCCAACGCGCTGCAGGACCCGCGCGTGCGGCTGTTCGAGGCGGGCGGTGACATCCTGCAGACCGACATGCTCGACGATGCGCTGGCGGGGGCCGACGGGGTGTTCCATTTCGCTGCGCTGTGGCTGCTGCAGTGTCACGAGTATCCGCGCAGCGCCTTCGACGTCAACATTCGCGGCACCTTCAACTTGATGGAGGCCTGCGTCCGCCACAAGGTGCGGCGGCTC
>VGVM01000163.1 GCA_016874035.1 Gemmatimonadota bacterium
AAGACCAGTCCGGTCGAGAGCAGGATCGGATAGTCCACCACGCGAAGCATTGGATCTCGCGCGGCGAGCGCGGCCATGGATGGCGCGATGCCGGCGAAGTCGAGGTCGCCGCTCGACAAGCCGGCGAGTTTCGTGGTCGGCTCATCCACGACCGCGATAACCAGGCGCGCGATATGCGGCGGTCCGCCGAGCGCCGCCGGGAAATCCGCATTTCGCTCGAACACCCAGCGCTGACCGGCCGCGCGTCCGACAAAGCGGAACGGGCCGTTGCCGACCGGCGACAGGTTGAACGCGGTACGCCGCATGTCGCCCGGTTCGACGCCTGCCAACACGTGCGCCGGCAGGATCGGCAGCTCGCACAGCACGAGCGGGAATCGCTCCTGCCGATGCCGGAACACGAGCGTGATCGTCGAGTCATTGACGGCGAGCACCGTATCGAGCGGAGCCAGGTCGGTCGCGCGTGAATAGCCCGCGCGCGGGTCGCGAGCGACACGCAGGGTGAATGCCACGTCGCGCGCGGTCGTGGGTGCGCCATCGTGCCAGCGCAGGCCGGTGGCGATCATGAACGTCAGGCGCGTGCGATCCGCGCTCCACGTCCATCCGCGCGCCAGGTAGGGGACAGGCGCGAGCGCGCTGTCGTAGCGCGCGAGGGTCGTCAGCAGCACGTAGCGTTGGACTTGCCGTGACAATCCATGCACCGTGACGAGCGGATTCGCGGACTCGAGGTCCGCGCCGGACGCGAACACGACGGTATCGGCTGGTCGCGTGGGGCCAGCGCAGGCGCTCGCGCCAACAACGGCGGACCAGGCGACAGCCAACAGCCGGGCACGGATGTGCATATTCAGCGCGTGTCCGTCCCGATGCTGCTGCCGCTATTGCTCCGGCGCCTGGCCTGGGCGGCGATGCTCTTCTGGCTCGTCGTCACGCTCATCTTTGTGCTCGTGCGCCTCGCGCCGGGCGATCCGGCCACGTTCCTCGTCCCGCCCACCGCGACAGCGGAAGACGCCGAGCGCGTGCGCGCGGACCTGGGACTCGATCAGACAGTCGTGGTGCAATATGCACAGTGGGTCAGTGCGCTGGCGCAGGGCGACCTGGGCGAAAGCTTCGCACTCGGCATGCCGGTGTCGCGGGCACTCGCCGAGTCCGCCCCGACGTCGTTTGCACTCGGCCTCGCGTCGCTCCTGCTGACGTTCCTGCTCGGCGGGTCGGTTGGGGCATGGCAGGCGGCGCGGCGAAACCGGCTTGGCGACCGCGTGGCGACCTTCCTTTCCGCCGCGGTGTTTGCCGCGCCGGCGTTCTGGGTTGCACTCGCGCTGGTCGCGTTCTTCACCTACGGGGTCGCCGTGCTCGGCCTTCCCGCGTCGTGGCGACTCCCGGCGCTCGGCGTCCGGTCGCCCGGGCTGGCGCTCACCGGGTGGGCCGACACCGCCGACCTGGTCCGTCACGCGATCTTGCCCGTGACTACGCTGACGATAATCGGCGCTGCCGGCGTCGCGCGCTATGCGCGGTCCGCGTTCCTCGATGTGCGCGAGCAAGTGTTCGTGCGCGCAGCCCGTGCCCGCGGTGCGTCCACAGCACGTTCGGCATGGATGCACGTACTGCCCAACGCCGCGCCAAGCCTTGTTGTGCTCTTCGCCCTCACGCTTCCCGGGATCGTCGCGGGCTCGGTCTTCGTCGAGTCCGTGTTTGCGTGGCCCGGGCTGGGGCGCCTCACGCTCGCGGCGATCGCGGCGCGCGACTACCCGGTGGTGCTTGGGGCAAGTGTCTGGTATGCGGCCGCGGTGATCCTCGCCAACCTGTTGGCCGACTTGGCGCTCCCGGTGGTCGATCCGAGGCGTCGCGCATCATGATGTCGCAAGCGCTGCGATGGGCGCGCGCGCTCCGCCGCGACGAACTGGTCGCGCTCGGTGTATTGGCGGCACTCACGCTCGGCGCACTTCTCGTGCCGGCGCTCGCATCGAGCGATCCGCTCGCCATCGGCGACTCCGTGGACCGGCGGCTGCTGGCGCCCCTGAGTCGAGGCCCCGACGGCGGCTGGCATCTGCTCGGCACGGATCGGTTCGGCCGCGACCTGTTTGTGCGGATGATGCTCGCGGGGCGACTCTCGCTGCTCGTCGGCGTCGCCGGCGCCGTGCTCTCCACGGTGATCGGGACGGTGCTCGGGGCCGCAGCGGGTTGGGTCGGCGGCGTGCTCGATCGCATGGTGATGGGACTCGCCGATACGGTCCTCGCCGTGCCGCGCCTGGTGCTGCTGCTCGTGTGCATCGCGCTGTGGCAGCCGAGCACGATGACGGTGATCGTGATCCTTGCGGCGACCGGGTGGATGGGCGTGGCGCGGATGGTTCGCGCCGAAGTCGCAGGCGCTCGTGTGCGGCCTTGGGTCGAATCCGCTGAGGCGCTCGGCGCGCGGCCAGCGCGAGTACTCTGGGGCCATGTCTTGCCGAACGCGATCGGGCCCGCGCTGGTGGCGGCGACGCTGGGCGTCGGGAGCGCGGTGATGCTCGAGAGCGGGCTTTCCTTCCTTGGCCTCGGGATCCAGCCGCCCGTTCCGAGCTGGGGGAACATGATTGCCGGCGGCCGCGACCTGATCGTCACGGCGCCCTGGGTGTCCCTCGCGCCAGGGCTCGCGGTGGTCGTGACGGTTGTCGCAGCGACCGTGCTGG
>VGVM01000164.1 GCA_016874035.1 Gemmatimonadota bacterium
CGCCGCGCCCGAGCGACGTCGGGCGATATCCGCACACAGCAGGATCGCCTCGATCATCGAACCCGCGTCCGCGCGGCCCGTCCCGGCGATATCGAGCGCCGTACCGTGATCGGGCGAGGTCCGCGGGAACGGAAGGCCCAGCGTGACGTTCACCGCGCTCCCGAAGCTGGCAACCTTGATCGCCGTCATGCCGACATCGTGGTACGGAGCGATCACGGCATCGAACTCGCCGCGCATCGCGCGCACGAACACGGTGTCGGCGCTGTACGGACCGGCGATGCCTGCCTCGCGCGCGGCCGGCGCGAGCACGCGGTCATCCTCATCGCCGAACCGGCCGGTGTCGCCGAGGTGCGGATTGAGCCCGCAGAGCGCGATCCGCGGCTCGGCAATGCCGAACCAATCCCGGAGGCCCGTGCGCGTGGCGACGGCCGCGCGGGCAATAGCTGCGGCCGTTACCGCACCCGGCACCTCGCGGAGCGCAATGTGCGTGGTGGCGAGCACCACGCGCAGGCGCGATGACGCCAGCATCATCGTCGGCTCGGCGTCCGACAACGCGCCCAGCATTTCCGTGTGGCCCGGGAAACGGTAGCCGCCGGCGAGCAGTGCGGCCTTGTCGATCGGCGCCGTCACGAGCCCCTCAACGGCGCCCGATCTCGCCAGGCGCACGGCACGTTCGATCGCGAGGCCCGCCAGGCGCCCGGCATCCGCGGCCGCACCTCCGGGCACCCAGTCGCCGACCGCGAAATCCGGGGCGATTCCCAGGCCACGCGGACCGACCACCGACGGCTCAACGACCGCGCGCACGCGGTCATCGGCCAGTGCTTTCGCGGTGACCTCGGCGCCGATGCCACGCGGGTCGCCGAGCGTGATGGCGAGGCGTACGCGCTCGCCCATGTCGGGCTACGGAGCGGGCTTGGTCGCCGGCTCGGCTGCGCCGAAGAGCACCCGCACGTAGTGCTCGCGGCGGAGCTGGTCGAGCATGCGCCGGATCTGTTTTTCCTGCACCAGCTGGCTCCGGATCCGGGAACGCAGGTCCGCGACGGTGTAGTCACCGCCTTCGCTGCGCTCCGTGATCTGGAGGATACCGTACTTGGGAAACCCGGAGCGCGCGTCCGGGATCTCGAACGGCTTCGTGAACTCGCGCGCCGCGATCCCCTCCACGGCGGACTTGTACACCTCGGGCAGCGAGTCCACCGCCCAACCGTCAAGCACGGTGCGCTCCTCGGCGGGATCGTGATAGAGCGCGGCAAGCGAATCGTACGCGACGCCTGAACGCCACTTGGCCAGCACCGAGTCCGCGAGCCCGCGCGCGCGCGCGACGTCGGTCGAGTCGAGCTTGGGCGTGATCAGCACATGGCGCGATTTCACTTCGGCCGGCTGCACGCGGTCCACTCGCAACACGTGATAGCCGAAGACCGTTTCGACGACGACGAGCCGACCGGGCGGCAACGAGAAGATCGCGCGCTCGAACTCCGGTACGAACCCGCTGCCGCGCCGCGCCCACCCAAGGTCGCCGCCAAGATCCTTCGACCCCGGATCCATCGATTCACGGCGGGCCACCGTCGCGAAATCCGCGCCGTCCTGGATCTCCTTGAGCAACGAATCGGCCTTGGCCTGGGCCACGGCTTTCGCCGCGGCCGATGGTCGCGGCGGGATCACGATCTGGCGGAACGCGACGGTCGCCGGGCGCCTGGGCAGCTTGTCCTTCGACGCCTCGAACGCCGCCGATACCTCGGCCTCCGTCACCTGGACCGGCGCCGAAAGCCGACCGTGCGCGCGAAGCGAGTCGTAGCCGAGTTGCTGCAGGCGGTAGCGCTTCGCCTGCTCGCGCAGGGTGCGTCGGTAATCCTCGGGCGTGCCGAATCCCTCGCGCCGGATCGCCTCGCGAAATTCCGGCTCGCCCTGGAAGTTGCCGCGAACGCGGTTGAACTGGTCGTCCACCTGGCGCGCCACGTCCTCGTCGCTGACCTCGGCCTTGTACTGGCGCGCGACGACCACGACGACCTCATTGTCAATCAGGTCGTTGATCACCTTCATGAGCAGGTTGTGCTGGCCGATCGAATCGTTCGGCATCGGCTGGCCCTGCTGCCGCAGCACGTTGACCTCCTCCAGCACCTCGCTCAGCAGGATCGCGCGCTGGTCCACGACGGCGACGACGCGATCGAGGGGCTGAACCCGCGGCGGCTCGGACTGGGGCGCCGCAGCGGGCGCGGCCTGTGCCGCCAGGACGGAGGGCAACATGACGAACGCGGTGGCCGCCACGGCCACCGCGCAGATCATTCCCCGCTTCAACGATGTGCTCACGGCTGCTTCTTGGACTCCGGAGCGCCCGCTTTGGTTCCCGCATCGGGGCCAGCGGCGGGCGGCGCGCCCGGCATCGGGACAGCCGTGGACGGCATCGCGGCGTCCTGCGCGGAATCCGCGACCGCCTTCAGCTCCGTCGCCTTCGTGACCGTACGATCGATCCCGGCCGCGGCCACGCGCGCCTCATACCGACGGCGCAGCGCCAGCGACACGGGCTCTGACACGTCCACGAACTGCACTTCGTTCTTGAGGAGCTTCTTCATGTATTCGGCGATCCGCCGGTTTGCGAGCTCCTCGCGCTCCGCATTCGTCTTCGCGCTGTCGGCGAGCATTGCTGGGAGGATGCCCAGTC
>VGVM01000165.1 GCA_016874035.1 Gemmatimonadota bacterium
GACGGTTCCGGCGTAATGAACCACTTGAGCAACTTGGTCGCGATGTAGGTCGCGGTGTTCGGATGATTCACGAGCATGTCAATGACCTGCTCGCCTTCCTGGATACCCGCCGCGCCAAGCGACGCCGAGCCCGCGGGGATCGTCATGCCCATCACCGTCTTTGCGCCCCAGTCGTGGATCGCCGGATTGAACGTGAAGTTGCCGCGTCCCTGCAGCGTCCATCCGGTGAGCACACGCGACAGCTCGGCGACATCCTCCTGCGAGTAGCCGCCGTCAACGCCAACCGTGTGGAGTTCGAGCAGCTCGCGGGCGTAGTTCTGGTTCGGCGCGCCCACCCGGCTCAGGTTCTGGTCGAGATAGCCGAGCATCGCGGGGCTCTTCGCACTCGCGAAGAGCAGGTCGCGGAACTTGCCAAGCGCATGCTTGCGGATCACGTCGCGGTCGTCAATCACCTTGAGGTAACCGACCTTGCCGATCTCGATGTTGAAGTGGTCGCTCCAGAACTCGACCATGCGCTCGTACAGCTGTGCCGGGCTCAGGGCAGCGCGGTACACCCAGGCCGCCTGCAACGAGGTCTGAACCGTGCCCTGGTTGACCTGGAAGAGCGTGTCGCCGGTCTGCGTGAGGATGGGCCAAAGCGTGTTGGCCTGCGTCTCGACGTCAGCGGTGTTCAGTCGTTTGTAGTCCAGCTGGTTCTGCAACCATTGCTGGTAGCCCATCGATCGGGCTGCGGCGACATCCGACGCGCGAAGTCCCATCGTCGCGCGACGCACAAGCCGGAGGATCGGATCCGTCCACTCCGCCGGCGCCGCGATTACGGAGGCGAGCGGTCCCGCGAACGGGTCCACGCCCTCATTCATCGCGGCCGACTGCTGCTGGCGCCGGCGACCTTGACCGGTCTGCCGGCCCTGCGCGCCGAGTGATTGGGGTGCGAGTGCGGCGGCGGCAAGGGCGCCAGCGAGAAACGCGCGGCGCGAACTCGGCGTTTGGGTCGCTTCCGCGGGTTCGGGTTCCATCACCGACAACGGGTCCGTCATGTCGCCTCCAGGTTGCACTCTCGCGTCTACCCACACAGTAGACGACGAGTTCCGCAAAACGTTATCACATCTGAAGTTAGCCCGCCACCTCACCGGCCCGCTGCGAGCTGGGTCACGATCCGGCGTGACACCGTCGGACTACGCTACACTCGCCTGTCACAATGTGCGACCGGCCTCGCGTCTTCCCGTCCGGCAGAGGGGTCGTCCGGCCCCCATAATTCTGCCCAACTTCTTTCCGGATCGGCTCATGCGATCAACTCGCGTCCTTGGTTTCGTTCGCGCACTCGCGCTCGCTGCGGTTGCCCTCGGTTCGCTCGGCGCACAGCAGCGAGGCGCGCCTCCAGCGCGCGATCCGATGATGGAAGGCCTGCAGCTGAGGCCGACGCGCACCGCGAACTGGACCTCGAATGTGGGCCACTGGATGTCCGTGGACGTCAGCCCCGACGGGCAGACGCTGGTGTTCGACATCCTCGGTGACCTCTACACCATGCCGATCAGCGGCGGCAAGGCGACGTCGCTCACGCGAGGGATGGCCTTCGACGGGCAGCCGCGCTTCTCGCCGGATGGCCGCAAGGTCGTGTTCGTCAGCGACCGCGACGGCGGATGGAACCTCTGGACGATGTCGCTCGACAAGCGCGACACGGTGCAGGTCACGCGCGGCAAGACGAACATGTACACGTCGCCTGAGTGGACGCCGGACGGCAAGTACGTGATCGCCGAGCGCGGCACGAAGCTGTGGATGTTCCACGTCGAGGGCGGCAGCGGGCTGCAGCTGATTCGCGCGGACGCCGCTGCGGCGGCCGGCGGTCGCGGTGGTGGTGGCGGGACGGACGTGGTCCGCGAGAACGGCGTCGCCTTCGGTGCGGACGCCCGGTTCGTGTGGTTCGAGCAGCGCCGCGGGTCGTGGATCTACAACACCGCCATGAGCGACTACAACCTCGCCGTGTACGATCGCGAAACCGGCGAGGTGACGCCAAAGGAAAACCGCTGGGGCTCGGCGTTCCGTCCGACGCTGTCGCCGGACGGCCGCTGGCTGGTGTACGGCACGCGCCACATCCGCGACACGTACCTGCGCATCCGGGACCTCAAGACCGGTGAGGACAAGTGGTTCATCGGCCCGGTGCAGCGCGATGACCTCGAGTCACGCGCCTCGCTCGACGTGCTCCCGGGGATGAGCTTCACGCCGGATTCCCGTTTTCTGATCACGACCTGGAACGGCAAGCTGTGGAAGGTCGCGGTCGAGACATCGGCGGCCACCGAGATCCCGTTCGAAGCCGACATCGTGCAGGCCTTCGGGCCGGCGGTGAAACACACCTATCCGATCAGCGACTCGGCCACCTTCACGGTAAAGCAGATCCGCGACGCGGTGCCCTCGCCGGACGGTCGGCGCGTGGCGTTCGTGGCGCTGGATCAGCTCTATGTCGTGGACTATCCAAATGGCACGCCGCGTCGGCTCACCAGTGGTACGGAAGGCGAGTTCCAGCCGGCGTGGAGCCCTGACGGACAGTGGATCGCGTACGTGACTTTCCCGGATTCGAAGGGCGGCAGCTTGATGAAGATTCGGTCGGACGGCGCCGGCGGTCCGCAG
>VGVM01000166.1 GCA_016874035.1 Gemmatimonadota bacterium
GCCACCGCTCAGCCGGAACACGCGCCCGGTGACGCGCGCGAGCGTGCCGTTGGTCTCCGCCATCCCGAACAGCAGCGTGACGCCAGCCAGGGTGACGAACAGCGAGACCGGGAACCCGGCGGCGACGGCATCCGCCTTCATGCCGGCGTGGAAGACCCCGATCACCCATGCGAACCCCACAGCCAGCACGCCGACATTGATCTGCGACGTGCACGACAGCACGATGGCGATGCCCAGGGCGATCAGCGACGTGACAGCGGGGCTCATTCCGGGCTCCAGGGCGGCAGGAGGTGGCGTTGGATCTTTCCGAGGGCCGTGCGGGGGAGCGATGCGACCTCGATGAACGCCCGCGGCACCTTGAACGAGGCGAGCGCGTTCCCGCACGCGGCGCGCAAGGCGTCGTGGTCCAGCGCACCGCCTGGAACCACGTAGGCGATTGGCACTTCGCCACGCGCGCGGTCCGGCGCGCCGACCACGGCGACTTCGCCCACGCCCGGCTGCTCGAGCAGGAATTCCTCGATTTCGCGCGGGTAGATGTTGAAGCCACCGGAGATGATCAGGTCCGACGCCCGCCCCCGGAGCGTCACGTATCCGTCGTCGCTGCACTCGGCCATGTCGCCGGTCCGGAACCAGCCGCCGCGGAACGCCGCGGCCGTGGCCGTGTCGTTCCTCCAGTATCCCGCAAACACGTTCGGGCCGCGCACTTCGAGCTGACCGACCGTGCCCACAGGGACCGGCGCCGCGGTCTCATCCACGATCTGATACTCGACCCGGCCCAGCGGCAGGCCGACGCTTCCAGCCCGTCGCTCGCCGTCGTACGGGTTGCCCAGGTTCATGAGCGTCTCGCTCATCCCGTACCGCTCAAGGATCGTGTGGCCGAACCGTTCGCGGAACTGCTCGAGCACGGGCGCCGGGAGGGCCGCCGAGCCGCACACGAACAGGCGCATCCCCGACCCGATCTCACGCGTGGACTCCGCCGGAAGGTCGAGCAGTCGCACGTAGACCGTCGGCACGCCGAAGAACAACGTCGGCTTGAACGCACCGAACCAGGCGACGGCGCGCGCCGCGTCGAATCGCTCGATGAGGTGCATGGCGCAGCCGCTCAGCAGCCAGCAGCAGAGTCCGTTGCCGAGGCCATGGACGTGGAACAGGGGCAGGACGGCCAGGTACCGATCGTCGGGCCCGATCCGCCACGCCGCGGTCAGGTGCTCGGCGTTGGCGAGCAGGTTGGCACGCGAAAGCACGGCGCCCTTCGCGCGCCCCGTGGTCCCGGATGTGTAGATGATCACCGCAGGGACCGAGTCATCGTCCGGCAGGTGGGCGCGCGACGCCCATGGCTCGGCCGATGACCGCCGCGTCACGGGACCGAGCGGCGGCAGGAAGTCCTCGGCCGCGACGACACGCGCGTCGGTGCCGAACAACCCGACGTGCTCGCGCGCCGTGACAATCAGCGCCGGATCCGAATCCGCGACGATATGGCCCAGTTCGCGGTCCCGGTACAGCACGTTGACCGGCACGAGGATCACGCCGGCGGCGAACGCACCAAGGAAGAGGTCGATGAACAGCGGCGAGTTCGCGAGGTGCACGACGCAGCGGTCCCCCGGCGCAAGGCCGCGGGATCGGAGTCGTTCCGCCGCGTCTGCCGCGCGCGCCGCCACGTCACCAAACGACCACCGCAGCAGGGTGCCGTCCGCGTGGCGAAACTCGAGTGCCGGTGCGTTGGCGCGCTCGTCAATCGTGGCGGAAAACCGGGAAATCAGCGTCATGCCGCGCCGAATATGGCCGATGGGTACGACCTTCGTCACTCCGCCGATACCTTTGTGTCCGTGCCTTCGCGCCTCGACCAGGTCGTCATCGTCCTCCACCGTCCGCAGGACCCGATCAACATCGGCGCCACGGTGCGCGCGATGAAGAACATGGGGGTTGGACGGCTCCGCCTTGTGCAGCCGTGCCCGTACGATCCGTGGCGCATCGAGGGCGTCGCGCACGGTACGCGCGATCTCGTCGCCCGGATCGAGCAGTTCGACTCGCTGGAGGCGGCTGTCGCCGACTGTGTGCTCGTGGCGGCGTATGCGGGCAAGCGGAGGGCCGCCAAGTGGCCGCGCAGCACGCCGCGCGAGTCCGCCGTGCAGCTGCTCGACGCGGCGGAAGGCGGTCCCGTGGCCGTCGTGTTCGGGCAGGAGGATCATGGGCTCGATAACACCGCGCTCGACCGAGCCCAGCTTGTCGTCACCATCCCGACCACGGACCACAGCTCGCTCAACCTCGCGCAGGCGGCCCTGGTAGCTCTGTACGAGCTCCACATGGCGGCCGCGGACGCCACGCGCATGCTCGCTCCCGCCAAGAAGGAGGTCCCGCCGGCACCCCAGGCGGCGTGGGAGCAGTTCTTCTCCGTGGCCGAGCAAGCGCTCCGGGCGATGAACTTCTTCGAGACGCGAAACGACGAACTCGTCATGCGCAGCGTCCGCTCGCTCGCGGCCCGGGCCATGCCGGACGCCCGCGAGCTCAAGATGCTGGAGGCGATGTCGTTCGAGGTGCTCCGCACGATCGATCGCGTACGTCGGCAGGCGAGCGGAGACTGGCCGCCCAAGCCCGGCGAGCGCGCGACATAGCGACCGCGAAAA
>VGVM01000167.1 GCA_016874035.1 Gemmatimonadota bacterium
GCCGGTGCCAACGGCGGTGGTGGTCGTGGCGGCGCAGGAGGCCGGGGTGGTGCGGCGGCCGTCGGCGCGACCGGCGGCGGCGCCGGCGGTGCGTTCACGGGCCGCGTGGCGAACCCGTCGCCGACGGATACCGGCTATGCGGACGACTCGCTCCGGTATTCGATCCGCGTGCCGACGAACGTCGAACTCGCGCCGAACCTGAAGGGCAAGCTCCTGCTCGCGACGGGCGACATGGACAACAACGTGCACCCGGGCGGGACGATCCGCCTCGTAAACGCGTTGATCCGCGCGAACAAGCGATTCGATTTCATCCTGTTGCCGGGCAAGGCACACGGGTTCGCGGATTACCAGCCGTACTTCAATCGCCAGCTGATGGAGTACTTCGCAGAGCACCTGCTCGGGGACTACTACCGAGGGGCGGCGGAGATCAAGAATCCGTAGGGGTAGTCGCGGCGGGTAAGAACGCAGCGGGCGGGCCACGCAACCAGTGGCCCGCCCGTTTGTCATCCTCGCGGTTGCAGCAGTCCCGATCCCGACAATCCGCCGTGATCGGCTGTTCCTACATCGCCGCCGTCCGGTCCGCGATCGCGCGGATCTTCCCTGCCCACTGCTTGTTGAAGTCCGGGATGACCCTCGCCATCAGGTCGTCGAACTTGAGCTTGGCGTTCTTGAGATCGGCCTCGATCTGCGTGATGTGCTCGAGCGCGGACGCCGTCGGCTTGGTGTCCGCACCGCCGGCCACGTCGCCCGCGCCCGTGCCCACGTAGCCCATCGCCCAGATCGACTGCAGGTAGATCTTGTACGACTCGCTGAAATACTTGTCGTCGCTCATCATGTCGGCCTTCGACAGCATGAGCAGCTCGACCGCCATCATCTTGCTGTCGAGGTCCTTCAGCGCCGCCTTCGATGCGGCGCTCGTGGTGTCGTGCTTCGCGATATCCTCGGCTTGCCGGCGCATCACCTCGATGCGGTTCACCATGTCCACCGTGGACTTGAGCACATTCGATAGCCGCACCTGCGCGCGCGTGCTTGCGACCAGGTCCGCCGCCGGGACCTTCAGGTCCTTGTCCATCAGCACGACGAACGGTTTGGTCTGCGACTTTCCGGCGACCGTGAGCCGTGCGCGATAGCGCCCCGGCGCCGCGATCGGTCCTGTCGCCTGCGGGCCGTTGATGCCCCAGTGGAGCACGGGCCGCGTGTCGCGCCCGGCGAAGCGCGGATCCTCCCAGATGAACGGCTGCTCGGGCGGCGTGTGGCGCATCGCGACCTGCGGCGGCGGATCGTACCGGAGATTCCACGCCACCTTGTTGAGGCCCGGGCGCCCGCGGCCCTTCATCGTGCGGATCGCCGTGCCCGCCGAGTCGAGGATCTCGAGCGTGATCAGGTCGCTCGGCACGCTCTTGAGCTCAAACTGCACATCGGCGCGTCCGCTGCGCGCCTCGCGGAACCCGGCACGCGGTGCGTAGAGGTGGAAGTCAGTCGCGGCCGCCGCCGCGTCCTTCTCCGTGAGCGGCGCGATGTCGCGCATGACGTAGATGCCGCGGCCGTACGTCGAGACGACGACGTCGTTCCACTCCTTCGGCGCCTCGATCCAGTTCACCGGCGCCGCCGGCAGGCCGGTCTTGAAGTGCGTCCAGTTCGCGCCGTCGTTCATCGAGTAGTAAAACGCGTTCCCCGTCCCGGCAAACAGGAGGCCCTTCTTGTTGGGGCTTTCGGCGATGCTCATCGCGTACGCGAGCGGGTGCGACTTCGGCATGTCGCCGTTGATCCGCTTCCACGTCCTGCCGTAGTCGCTGGTCTTGTAGATGTACGGGTCGCGGTCGTCCATCAGGTGATAATCAGCGGTGAAGTACATCGTCGCGGGGTCATGCGGCGACGGCGCAATCTGCCGCACGACGGCCCACGGCTTCATGCCGATATTCTTCGTGACATCCGTCCATGTCGTGCCACCATCGCGAGTAATCCACACCTTGCCGTCATTCGTCCCGACCCACACGAGCCCGCGCTGCGCGGTGCTCGGTGCGATCGCGAACACCACGGCGCCATAGAACTGGCCGAGGTTGTCGCCGACGATGCCGCCGGAGTTGACGATGCGAGAAGGGTCGCCCGTCGAGAGGTCCTTGCTGATCACGCGCCACGAGTGCCCGTTGTCCGTGGTCTTGAAGACAACCTGGCAACCGTAGTACACGGTGTTGGGATCGAACGGGTCGAACGCAAGCGGTGGCGTCCAGTGACAGCGGTACTTGATGTCATCCGGCGGTGAGTCGAGCGTGATGCGATACGGGCCGACCGACTGCGCCTGGCCCGTCTTGTTGTCGAAGCGCGTGACCTTGTTGCCGTAGCACGTCGCCCAGATGATGTCCGCGTCGCGCGGGTCCGCGATCGTGAAGCCCGACTCGCAACCGCCGATCCCGTGTTGCCACTGGCCAACGGATGCGTAGGGCGCGTTGCCGGAACCACCGCGGCCACCACCGCCGCCACGACCGCCCGCGCCAGGTGCCACCGGAGGCAACGGTCCGAAATCAATCGTTGTTGTGTCCGCAGGCTGCGTGGGCTGTGCCGATTGACCACCGCGGCCACCGGCGCCGCCTTGGGCATTGCCACCGCC
>VGVM01000168.1 GCA_016874035.1 Gemmatimonadota bacterium
CGGGTGGATTTCTCGTTCGAACCGCCGCAGGGCGCGCAGGAAGCCAACGGTCCGGAGGACGTGATCCGGGTGACGCGCGAGCAGATCGCGCGGGGTGCGGACTGGATCAAGGTGTACGCGGACTATCGCTGGGGCCCGAACGGCGAGGCGATGCCCGCATTTTCAATTGCGGAACTGACGGCGATGGTCGAGACCGCGAAGACGTCGGGCCGGCAGGTGGTCGCGCATTCGTCCACGCCGGAAGGGATTCGGCGCGCGGTGCTGGCGGGCGTCGCGAATATCGAGCATGGCGACGGCGCGACGCCGGACGTGTTGACCCTGATGAAGCAGGCCGGCGTACCACTCTGCCCGACCCTCGCGGCGGGTTATTCGACCAGCAAGTACGCCGGCTGGAAGCCGGGAATTGATCCCGAGCCAGCCGGCGTGCAACGGAAGCGGGCGTCGTTCAAGGCCGCGCTCGACGCCGGCGTCACGATCTGCGCGGGCAGCGACGTCGGCGTGTTCGCGCACGGCACGCAGACGCTGGAACTCGAACTGATGGTGAACTACGGCATGGCGCCCGTACAGGCCCTGCGGTCCGCGACGAGCGTGAACGCGAAGCTGTTTGGGATGGAGGGCCGGATCGGCTCGGTGAAGGCCGGACTGCTGGCCGACCTCATCGCCGTGGACGGGGATCCGACGCGGGACATCACGCGGGCGCGGCGCGAGCACGTGCGGTTCGTCATGAAGGGCGGAGTGCGGGTGCGGTAGCGAATGATGAACCGGCGATCATTCCTCCTGGGTTCCGTCGCCGCGCTGGCCGGCGCGCGGCAGCTCCCGGCGCTGTCCTCGCCGGCGTTCGTGTTCGCCCGACTCCGCTACTCCTCCGGCGACTGGGACTACAACCCGAAGGTCGCGGCAAACGTGCTCGACACGCTGCAGCAGTACACGACGATTCCCGTGCATGACCGGGAAGTCGTCGTCGCGGCCGACTCGGCAGACCTACCGGCGTTTCCGTTCCTGTTCATGACCGGCCACAAGCTCGTGCGGTTCAGCGCCCGCGAACGCGAGGGCCTGGTGCGATTCGTCCGGGCTGGCGGATTCCTCTTCGCCGACGACTGCAACCACGACGTGAACGGCCTGTTCTCGCTGAGCTTCACGGCCGAGATGCAGCGGACGTTCCCGGGCCCGCAGACGCTGGCGAAGATCGCGAAGAACCACGAGGTGTACCGGTCGTTCTTCACCTTTGACGGCCCGCCGCGCACGACGCACGAGTTGAACGGCTGGGGCGACAACGTGGTGCACGACTACGTACGCGGCATCGAGCATGCGGGTCGGCTCGGTGTCGTACTCACGAACCAGGACTACAGCTGCGAATGGGACTACTCGTGGCGAAACAAGCGGTTTCGCACGCGCGACAACACGAAGTTCGCGGTCAACCTTGCCGTCTACGCGATGACCTGAGGCGCGGGTCGGGTGGAGCGCGAAGGATCAGACCGCGAACTCCAGTTCAACCCGCACCCGATCGCCCACGGTCTTCGCGCCACGCACGGCTCGCGGCACCGGCAACAGCGTCCGCCCCGATTTCTCCCGCCAGACGCTGGTCTTCCACGCGTTGCCGTCCACCTGTGCGGTCACCGGCGAGCGACCCCAGCCCAAGGTCGCCGACGGAGCGTACTTCCTGGGAACATCCACGAAGTGCCAGCCGCCCTTCCCCGGGTAGCGCCAAAGCTTCGCGCTGAACGCCACGCGATAGCCACGCGATTCCCCGGGAGCCACTACTTCGGCGCGCGCAGCCGCGCCTTCGATGCCTCGAACGCCTTCGCGACGATTCCCGCGCGGTACTCCGCCAGCTTCCGCCCGATCTCCTGCACGTTGGCCGGATTCTTCAGGTCCACGCCGTGCAACGAGAACTTCCCGGCCGCGATGCGCTCGGCAGCGCGAATGTGCCGGGGGTCCTGCACGGCAATCTGCGCCTCGTAATAGATGTCGTCGTGCATCCCGTTGCGCGTGTCCACGCGCGCATCACGCTGGCGCCCGGGCGTCGAATCCACCTGCGTGATTCCCAGCGTCTTGAGGAAGTCGTAGCTCCACCGGTCCTCGTCGTAGTACTCCCGGAGGAAATGCACGCGCGCATTCTCGTTGGCCCAGCGCGCGTTGAGCGTGTCGGCGACCGTTTGCATCCCCGCCTGGTTTCCGCCGGAATCGCCGATCAGGATGATGTCGGTAAACCCGTGGGCCTTGTACGACCGCGCGATGTCCGTGAGGAGCGCGACGAACGTCGCGGTTTCGACCGAGATCGTCCCCGGGTACACCATGTGCCCCGATGTCGTGGGCTCGATACGCCCTTCGGGAACGAACTTCACGATCGGCGCGAGCAGCGCGCCGGGGATCGCCTTGGCGATCTCGGGCATCACCGTGGCGAGCACGAAGTTGTGCTTTCCGCCCACGGTATACGGACCGTTCTGCTCGACGCCGCCGGTCCCGATGATGATGGTTGTCTTGCGGCGCG
>VGVM01000169.1 GCA_016874035.1 Gemmatimonadota bacterium
GTACGGGAGGTTCGCCGAGTGCCTGAGCACGGACCCGATATCAATGCGGATCACGCGGCCACCTTCTCGGGAATCGTGAATTGCAGCTGGGCGCCAGGGAAGGGCGCGAGATTGCCGCGCCGCGGGATATCGTCGTCCCAGGTCGGTACCAAGGCGATGCGCGCCGAGCCGCTGCGCACGGAGAGTTTGCCGTCCCACCGGTGGACGTACCCCCTGATCCCCTTGAGTCCCTGACCGCGCCCGGCTTCCTGGTACCGGCTGATGGCGTTGATGACCGCCGTTTCCAGCGCCAACTCGTCATCCCACCGGTCAGTGACCGGGCGACGCGGACTCGACTCGAGGGACTGCCGAAAGCCCACGCCGGCGTCACAGACCGCCACTACTGCAGCCAGACGACCGGCCAGCCGCTTCCGATACTGGTAGACCTGGACGGCGACCCAGCCGCCGCGGCCGGCATGCTCGACGATGTTCTGGCACGCCTCGGAGAGCGCCATGGTGAAGCCCATGGTGGCGCGCGAGGGAAGGTGCAGGCGATTGGTGAGGATCTGGGTGGCCTTGTCCTTGATGTGCTCGACCACGGTGTGCACGTCGTCGCTCTTGCCGACGGGTGTCACTTCCAGGAGCACGTCCGTCTCGCGCGCACCGCGCGACTTGGGCACCTCACCCTGGATGTCGTACAACTCGTTCGCGTGGCGGAAGAACCCCGCGCGCACCCAGTAGGAGGACTTGTCCTGGTCCTCGGGCGGGAGGAACACCGGGCGCACCGAGCGGGACTGCGCCACCGTCAGCAGGCCGGCGAGGCCGAAGGGCGACGCAAAGGTGCAGTGCCGCGCGTCCACAATGATCTTGGTGTCCACCGGCTGCGCCGCGAGTTGGTCGAAGACCTGTTCAAAGGTCAGGTCGTCGAGCGACGTCGGCACGGTGATCACTGCGGTCACGAGAAACTCAACTCTCCACGAAGGTGATGCGCGAGTCCGGTTGCGCCCCGGTGCCCGACATTCTTGGCCGCAGCATGAATCGCTGCGTGAAATGCGCTTGTCATTATATCACCCGCCAGCAAGCGCGAGAAGAACGTCGCGCCGAACACGTCGCCGCATCCGGTCGGGTCTCCCCCTTGCGCATTTGCGGACGAGCTACTCGGCACGAGCGCACTGCGCACCGCTCCCCCGCTTGCGCGAACGGAGGTGTCGTGCCATGAAATGGCCGCGAGATCGAGGCGATCGAATCCCGGCGCCGCGAAATACACCGCGCCGCGCGCGCCGAGCGTGACCGTCAGCACCTTGACGCCGG
Organism: Gemmatimonadota bacterium; assembly: GCA_016874035.1. Classification (GTDB taxonomy): domain Bacteria; phylum Gemmatimonadota; class Gemmatimonadetes; order Gemmatimonadales; family Gemmatimonadaceae; genus Fen-1231. The sequence continues at coordinate 1,291 of VGVM01000169.1, forward strand.
AACCCAAAGCCGCGGCGGAGAGCGCCATAGGGTCGGGCGCCATGAGCGCCATTTCGTCTTCATTGGCCTGTACGAAATCCGCGCAGCGAAACCAAGCCGCGGCGTCGGCGAGCGGCTGCGGCGTGCGGAGCCCGGAGGCATCAACACCGAGCAGCAGCGAGTGGACATCGCAGTAGATCGGTCCGCGCAGGTTCTGGCGGATGAGCCGCATCGTGTCGAGGTCGAGTTCGAACCCGCTGATCAGGTTCACGTACAACGCGTCAATGTCGCGAAGCAGCGGGGCGAGGCCGATCCAGGTCCAGCCGGGTATGCCGCCCCGGAGCACTTCACTCCGTCGCTCGGCGTCGCGGTACACGAGTTCCACGCGGTTGTTCGGGTACGGGACGATGACCGGCGCGGCATCGGGGGCGAGCCGCCGCAGCGAACGGAGGAAATCGTGCGCGCGCGGGGCGAGGTCCGCACCGACCTTCACGATCGGCACGAGTTCCCAGTCCGGGTCGAGCGCGGCGTCGAGGGCGGACAGGGCGTACGTGATGCCGCCCCATTCCTCGATCGGCACGGTTCGGGCATCGCGTCCGTGGATGATGTCCCACACGAACGTCCCGATCACGCCCACGCGGCAGCGGCGACTCATGCCGCCGCTCAGGCGACCAGGTCCGGGCGTTCGACGCGGAAGGCGGCGACTGCGCCGATCATCCCCGCGCGAGGCCCCAGGAGCCCCGGTACGATACGGGCGGCGTCCACCGCGGGCCGAAACGCCCGCCGGCGCACTTCGGCGCGCAACGGCGCGAACAACTGCTCGCCGGCGGCCGCGACACCACCGGCCAGCACGACGACCTCGGGGTTGAACAGGTTGAGCAGGTTCGCGACGCCGGCGCCGAGGTAGCGCGCGGTGTCGCGCACGACATCGCGGGCGATTTCATCGTCGTGCTGCGCCGCATCGTACACGTGTTGGGCGGTGAGGTCCGCCGGGTCCATCGCGCGCAGGGAGGAGGGCGTGTCGCCGGCCTCGAGCGCTTCGCGCGTCCGCTGCGCGATCGCCGGACCGGACGCATACGCTTCGAGG
>VGVM01000170.1 GCA_016874035.1 Gemmatimonadota bacterium
TTCGACCTGCTCGGCGACCTCTACACGATGCCGATCGCCGGCGGCGCCGCCGCGGCGCTCACCAGCGGGATGGCGTACGACGCACAGCCGCGCTTCTCCCCGGATGGCAAGCTGGTCGTGTTTACCAGCGATCGCGATGGCGGCGACAACGTGTGGACGATTGACCTCGACACGAAAGCCACGAAGCAGATCACGCGCGGCAAGGCGAGCCGGTATCGGTCGCCGGAATGGACGCCGGACGGCAATTCAATAGTTGTATCCCGCGCGCCGGGGCCGATCGGGCCGTCGAAGCCCTGGATCTTCCACAAGGACGGTGGGAGCGGTATCCAGCTTGTGCGCGATCCAGCGCCACTCCCCGCGGGTACGGCGCCGGTCAGCATGGTGGGCGCCGCGTTCGGCAATGACGATCGCTACATCTGGTTTGCGCAACGCAACGGCGCGTGGGAATACAACGCGGCATTCCCGCAGTACTCGCTGGTGACGTTCGATCGACAGACGGGGCGGCGCGACGCACGCGCGAACCTGCTCGGCGGCGGCATCCGTCCGGCGCTTTCGGCGGACGGCAAGTGGCTGGCCTACGGGTCGAGATATGAAGCGCAGACGGGTCTGCGCCTCCGCGACCTGGAGTCGGGAGAGGAGAAGTGGCTGGCCTACCCGATCCAGCGCGACGAGCAGGAGTCTGTCGCCTCGCTCGACGCGCTGCCCGGATATTCGTTCACGCCGGACTCGCGCGCGGTCATCATCTCGTTTGGTGGGAAGATCTGGCGCGTGCCGGTGGACGGCACGGCGCAGTCGCCGATTCCGTTCCGCGTGCAGGCATCGATCGGTATCGGGCCGAAGCTGGCGTTCAACTATCGGATCAGCGATTCCGCCGAGTTCACCGTCAAGCAGATCCGCGACGCCGTGCCCTCACCTGATGGGCGGCGGATGGCTTTCGTCGCACTGGACAGGGTGTACGCGATGGACTGGCCCGGCGGCACGCCGCGCCGCCTCAGCGATGTGAACGAAACGCAGGCGCAGCCCGCGTGGTCGCCCGACGGACAGTGGATTGCGTATGTGTCGTGGAGCAGGGACGGCGGACAGGTGCACAAGGTGCCTGCGGCGGGTGGTGCGGCTGTGCGGCTCACACAGTCGCGCGCGATGTACTCCACGCCCGTCTGGTCACCGGACGGGAATCGTGTCGTCGTGATGCGCGCGCCCGCCCAGCCCGTCCTCGAAGAAGGGTCCGCAGCGGGCAGCGGCGCTGAACTGGTGTGGGTTCCGGCGGCGGGTGGCGCGACGACGCTCATTGCGCCGTCCACCGGGCGCACAGGTCCGCACTTTGCGCGCGACACCAACCGGATCTACCTGAACAGTGGCGGTGCGCTCGTGTCCGTGCGCTGGAACGGGACCGACGAGCGCACGCACGTGCGCGTGACCGGCGCGCGCGGCCCGGAGGCAACGGCGGCATCCACGGCATCATTGGTGCGCCTGTCGCCCCAGGGCGACCAGGTGCTGGCGCAAGTCGCCAACGACCTGTTCGTGTTTCCGCTGGTAGAAGCCGGCGAGCCGGCCACCGTGGGCCTCGCATCACCGGACAATGCGGAAGTTCCGGTGCGCCGGCTCACGGACATCGGTGGGCAGTTCCCGGCGTGGAGTCGCGACGGCACACGCGTGCATTTCTCGATCGGCAACGCGCACGTGGTGTATGACCTCACCCGAGCGCGCCAGTTCGACGACTCGGTCGCAGCGGCTCGAGCGGCTGCGCCGGGGGGAGGCGCAGGCGGCGCTGCCGGCGCCGGTGCCGCGGGCGGGGCAGGGCCGGGTGGTCAGGCCGCAGCCCAGGCGACACCTCCGCGATATGAACCAACCGAAACGCGCGTGCTCGTTCGCGCTCGCCGCGACACGCCGGAAGGGGTCGCGATCTTCCGCAACGCGCGCATCATCACGATGAAAGGGGCCGAAGTCATTGCCAACGGCGATATCGTCGTGCGGAACAACAGGATTGTCGGAATCGGGCGTCGCGGCACGGTACAGATCCCGGCGGGCGCGAGGACCATAGACCTGAGCGGCAAGACCGTCGTGCCGGGATTCGTGGACACGCACGCGCACCTCGGACTTCGCAGCGGCATCCATCAGCAACCCTGGAGCTACATCGCGAACCTCGCGTACGGCGTGACGACGACGCGCGATCCGCAGACCGGAACGACTGACGTGTTGTCCTACGAAGACCTGGTGCAGGCCGGAATGGCCACCGGCCCGCGGGTGTATTCGACCGGCCCTGGCCTCTTTTCGCTCGTGTACCAGCCCGGCAGCGGCGAGGAAATCCGCGACCAAGAGCACGCGCGGCGCGTCATG
>VGVM01000171.1 GCA_016874035.1 Gemmatimonadota bacterium
CAGCGCCGAGTAGCTACGTCCGGACGGGAGAAACGCTGAAGGCATCTAAGCGTGAAACCCTCCACGAGATGAGATCTCCCAGGTCGCAAGACCTCTGAAGGCTCCTGGTAGACGACCAGGTTGATAGGCCAGGTGTGGAAGCGCTGCGAGGCGTGGAGCTAACTGGTACTAATAAGCCGTGCGGCTTGACCATATTCTTCTCTCTGCCAGAGCGCCGTGAACGGCGTTTGGCAGGGGCACTGCGTGGTGGGAGGGAGAACTGCCGTTTGCAGGATATTCAGTTGCTTGCCCGCCGACGCGCAGCGCGCGAAGGCGGGTCGCTCTTTGACATCGTTCGGGACGATCGTGCGGCGTGACGAGGCGCGGCTGCTAGCGGCGCTCCACGCCGCCGGACCCCGGACAACCCCTTTCAGAATCTGAGGCTCGTCGATCTGAGGATTGGGCTCCAATCGACAATCAACGAAGGACAGATTCCCAAGTTTCCCGGTGGCCATAGGGGCAGGGTCACACCCGTTCCCATTCCGAACACGGCAGTTAAGCCTGCCACCGCCGATGGTACTGCGTGCGAAGGTGCGTGGGAGAGTAGGTCGCTGCCGGGATTATCTATCTACCGGAACCCCCTCGCGCGGTTCCGTGTACAGGCCGCAACGCCGTGATCGCGTTCCGGTATGTTCTTCGAGCCCGCTTCGTCGCATGATGAGGCGGGCTTTTTCGTTTCATGGAGCACCTGTTCGTCCGCCTCCCGGGCCGTCGCCTCCTGCTGGCGGACGTGCACGCAAGCCTCGAAGGGCACGGCGTCGGCTACGGCATGATGCTCATGCGCATCCGCCGGGTCCTGGCGGCCGGCCAGACGCTCGGCGCGCGGGTCTTCTTCGTCCCCTCGCGCCGGGCGCTCAACGCCGCCGTCACGCGCCTCGAGTGCGACGATCCCGCGACGATTGCGCCCGACGGCTGGGCGGGGCGCGCGCTGGTCGCCCTCTGGTGGGCCGCGGCGCCGTTTCGGGTCGGCCATCCCTGGCTCTGGATCCGGCGGGCGATCGCCATGCTCGTCGTCGGCCCGCTGTACGGCGCGGTCGAGCACGCGACCGGGTTGCCGCCGCGCGTGCGCCGGTTCCTCCTGGGGCGCGGCGGTCTGTACCGCCGGCTCAAGCGCACCATTCGCGCCTACGCGGCGCGATCCGAGGCGCGCTGGCGGCGCCTCTGTGACGACCCGGCGCTCGCGCGCCTGCGAGCGCTCGAGGATGCGGGCCAGGCGCCAGTGGCCGTCCGCCTGCGGCTGCCCCCCGATCGCGAAGCGCAGGCGGCGCGCGGGGCCGCCGCGCTCGGCATCGATCCCTCGGCGCCGATCGTCACCGTCCACGTGCGCGAGTCCGGCTATCGGCCCGGGTCGGGGCTGCGTCAGCGCAGCTGGGACGAGATCCGCAACGCACGGGTCGCGACCTTCCTGCCGGCGTTCCGCGCGTTGGTCAAGCGCGGGTACACGGTCGTGCGGCTGGGCGACCCCACCATGACGCCCGTGCGGATGCGGGGCGTCGTGGATCTCGCCACGTCGCCTGCCCGTACCGCGTGGCTCGAGATCTGGTGCACGATACGGAGCGAGTTTCTGGTCGGTTGCGACTCCGGGCCGTCGTGGCTCGCCGTGCTGCTCGGCGTGCCGGTGCTGACCGTCAACGCGGTGCACTTTCGCGACCTGGGTCGCCCTACGGATCGGATGACCTGCAAGCTCGCCCGCGACCGCACGACGGGAGCGACGCTGTCGATTTCCGACATGCTCGCCGACGACTTCCTGCGCGTCGGCTTCAAGGGCGACCGCTTCGAGTGCGTCGACAACACACCGTCGGATCTGCGGCGGGCCGTCATCGACATGATCGAGGTCGTGCACGGCCGCGAGCGGCGGTCGTCGTGGCAGAGCCGCTTCAACCGGCGGCTGCGGGAAGTGGAGCGCCAGGGGCTGGCCGCGTCGTCTGCGCTCGAAGGGGTCGCGATCATGGGCCGCGCGCGGGGCACGCTCTCGCGGACCTTCGCGAAGCGCTACTTCACCTGGCGCGGGAGCGTGTCGCACGAGCAGGTCTCCTGACGCGCCCGGTCGGCGTCATCGGGAGCCGGCGGGCACCCTGCCGCCGGCGGTCCCGCGTCCGTGAGGATGTCTGGCGACATGCCGGTCGTCTACTCCCCGCAGTACGGCATCGACATCGGACCGCACGTCTTCCCCACCGAGAAGTATCGGCTGGTCCATGCGCGCCTCGTCGAGTCGCGCCTCGTGGATCCGGCCGACGCGATCGAGCCGACGCCGGCGGCCTGGGACGACCTCGCGTTGGTCCACACGGCGCAATA
>VGVM01000172.1 GCA_016874035.1 Gemmatimonadota bacterium
GAGTGGCGGAACTGGCAGACGCGCCGGACTCAAAATCCGGTACGGGCAACCGTGTGTGGGTTCGAGTCCCACCTCCGGCACGCGGAAACCCGCGTCGGACGCGGGTTTCGTGATACCAACGAGCGTCGATGGTCTGCGGCGCGGAGTCAGAGAAACGGCGTCAGCCCGCGTGTGGGCCAGCGCGCCCATCAAGCCTCTTCGGTCCGCTCGCGCTGCCCGTGGAAACGACATGCCGTTCACTCCCAGGCCTCGATCTCGGTGATCCGCGCCCGACCCGCCGTCGGGATCGTGGTCGTCGGACCGACACTCGTCGCTCCGGTCGTGGTGGCCCTGCTGCCCGCAGGTTCGGCCGCCGCGGTGACGCGGACACGAACGGCCTTGGCGGTGACGGGAGAGAAGGAATACGTCCTCCAAACCTTGTCGTTGCCCGTCGTGGTGGCGAGAGTTTGCCAGTTCTGGTCCGTGCTGCAGTTCTCGGCCAGCGGGCCGACGCAGTACTGCACCTGGAAGTCGCGAATGCCGAATTTCGAGAACTTCATCCCTGGTTTGGGCTCCGCGGGCGCGGTTGAGTCGTCCTGCAGGGTGAACACCTCGATGCGCCGAATCGTCCGAGGCGTTTCGAATACGACGCGTACCGTCTGCGGCGACGACGGCGATGCTGCGAGGCGACTCTGCCAGCCTCCGCCCGCGCCCCAGCCGGCTCCCTTTCGGTCGCCGTCGATCACCGCGTCGGGCGAGAAGCTCGCGTCGATCACCGGCCGCGCTTCTCCCGGCGTCTCCTCACCCGCCGTCGAGGCGTACTGCCAGCGGTTCGCGACGTTGCCGCTCCGCAGCGGGAGGACGCTCGGGTTGCCCCAGAGCTGATAGGCGAAGTCGGCAGAGCGGTAGCCGGCATCCGGCCGGATGGCGCCCGATCGGTAGTAACCGACGCCGACGGGATAGAGGTTCCCGTAGAGCGTCGTGGTGAAGCCACCGCGCGGATAATCCTTGCCGCCACCGTCGCAGGTGTTCGGATCGTCGCCCGGCGCAAAGCCGTTGTTCGGGAAACCGGCACATTGGCCGTCCGCCGTGCGCACCGGACAGCGCCACCCGCAGAACCTCATGGCCGCGGGAATCGTCGCCGATGAGTCCGCGTAACGGATGTACTCCCGGGCGACGCCACGGCCGCTGTTGTTCTCGATGTAGGCGGCGTACGCGTTGTTCGGCTCGCGCTTGATCTGCGGTGCGACCGCTGGTCCGGTGTATGGCGCCGTCGACGAGACCCGGGGCTCGATCGGCCACGCGTCGTAGCGCAGGCCCTCCGGCTCGCCGATGTCACGCGAGGGATCGAACCACCAGTACCGGCCGGCCGCGAGCGCCTCGCGCAGCGAGCCATCGAAGCAGTCGTGGCCCGTCGCTCCTGCGCCCAGCCGGCAATCTTCCGAATCCGGCTCGCTGCCGCCCCAGCTTCCGTGCGAGTCTTCGTCGGCGGCGATCCAGATGTGCACGGTGTCGAGCGCTTTCGCCCGAGCCGCAAGCACGCCGACGTCACCGTAGTACTGCAACCCGCCGCCGTGCGGTGTGAAGACGAACTCCCCGATGCGCCATTCCGAGAGTCCGCTGCCCGCGCTGTAGAGTCTGAGCTCGAACATCTCGGAGTCACCGATATGGCCGTCGCGAAAGGCCGCGTCCGTGTACTGCTCCGGGTACTGCATCATGATGCGGATCGTGACCCACTTGCGACCGTCGGCCGACGTCCAGCGTGACACGTTCGCGCTGCGCGGCCGTACCTGCACCATGTCGAGGCGGCGATAGAAGACGAAGTCCTGGTTCTCCGACGACGACTCGTCCTCGTCCCAGAAGATGCGCGGCGCAGCGAGGAAGGCGAGCTGCTTCTCGGCGTCGTCATCGAGCCCGTCCTGGTCGCTGTCCGGCTCGCCGCTTTCCGCCTTCAGAGAGCGCGACAGCGTGAAGGAGAACGTCTCCTTTCCGAGGTCGCCATCGAATACGATCCGCCTGGGGCTCGACGGTATGGCGCCGGCGACGACCGTGGCGACCTGCGCGCGATCGGGACCCGCCCCCCAGCGGATGTGGCCGCGCTCGAAGTTCGAGTAGACGTATCGGCACGGCACGTCGAGGCACGATTCGTCGCTGGTCGGCCAACCGAGCTGGCCGTCCCATGCACCCTTGGCGTGGTAGCGATCCTGGATCGGGCCCTCGACGTAGTATGCGGTGGAAGTGCCCGCCTTGATGGTGAACGTCTTGTCGAAGCCGAGCTCGGGGTCCGTGGTGAAGTAGGCGCCGGCTCCCGTCCACACCGTGTCGT
>VGVM01000173.1 GCA_016874035.1 Gemmatimonadota bacterium
GACGGCAACTACAACGTCTGGACGCTCGAGATCGCCACGGGGACCTTGAAGCAGGTCACCACGGATCGCGGCGATGACTTCATGCCGACCTGGGGCCCCGGCGGCGCGGAGGTGGCGTTCGTCGGTACGCGCGCCGCGACGCTGGGCGTGTTCGCCGTGAACCTCGCGACGGGCGCGGAACGCAAGCTGAACACCGGCGCCAGCCGGCCGGATGCTCCGTCCTGGAGCCCGAACGGGACGTTGGTGTACTTCGCGACCGGCGCGGGGTCGGCGCGGCTCGAAAGCGATGGCCGCGCCCTGACCGGCGGCGAGAACGTGTTCCCGTTCAAGGCATCGTGGGCGTCCGCGACGGAGTTCTACTACGTGTCGGACGGGAAGATTCGCAAGCGTTCGACCGCTGGTGGCGAGGCGCAGACGGTCGAGTTCACGGCGACGTTCACGGTCACGCCCGCGTCATACACGCGGCGTCGCCGCGACTTCGATTCACGGGCGCCGCGCAAGGCGCTCGGCATCGTGCGGCCGCAGATCTCGCCGGACGGTGGCACGGTCGTGTTCGCTGCGCTCGGGGACATCTGGACGCTTCGCACCACGGCGGGCGCGAAGCCGGTGAACATCACGCGCGACGCCGCGTTCGACACGGACCCGAGTTGGTCGCCGGATGGGCGCATGATCTCGTGGGCCTCGGACCGCGGCGACCTCCGCGCGATGAACCTCTGGGTTGCTGCTCCGGATGGAACGGGCGCACGTAAGGTCACGGAGCTCCCGACCGCGGCGCTCGCCCCGACCTGGTCGCCCGACGGCCAGCGGATTGCGTTCCTCGACGTGGACGGCATCTGGGGCCGCGCCACCCCGTCGGTAGTCGCCGCGTCGGGCGGTGCGGTCACGAAACTGTACGAGCCGATCTTCGCGCCGGGCAATCCCACCTGGTCGCCGGACGGTTCGCGCATCGCGATGGCCGTGCTGCAGCCGTACTCCGCGCGGTTCCGCGAGGGCACGAACCAGGTCCTCACGTTCTCGTCCACCGCCGGCGCGGCGAACAGCACCGCCGAGTGGTTCGTGCCGGTCAAGCACCTGTCGATCGACTCACGCGTGGGCGGCGGGCCCGCGTGGTCGCCCGACGGCACGCGCATGGCGGTGATCTACGAGGGAACTCTCGCCGTCGTCCCGGTCGCGCCGAACGGTGCCCCACTGGGCCCGCCTCGGCACCTCACGAAAGAGATGTCGCACATGCCCAGCTGGACCGCCGACGGTCGGCAGGTCCTGTACCAGTTCAATGACAAGCTGCGCCTGCTCGACGTCGAGACCGGCCGCACGCGCGATATCCCGGTTGACCTCGCGTATGCACCCGCCGTGCCAACGGAGCGCATCGTCGTGCACGCCGGCAAGCTGTTCGACGGCACGCGCGATTCGCTGCTCACCGACGTGGACATCGTGATCGTGGGCAATCGCATCCGTGCGGTGTCGGCGCACACGGCGGGCGCACACACGGGCGCGCGCGTCGTGGATGCGAGCGGGCTCACCGTCATGCCCGGGCTGATCGAGCATCATGCGCACCTGCAGAAGGACTTTGGCGCGGCGAGCGGACGCGCCTACCTCGCGTGGGGCATCACGACGATGCGCAGCCCCGGCGGCTCACCGTATGAATCGGTCGAGTACCGTGAGGCGGTGGACGCCGGCGTACGCCCCGGTCCGCGCATCTACTCCACCGGCTACCTCATGGAGTGGAACCGCGTGTACTACAACATGGCGGTCGCCGTCAGCTCCCCGGCGCACCTCGACATGGAGCTCGAGCGCGCGAAGGTGCTGCAGCACGACATGGTGAAGAGCTACGTCCGCATGCCGGACCTGATGCAGAAGCGCATGATCGAGTTCGCGCACGCCGCCGGCATCCCGGTTTCGTCGCACGAGATCTTCCCGTCCACGCTCTCGGGGATTGACATGACCGAGCACATGGGCGCGACGTCGCGGCGCGGATTCTCGCCCAAGCAGACGTCGCAGCAGGCGAGCTACGACGACATGGTGCAGCTGTTCGCCAAGGCCGGCATGCCGATCACGCCGACGTTTGCGCTCGGCGGCGCCGGACTCCGGGCGCTGGCGGATCGCGATCCGTCGCTGCGCACGGACGCGCGATTCAACCTGTACCCCGCCTGGCTTGCTGCGCAGGCGACCGGCGGTGGCGCCGGTGGCGCCGGTGGCGGAGGTGGCGGTGGCCGCGGCGGACGCGGGGGCGGCGGTGGCGCCGGTGGTGCTCCGCCGGGTGGGGCGGCGCCGGCCGCGGCAGCGG
>VGVM01000174.1 GCA_016874035.1 Gemmatimonadota bacterium
TCCGCATCGATTCTGGTCTGCTTGGTGCCCCAGAGCCTTGCCAGTGTCGCGTCCGGAGTTGCCGGAGGGGACACGGCATGCGGCGAGGCGGGGGCCGGCTTCTTCGTGGCCTGTATCATCGCCTCGATCACTGCGGGCGGAACCCCGCCGTTCTTGAGTCGGATCAATTCGCCCGGCGAGACGTCAAAGGCCGTGGGACTCGTCTGAATGCTCATGATGATCGTGCTTGCCGGCAAGGCTGCCTTGACCAGGTCGACGACATCGGAATTGCGCAATGGGGGTTTTGCGTCCTGGGCGAAGGCCGTCGACGCGGCCATCATCGAGAACAACACCAGCGCGTAAACGTTCGCGAGCTTCCGTGCCGCCATTCGTCCCTCCGTCGACGTTGTCGGTGCTCGGCCGGTCATCCCACCGCGATGCGCCGACCACTACAATGCTTCAGCGACATTGGCGCCTGGGCGCGCGGGAATGGACTCCGGAGGGGCACGGCATGTGACCTGGCACATGTGACCTGGCGCTTGACGCTCTGTCCAGTCCCCCGCTAATACTACTGTGTCAATAAAGTTAGGGAATCCGCGGGGTACGCTGTCACCCTCGGCGTATGCCCAACCTCGCGAACGCCCGTGCCCAGCGGTTTCGCGCGTATGTTGAGCGGCTCACCGCCGCCCTTGGCCACCAGGACCGGCATGGTCCGCTTCGGGACTACGTCACCGGGCTGTGTTTGCCGGGGGACCGGAAGAGCATCGAACCCATGGCCGCGCGCGTCGATCCCCGGCACGTGCGCGCCCGCCATCAGTCGATGCATCACTTCGTCGCGAATGCCGCCTGGGACGACGGCGCCGTCCTGCGCGTCGCCCGCGACACGGTGCTGGCGACCATGGACCGTCACGGTCCCGTGGCGGCGTGGGTCGTCGACGATACCGGGATCCCGAAGAAAGGGCGCCACTCCGTCGGCGTGGCGCGCCAGTACTGCGGCGTGCTCGGCAAACAGGACAACTGTCAGGTCGCGGTCAGCGTCTCGGTGGCAGACGAGCGCGCGAGTGTGCCGGTCGCGTATCGGCTCTATTTGCCGGAAGTGTGGGCCAACGACCGACGTCGTCGACGAGCGGCGGGCGTGCCCGACGCCATCCAGTTCCGCGCGAAATGGCAGATCGCCCTCGAGCAGATCACGCAACTCACGACCGAGGGCGTCTCGCCGGCGCCGGTGGTCGCCGATGCCGGCTACGGCGTTGTGACCGCGTTTCGCGAGGCCCTGACGGCGCAGGGCATTCCCTACGTCGTGGGGATCAGCACCGAGACGACGGTGTGGGCGCCCGGCCGCGCGCCGCTGCCCCCGCGGAAGTACGCCGGGCGGGGCCGACCACCAACGTTGGTCCGCCGCACACGGCGCCATCGTCCACTGAGCGTGCAGGCCGTCGCTCAACAATTGCCCGCCGCAGCGTGGCGCACGGTGACGTGGCGCCAGGGCACACGGGGCGCCATGCGGTCGCGCTTTGCGGCGGTCCGCGTGCGGCCCGCGCATCGCGACGAAGGGCGCTCGACCCCACGGCCTGAAGAATGGCTGTTGATCGAATGGCCGCGGGCGGAAGCGGCGCCGATCAAGTACTGGCTTTCGACGTTGCCGCCGACGGCGACTCGCGCGCAGCTCGTACAGCTCGCGATGCTGCGCTGGCGGATCGAACGCGACTATCAAGAGCTGAAAGACGAGCTCGGCCTCGAGCACTTCGAGGGCCGCGGCTGGCGGGGGTTTCATCATCACGCGTCGCTCTGCATCGCCGCGTATGCGTTCCTGGCCGCGGAACGGCTGGCGCATTTCCCCCCTGAGCCCCTGGCCTTCCTCCGCCCCGCTCGTCTACCCAAAGGTTTCGCGCCGCGGGGGGCTCCCGGTGCGTCCTGAACGACACGTCCCCGAATCCATCGCGACGATGTATCGACTGCTCGCGCGGGCCTTGGCGCGAGGTCGTCCCTGTCCTGCGTGCGGTCACGGAGGGAAACAATAATTAGTGACACAGTAGTACTAACAGTCCGTGGTGAAAGTCACTGAGGTATCTCTCGTCAGTGACCCGGGGGTGATCGTACAGTGCGGGTCATGGCGATGGGCAAACGCACGAGCGAGCACGCCCCGATGTGGGTAGCGGCGACTGATCTGCCGGCGTCGCCGGGCCATCCGTTCTACGTCAGGCTGAACGCGATCCTTGACGAGGCCGGCTTCGACCGGTTCGCCGAGGAGCAGTGTCAGCCGTTCTACGCGCCCGTGATGGGCCGGCCGAGTTTGCCGCCGG
>VGVM01000175.1 GCA_016874035.1 Gemmatimonadota bacterium
CGCAGGTACCCCGTCACCGGCGCGGTGCCGCTGGCGAGCTTCATGTTGCTTTCCGGATTGTGCGAGACGCCCACGCCGCGCGCCTTCAGAATGGCAATCTCCGGCTCCGACACCCAGACCCCGTGCGCGCCGAGGACGCCGGGCCCCAGGAATCCCAGCGTGTCGAGATAGCCGACCGGCGACGCATTGTGGGTCTTCTCCGCGCCCTGCAGCTCGTCGCGTGTCTCCGCGAGGTGGATGATCGTCGGGACCCCATGACGCTGCGCGAGCTGACGGGCGGCGATCAGCGTCGGACCATCCAACGTGTACATGGCGTGGGGCGCCACGGCGGGCGTGATCAGCGGGTCGCCCTTGAACGCGGTAATGAACGCCTCGGTGCGCTGCAAACCCTCGGCGGGCGTCTTCGCGTCGGCGACGGGAAACTGAATGATGGTCTGCCCGAGCACGCCGCGGAGCCCGGCGGCCTTCGTCTCCCTGGCAATCTCCTCCTCGAAGTAATACATGTCCGTATAGGTGGTCGTGCCGGACTGAATCATCTCGAGGGCCGCCAGGCGGGTGCCCGCGCGGACGAACTCCGGCGACACGGTCTTCGCCTCGGCCGGGAAGATGTACTTCGTCAGCCAGTCCATCAGCGCGAGGTCGTCCGCCAGCCCGCGGTACAGCACCATCGGGGCATGGGTGTGCGTGTTGATCAGGCCGGGCATGACGACCTGGCCGGCCGCCTCAATCGTCTCGGCGCCCCGGAACTGTCGCCGGATCGCGTCCGCCGTGCCGACCGCGAGAATGTCCGCGCCGTCGATCGCCACGGCGCCGTTCGCAATGACCCGGCCGCCCGCGTCCATGGTCACGACCGTGCCGCCGGAGACGACCAGCGACACCTGCCGCTCCTGCGTCTGGCTCCAGACGACGCCGAGCGCAACGGCCAGCACGACCACGATCGCCGCGATCCACATCTTCATCGCGGAATATCATATGGCCTGTGCCGCTCCACCTCGTCGACCATCCCCTCGTGCACGACGCCCTCATGGAGCTGCGGGACGTGCGCACGCAGCCGCCCGAGTTCCGCCGCGCCGCCCAGCGCATCAGCGTGCTGCTGGCCGCGGAAGCGCTCAAGGACCTTCCGTCGATCCCGGCGATGGTGACGACGCCGCTGGGTCCGGCGGATGGCCGCGCCGTGAAAACCGACGTCGTCGTCGTGCCGGTGCTGCGCGCGGGCCTCGGGATGCTGGACGCCGTGCTCGCGCTGCTGCCTTCGGCCCGGGTGGGCCACATCGGCCTGCAGCGTGACGAAGCAACGGCCATCGCCTCGCGGTACTACTCGAAGCTGCCCTCGGATCTCCGCGACAGCTACGTGCTGATGATCGACCCGATGCTCGCCACGGGCGGCAGCGCGGTGGCGGCCATCGACCTGATCAAGGCCACCGGCGCGCGGACGCTCCGCATGATCTGCATCGTGGCCGCGCCGGAAGGCGTGGCGCTCGTCGAGCAGCACCATCCCGACGTGCAGATCTACACGCCCGTCGTCGATCAGGCGCTCAACGCGCACAAGTACATCGTCCCCGGGCTCGGCGACTTCGGGGATCGCCTCTACGGCACCGTTTGATCCAGACCTTACTCGCGATCTTCGCGTCCGACATCCTTCCTGTCTTCATCATTGCCGGCGCCGGCTTCCTGCTGGCGCGCCTGAGCCAGGTGGACGTGCGGACGATGGCGCGGGTGATTTTCAACGTGCTGTCGCCGGCGCTGGTGTTCACCCTGATGGTGACCGCCACGCTGTCGCTGGCCGACTTCGGGCGCATGGCGCTCTTCTGCGCGCTGGTCACCGTCGCCGCCGCGCTGGCGTCCGCGGCGACCGGCAGGGCGCTGCGCCTCGATCGCGCGTCGCTCATCGGGTTCGTCCTCGCCGTCGCGTTCTCGAACAGCGGCAACTACGGCCTTCCGGTCGTGATGTTCGCCTTCGGGCGCGAGGCGTTGACGCATGCCTCGGTCTATTTCGTGACGAGCTCGATTCTGATGTACACGGCGGGCGTGTTCCTCGCGGCAAGCGGTCGGCGGACGCTGCGGGAGTCGCTCGTCGGGATCGCGAGGGTGCCGGCGGTCTGGGGCGTGCTTGCGGCGGCCGTGGTGATGATCGGCGGCCTCCAGGTGCCGGAACCATTGATGCGGCCGGTATCGCTGCTCACGGACGCCTCGCTGCCGATGATGCTGCTCGTGCTCGGCATGCAGCTCGGACAGGCCGGACTGCCCGAGCACCGGGCGCCGCTGG
>VGVM01000176.1 GCA_016874035.1 Gemmatimonadota bacterium
GTTGTTCTTCGACATCCAGGACGACCAGCGTACGGCCATCGACTCGGCGGTGCTGGCGGCCGGCCAGACGATGCTGAACTCCACGCCGATCGTGACCATGCGCCTCAAGGGCGTGAACGGCAAGACCAACGAGGAGTGGGCGGCCGCCAAGGCGATCCCGGCGCGCAACTGGGCGTTCCGCCGCGAGTACCGCTCGACCTACCGCGACACGATCGTGCCGACCGAAACGCTGGTCCAGGGCACTGGGTTCGGCGAGATCCGCGGGCAGAACGACACGATCCCGCAGATGTCGCTCGAGCGAGAGATCGCCGACGAGCTGCAGGTCGTGCCCGGCGATACGCTGACCTGGGATGTGCAGGGTGTCGCGGTGTCCGCGCGGATCGCCGGGATCCGCGAGGTCAACTGGGGCCGCTTCGAGCCCAACTTCTTCGCGGTCTTTGAAACGCGGGCGCTCGAGTCGGCGCCGAAGATGCACCTGCTCGTCGCCGCCGTGGACAGCGATACGACGATCGCGAAGATCCAGCGCGACGTCGTCGCGAAGTACCCGAACGTCTCGAGCGTGGACCTCTCGCTGCTGCGCCGCACGGTGGGTGACATCGTCGCCCGGATCGAGCTGGCGGTGCGATTCCTCGCGCTGTTCTCGCTCGCGATGGCCGTCCCCGTGCTGTTCAGTGCGGTCGCGGCGACGCGACGCGACCGGCTCCGCGAAGGCGTGCTGCTCAAGACGCTGGGCGCGACGCGCGCACAGATCGGCCGGATTCTGCTCGCGGAGTACGCGCTGCTGGGTGTCCTCGGCGCGCTGACCGGCATGGCGCTGTCGTTCGCCGGTGCGTGGGGGCTCGTGACCTTCGTGTTCGACGGCACCTTCGCGCCGGCGCTTGGCCCGGCGCTGGCGATCGCGGGCGTGATGGCGACGCTGGCAGTGGCGATCGGCCTGTCCACGGGCCGCGACGTGTTCCGCGAAACGCCGATGGCCGCGCTGCGCGAGGCCTGACCGACGCGGCCTCGTACGTGAGGCCGGCTACCGTACGCGCGAGATCGTCAGCCGGAGCACGGCCGGCGGATCCGCATTGCTGGTGAGCGCCTTCAGCTCGACGATCTGCGACGGCAGCGGACCGCCGGTGAGGTCGAGCAACGTAAATCCACCGGTCACGAGCGTGCCGACCCCGATCAGGAAGTTCCCGAACGCCCGGGCGCGCGGGAAGAACGGCGGGCTGCGGCTGTACACCTGGGTCGGATTCAGCGGGTCCACACACGGACCGAGGTCGGTGCAAAGCCCGTTCCAGATATCGTTGAGGTCCCACGACGGCAGGCGAAGGCGCGGGTTCTGCGGGTTGAACGCCGCGAGGTCGTCGAGATACAGCGCCAGGGACCACTCGCCCAGCATCTCATCCCACGTGCGGCCCGTGCGGGCCTCGAGGTTCGCTGCGCCGGTGCCCGCGCCCGTGGTGAGGTCGCGGAAGAACTGCGACTCGAGCCCCGGAAAGTGATCCGCGGCCCAGCGCAGGAACGACCACGCGCCGGCGTACATCGCCACGTCGCCGCCGAACGTGCGCCCCAGCGGCGAGTAAATCTCCGGCGCGCTGGCGTAGGCGTAGAGTCCGTCGAAGTGGCGCAACATCAGCATGGGCCGATCGCTGCATCCGGGCGTAACGGTGAGGTACCGAATGTCGCAGCCGAGCGTCGGGGCGTACCGCGTGTTCGCGCGCGGCAGCGTGCCGTAGATCGAGCGCGCAAACATCTCCTCCGCGACACGCGCGGAACCTTCCTCCCAGGAGACGTCCTCCACGGGCAGGTTGCGCGAGTAGCGCTCGGCGAACGACACGATGTGCTTGACCTCGTGGATCACGGTCCCCCGGATCAGGCGCATCCACTGGTCGCGTGTCTCCGGGTCGGAATAGCCGGCCGCCAGGCTCGTGGGCACGAACGCATAGAAGAACGCGCCCTGGTTGCTGGAAGGGCGGGACGACGTGGGGAAGAAGTCGCAGCTCGCGACAAACGCCGTCACGTTGCCGCGTTGCATCGCGTTGACGCGCGGCGAGAACACCATGACGACTTTCCCCGGGCCCCCGAGGGTCGCGTCCATCGCGAGCGGATTCCCGAACGATGCGGCGAGGATCGGCCACATCACGCGCTCGAACTCGTCGCCAAGGCGGACGAGATACTCGTCCATCTGGCCGCGCAGCGTGGCACGGCCGCCCGCGACGCTCGCGGTGTCTTCGACGATGATCGCGTGGGCTGTCGT
>VGVM01000177.1 GCA_016874035.1 Gemmatimonadota bacterium
CCCGCCGCCGCCCGCCGCGCCGGCCCCGCCGCCGCGTCCCCCGGCGGCTCCGCCAGCGCCGGGAACGGTGATCTGGATCGGCTGGCCGGGGATGAAGCCCTGCCCGCCGACGATCCCCGTGCCGAGCCCCAGCAGGTTCATCAACACCGGCGCGACTTCGGAGGCGCTGGCGTGCCGCAGACGGTACGTGTAGAGCCGCAGTTGGTTCGCCTGCGCGGCCTGCGCCTGGGCCGCTGCGACCGCCGCCTGGTTCGCCGCCGTTAGGTTTGCCGACGACATCGCCGGATCGCCTTCCAGGCGGATCAGCCCGCCCTGCTCCGTGAACGTGACGCTGTTTGCCGCGGCGAGGCCGCGAATGATCGCGACCAGCGTATCGCGCGGAACGCCCCGGGCCATGCGGACGGTCACGCGCTGCGCCGGGATGTTCGACATCGCGACATTGAGGTTCCCCGCCTCGGCCAGCGCGCTGAGCACGACTGAGAGTTCCTGGTTCTGGAAGTCAAGCGCGAATGCCTGGGGCGCGCGAGCCGTGTCGGGTCGGCCGGCGCGCGGCGGACCGGACTGCGTGCCGCGCTGCGCCGCGGCAGCCGTTGCGACGCTCAAGGCCGCAACGCAGAGGAGCGCCGTGCCCGCAAGCCGGCGCGACAGGGCTGATGGTCGAATCATGAGTGTGCTCATGGTCTGATGGCGTTCAACGTGAGTGTATCGCCCAACGGCGCGCGGAACGTCACCCGCCCGCGCTCGATCGATAGAACAGTGTGGCTCCCAACCTGCCCGCCGACGCGCACGATCTGCGTCGAGCCGGGTACGCTGCCCCGCACGACCGCGAAGTGCGAGCCGTCCGCCGCGATCGCCGTGCCGAGCAGCACCGGCGGAGCCAGGGGTTCGGTGCCGACTCCGAACGTCGGTTCGTCGGGCATGCGGTAGCGACGGAGCGGCGCGCGCCGGTCCTCGGAGAACAGGTCGCGCGCAACTGCACCCGCCAGGTCGGCCCGTTCGCCCGCGTCCGGAAACCGCAGCGCCGAGTCGGGTACCGCTGCTGCCGAAATCGGTTCAGCGGCGGCATCAACACGCAGGGCGCCGACCGTTGCCGCGAGCAGCATGACGACGGCCACACCCAGCAGCGCGCGGGCCGATCCCATCGGCGTGAGTGCCTTCGCCGGGCTCATCGTGTCGTCCCCGAAGCGCCGGGCATCGTCAAGCCGAACCCGACCACCGTCGCCGTGATCGCCAACGTCTCCGATCCCTCCTCGCCGGATCGCACGGCGCGCGAAAGATCAAACCGCTCGACGCGCACCACCTTCGTGCCGGACTCGAGGGCATGCAGGAACTGCATCGCGCCCTGGAAATCCGACTCGCCTCGGAGTTCGACCCGGAGGACCCGCAGCCCGGCGGCGGCAGCGCCCGAGAGCGGGTCAGGCGCCCCCGAGCCGCGCCCGCCGGCGGTCCTTGTCCCTGCTGCGCCGGTACCCTGTCGCGTCGCGGCGCTCGCCACCCACACGCGCGACGACCGCGCCACGTCGCCGAGGTAGTTCACCAACGACGCGCCGGCCGCCACATCGTTCGCGCCCGAGAAGACGCGCGCCTCGGTGGCTTTCAGCGCGGAATCCGCCACCCGCTTGCGCGCCGGCGCCCGCGGCGCCTCGGCAAGCGCCGCCTCTTCCCGCGCCAGCGCACTTCGCTCCGCGTGGGCTCGCTCTCGCAGGTCCGCGATCGCTGCGCGGTACGGGCTGACGCCGTAGATCCAGCCGAGCGACGGCACGAGGATCGCCGCACCCAGCAGCAAGGCGCGCGCGTCGCGCCCCGAAAGCGATGGCAACGCAAGGCGGCTCATGGCGTCCCCCGGGTCGCGCGCGCCGGGACTCGCGCGGCTGGCGAGGCCTGGTCACGAGCCGCGTCCGTCGTCGCCAAACGAGCGCCGATCGAGAAATGCTCGAGGGGCAGGTCGCCTTCGATCGACTCACGACGGACCGGCGCGGTCGCGCGCACGCCGGCAATGCCGGACGCCCGCGCAATCGCGTCGAACACCGGCGACGCTTCGTCGGCGACGCCGTCCATGAAGACCGAATCGCCGCGAACGCGGACCGCGGTCGCCCACGCGGCGTCAGGCAAGGCATCCGTGAGTGAGGCGAGCACGAGCGACCACCGCGGCGCATCTCGCCGCTGCCGCGCGAGTTC
>VGVM01000178.1 GCA_016874035.1 Gemmatimonadota bacterium
GAAGCTCCCTGCCCAGACGGATGAGGCGGCTAGAAGGGTTACGGACGACGAGATGATGTAACGTGTGGTTCGGGATGTTTTCACGGTGATTGAAGAGTGTTCTAAGCGGCGCGAATTCATGCCAGCATCGTTCTCCGTCGCGGGCGGGAAGTCATGTTAAGGAGTGTTAAGAAACCGCCGGGCCAATTGACCGTGCTCTCCAAACGGGGCTAATCTGTGCGAGTTCAATGATGGCCGCATCCAATCAATCTCGCCGCCGACGGAACCTCATCGAATGGGGTTTCGTGGTTTTTTTGTTCGTGCTGTGCTCCATTCTCACGACGTTGCAGTACCGCTGGACAGGCGAGGTGAGTCGCGCGGAGGCGGCGCGGTTGCGCGCGGGATTGGGCGAGCAGGCGCAGGCGCTCGCGCGCGAGTTCGACGCGGAACTCAGCGAGGCTTGCGCGGCGCTCAAACCGGCCCGCGCCGAACTCACCGCCACGAACCGCGAGGACGCGCTTCTCGCCCGCTGGCGCGATGGCGGCGCGACGAACGCGCGATCCATCTTCCGTCGCATCGGCGTGGCCGTGCCTTCACGCGGGGGCGTGGAATTGCTCGGCCTGGACGAGGCGTCCACGAAGGTCGCGAGGACGGACTGGCCGGCGGATTGGTCCGCGTTGCGCGAGTACGTCGCGCGCATGGTCAACGGCGGGCCGCCGGCTTTCAGCGATCGTACCGGCGAGTTCATGGAGTTTCCCATCTTCGGCGGGCGCGGCGCGGGTCCGGGCACGGAGAGCGGCTGGTTGCTGCTTCAACTCGACATGGATTACGCCCGCAACTCGTGGTTGCCGGAACTGGTGCGCAGCCATCTCAGCTTCAACGGCGCGCTGCCTTACAACGTGACGGTGACTGTGGCCTCGACGGGCCGCAGTTTGTATTCGACCGGTGCGGACAAAAGCCCCGAAGGCGAGGCGGTGGTCTCGATGCGTCTCCACCACCAGGGCCGTTCGACGGAAAGCTCGCGCGGCGGGCGCGGCGGCGGCCCACCCGGAGCGCCCGGCGGCAACGAGCCAGTGTGGATACTGCGCGCTTGGCCGCGGCCCGGAGCGCTGGAAACCATCGTTTCCACCTCGCGCCAGCGCAACCTCACCGTGGCCGTGGCGGTGAATGGGCTGATTCTTGCCGCCGGTGTCGCGCTAGTCTTCTACACGCGCCGATCACGCCAACTCGCCGAGGCGCAGATGAATTTCGTCGCCACCGTCTCGCACGAACTGCGCACGCCGCTCACGGTCATTCGCGGTGCGGGTCACAATCTCCTGCGCGGCGTGGTGAAGGAGCCCGAGCAAATCGAGGAATACTCGCGGCTCATCATCCAGCACGCCGAGCAGCTCAAGGAACTGGTCGAGCAAACGTTGACCCTGGCTGGCGCAAGCAAGGCCCGCGAGACAATGCGCCGCGAACGCGTGGACCTGCCCGCGCTCTTGAACGAAGCCATCGCCGCCGTCGCCGACGACACGCAGGCGGCGGGCTGTGAAGTTCACATCGATGCTTCTTCGTCGCTTCCCGTCGTGATGGGCGACGCCGCCGCGCTACGACGCGCGTTCCAGAACTTGCTCGCCAACGCCGCCAAGCACGGCGGCGATGGACGCTGGATCAGCCTCGCCGCCGAGAGCGTCAACGGCTGCGCGTCACCGATGATTCAGGTAAGCGTGTCAGATCGCGGCCCCGGTATTCCCGCGAACGAGCAAGCCAAGCTTTTCAAGCCGTTCTTCCGCGGCGCAAACGCGCAGGCTCGGCAAACGCGCGGCAGCGGGCTGGGACTGAGTGTCGTCAGTGAAATCATAACAGCGCACGGCGGCAGCGTGTCCGTGGTGAGCGAGATGAGCAAAGGCACCACCTTCAAAGTGCTATTGCCTGCCCAGGACGCGCCCAGCGCATGAGCGCCCGAATTCTTCTCGTCGAGGACGAACCCGGCGTGGTGCGCGTCGTCAGCGACTTGCTGCGCGCGGAAGGCCACGTCGTGGAGACGGCGAAGGACGGCACCACCGGCCTGCGGCGCGCGACTGAGGAAACCTTCGACCTGCTCATCCTCGACGTGATGCTGCCCGGCCCCGGCGGATTTGACATCTGCCACGCCGCCCGCGAGCGCGGCTTCGACGGCGCGATCCTCATGCTCAC
>VGVM01000179.1 GCA_016874035.1 Gemmatimonadota bacterium
CAAGACGCCGATCGTGCGCATCGAGCCGGCGGCGCGTTGATCCTGAGCCGGCTCCGCGGCGCACTCGGGGTCGGCCGGTAGTGGCTCGCACCGCCGTTTCAGCGATCCTTGCAGAGCTGAAACGCCGCGGCTCCAAGTCCGCGCGTGAGGGGATGGCGCGGTACGGGATCGGCGACGAGACGGCGCTCGGGGTCCAGGTCAGCGTGCTCCGAGCCATGGCCAAGCGGATCGGCCGGGACCATACGCTGGCGCTCGCGCTCTGGAAGACGGGCGTGTACGAGGCGAGGATGCTCGCCACGTTGGTGGACGAACCCGCAAAGGTGACACTGGCGCAAATGGATTCGTGGTGCCGCGACTTCGACACATGGGCGCTCTGCGACACCGCGTGTTTCTCATTGTGGGACCGGACTCCGCACGCATGGACCAAGGTGCGCGCCTGGGCGCCGCGCAAGGAAGAGTTCGTCCGGCGCGCCGCCTTCGCGCTGATCGCGTCACTGAGCGTGCACGACAAAAAGGCACCGGACGCGCCATTCCTCCGTTCGCTGAAGCTCATCGAGCGCTACGCGACCGACGAACGGAACTTCGTCAGGAAAGCCGTGAACTGGGCGCTTCGCAGCGTAGGCAAGCGGAACGCCGCCCTGCACCGCAATGCGCTCGACGTGGCGGCGCGGCTTGCGGAGTCGGACAACAGGGCTGCCCGGTGGAACGGGAAGGATGCACTGCGCGAACTCAGCGGCCCGACAGTGAGGCGGCGGCTCGACCGCATCGCCGCGAAGTCCGCGAGGTAACTTTCGGACATGCCCAATATCCCGGCCCGCGAGGCACTGGCGCGCCTCCGCGACGGCAACGCGCGCTTCGTCGCGGGCACGCCGGCTCACACCGCCGAAACGCTGCACATCCAGCGGCTGCAATCCGCGGGCGGGCAGAGCCCATTTGCGATCATCCTGGGCTGCTCCGATTCGCGGGTGCCCGCCGAACTGGTGTTCGACCAGGGGCTCGGCGACCTCTTCGTGATTCGCGTGGCGGGTAACATCGTCGCGCCATCGCAGGTCGGCAGCGTGGAGTTCGCCGCCGAGCAGTTCGGCGTCCGGCTGGTCGTCGTGCTCGGGCATTCGGAGTGCGGCGCGATCGCGGCCACGATTGCCGCGGTGGCAAACCCCGGCGATGCGCACTCGAAGAACATCCGCGCGATCGTTGACCGCGTGCAACCGGCGGTCGAGGCCACGCAACAGGGCGGTGCTTCACGCACCGACAGCACGTTCGCCGCGGCCGTCACCCGGACCAACGTGCGCATGTCAGCCGATCACTTGCGCCACGGCTCCGAGTCGCTGGAACGGCTGATCCAGCGCGACGGCCTCGTCGTGGTCGGCGCCGAGTATTCGGTGAAGACCGGGAGCGTGGAGTTCTTCGACGGAGTCCCGGGCTAGCTGCGGTAATCGGCTCCGGCGCGGTATTTTTTTTCCTGCGCGTCACCCCACCACCGACAGTTCGAGGTTCGCAGATGTCCGGAACCCTTCCCCGCTTCGTGGCGGCCGCCGCGGCCTCCTGTGCCATGATCGCGCTGGCCGGATCGCCGCTTTTGACTTCGGAAGCCATCGCGTTTCAAGGCGCCGCCCAAGGGTCACGCCAGGCCGCACGAACGGTTGACTTCACGGTCCGCGAGGGCACGTCGTACTCCGTCACGATTTCGCCGGATGGACGCACGATCGCGATGGACCTGCAAGGCAGCATCTGGACGATTCCCGCCACGGGCGGAGCGGCGAAACGGATCACGGACGAGTACAACGACGCGCGGGAGCCCGTGTGGTCGCCGGACGGCAGGTGGATCGCGTTTCAGGGGTACCGTGACGGCGGCTGGGACATCTGGGCGGTCAGCGCAGACGGTTCGGTTCTCCGCCGGTTGACCTCGGGCCCCTACGATGACCGCGAGCCCGCGTGGTCACCGGACAGCAAGCACATTGCGTTCTCGTCGGATCGCGCGGATGCCGGCAATTACAACGTCTGGACACTCGAGATCGCCACGGGGACCTTGAAGCAGGTCACCACGGATCGCGGCGATGACTTCATGCCGACCTGGGGCCCCGGCGGCGCGGAGGTGGCGTTCGTCGGTACGCGCGCCGCGACGCTGGGCGTG
>VGVM01000180.1 GCA_016874035.1 Gemmatimonadota bacterium
GCCAATCCGCGCGGCACCCACCCGCGTCGGGGTCAGGACGTTGCCGACGAGCGGGCGCGTCGAAGACGTCGGAACACGGCGGATCTGCCGAGGATACGCATGGTAGTAGCCGAGCGCACCGTGCCTCGAGAAGAAGTAGGGAATATCGAACGACGCCAGCTGGCGTTCTTCCGCTGCGCCGAGCCGCGGACCGGTGAGCGGCTGGCCCAGCAGCGCCTTCATCAACAACCGGTCGTAGAACCGGGTGTCGCGCAGCATCTGCCGGACGGCGCTGGGCCCGAGACGGTCCGAGTACGTCCGCGCAAGGGCGATTCTGTGGCGCACGATCGTGTCCCACACGGCCACGAGACCGTCGAGAAACTCGCCCAGGTACGGCCGATACCCGATTCGCCCGCGTCGATCGAGAACCAGTGACGGGTACTGGTGCGGTGACGTCGTCCCGGCGGACAAAGGCCGAAGGCGCCATGAGCCGAGGTGATGGAAGTACGCCCACCGGTGGTCTTCGTTTCCGCACCGGAGCATCGTGGGCTCGAAGCCGGCGTGCACGTGGCCCGGCGCACCGTACCGAATGTCGGCCCGGGTCAAGAGCGTCTGGTCCAGATCGCGGACACGGGACGCGGCCACCTCGGCGTCGATCACGTGATAGCGCGGACTGTCCCCTTTCATTCGGGCCACGACGAGATTCGACGCGTGCAAATCCCCGATCCCGAATGCGTACGCGAACGCGGCCAGCGCCCCCGCGTCGCGCCACAGCCGCCGAGAGTCGGCGCCACCGAGCCGGACGGTCCGCGTTCGTGTCTGTCGAGAGTGGTACGGGCGCATCACCGATTGGGCATCGATCCATTCGATGTAACCGTAGTGGGCGCCGTCGCGTCCTGTGCCCGCGCGCACCGAAAGGCGTGGCAGGCGTTCGGCACGGGATTCCGCCTGCAGCTGTCGGTTGACCGTTTCGGCCATCGAGCCCGACCCGAACAGGAGCAACTCGATGTCCACCGGCCTTGCCTTGTAGACCCACGACGTGCCATCCCGCAACGTCACCCGCACGCTGCGGTTGCCGCCCCTGTGAGGATCGCCGGCCAGCGTCTCGACCGCGCGGACGGCCCGCGGGCCCCCAAAATCACGTTCGAGGCGCTGCACCATCA
Organism: Gemmatimonadota bacterium; assembly: GCA_016874035.1. Lineage (GTDB taxonomy): Bacteria > Gemmatimonadota > Gemmatimonadetes > Gemmatimonadales > Gemmatimonadaceae > Fen-1231. The sequence goes on from VGVM01000180.1 coordinate 1,143, forward strand.
GGTCGACGGCGCGCACGTGGCGGCCGACGAGCGTCCGGCACACACGACGGGCGTGCCCGGGTTCGGCGAAGAGGCACACGCCATACACGAGCCTGAGGACGGTTCCATGAAGGTCTCCGTTCTCCGGACCGACGAGGCGTTGCCACGCGCCCGACGCGGCGGCGTAGCGACCGATCGCGCACAGACCCAGCCGCCAGGGCCGGAGCCGCGGGTTTTCCATCGCATCCCGAATGATGCGACGGGGGCGGCGGCGATCCTTCTGCGGAATGTCGAACCGTCCGCGGCGGCGAGCGGTCGGGGGCACGAGATCGCACGCGGACGCGTGGCCCGCCCGCAGCGCACGGTGAATGCGGCCGAGGACGGCCGGATCTTCCTCGTCGGCAGGCATCGCGCGAAGCTTATGCCACGCACGCACGCATCTGCAAATCGCGCTAGACTTTCGGCGTGTCCGACGCAATCGCTTCCAGTGGCGGCGTCACCGTCACGCTCGACGATCTGCTCCTGCGCCTCAAGCTGGGCGGCGATGTCAGCGTGGAGACGCTGCTCATGCACCGCATCGCCGTGGCGCGGGCGGTGGCCGAAGGCTTGACGGTGACCGACGAGGAGATTGAGGCGGAGACCGCCGACCTCTACGCGCAACTGGACCTGTTCGAGGAGACCCAGGTCGCGGCCTGGCTCGCGCGCATGCGCCTGACCGCCGAGGATCTCGAGCGGGACGTGCGCGAGCGCCTGCTGATCGCCGCGCTGCGGCACCATCTGGTTCCCGACGATCTCGTCGAGCAGCGCTTCCGCGCGGCGTTTCACGAGTACTCGACCGCCGCGATCGACGTCCTCTCGTTTGCGACCCCGGGCGCCGCCGCCGAACTCGCGATCCAGCTGCGCGAGGGCGAGACGGCGTGGGGGGACGCGGCGCTCCGCGCCGTTGATGTGACCAGCCAGATCCTGCAGCGCCGGCAGGTGCCGGAGGAA
>VGVM01000181.1 GCA_016874035.1 Gemmatimonadota bacterium
TGGCTGTAGATGGTCATACACGAGTGTGAAGGGCAAGTGCCGTGCCGGGCGTGCCCCCGGAGCATCGCTGGGGCGACGCGCCGCAACTGTCCCCGATCGGTGACAGGGCGTGTCGCGGTGACGCGCTGGCCGCGCGACGCCGCCGCGAGATAGTTTCTCGCGTACCCCCGCCCATCGGAACGGACTCATGCGCGCACGAACCGCCGCATCCCTGATCGCCGCTGCCGCCGCCCTGACCGCCAGCGCAAGTAACCTGTTCGCGCAAGGCGACTCGGCGGCGCGCCCCCTGGTCACCACGGGTCGCTCGGTGATCACCACCAAGCTGGGTATCGTCGCCACGAGCCAGCCGCTCGCCTCGCAGGCCGGTGCACAGGTCCTGGCCGAGGGCGGCAACGCGGTGGATGCCGCCATCGCGGCCAACGCGGTCCTCGGCCTTACCGAACCGATGATGAACGGGATCGGCGGTGACCTCTTCGCGATCTACTACGAAGCGAAATCCGGCAAGGTGTACGGACTGAACGCCAGCGGGTGGGCGCCAACGGGCATGACTGCCGAGCTTGTCGCCTCCAAGTCAACAAACGGCCGCATGCCCGGGAGCGGCGTCTGGAGCGTCACGGTCCCCGGCATGATCGCCGGGTGGGATGCGCTGCGCACGCGCTTCGGGACGAAGTCATTCGCCGACTTGTTTGCGCCCGCGATTTACTACTCGGAGTCCGGCTTTCCGGTCGGCGAAGTCACGGCGCGCATGTGGGCGGGCGCAGAGCGGCGCACAAACGCCGCGTTCAAGGCGACGTTCGCGCCCGGCGGCAAGGCGCCTCGTGCCGGCGAAGAGTTCAAGAACCCCGACTACGCGGCCTCGCTGAAGCGCATCGCGGCCAACGGCGCGCGAAAAGGCTTCTATGAAGGACCGACGGCCGCCGCGATCCTCGCGACGATCAAGGCCGAGGGCGGCACGATGACCGCCGCGGACCTCACCGAGTTCACGCCGGAATGGGTGAACACGATGACGACCAACTACCGCGGCTGGACGGTGCACGAACTCCCGCCCAACTCGCAGGGCATGGCCGCGCTCATGATGCTCAACATCATGTCGCGCTACCCGATCGCCGAGTACGGATTCCTGAGCACGAAGGCGCTGCACGTGGAGATCGAGGCGAAGAAGCTCGCGTACGCCGATCTCCTGCGCTACATCGGTGACCCGAAGTTCTCGAAGTTGCCGGTCGAGCAGCTCATGAGCTCGGCGAACGCCGACGCGCGCGCAAAGCTGATTGACCCGGCCAAGGCGTCGTGCCGCGTGGAACCCGTCGCACTCGCCGGCATTGAGCAGGGCGAGAGCGAGACCATCTACATGACCGCCGTGGACAAGGACGGCAACATCATCTCGCTGATCCAGAGCAACTATTCGTCGTTCGGCTCTGGGCTCGTCGCGCCAGGCACGGGGTTCGTGCTGCACAATCGTGGCGGCCTGTTCACGCTGGACCGGGGCCAGCCCAACACGCTCGCACCGCGCAAGCGCCCGCTGCACACGATCATCCCGGCGTTCATGGAACGGGGCAGCGAGAAGATCGGATTCGGCATCATGGGCGGCTGGAACCAGTCGCAGGCGCACGCCCAGTTCGTGAGCAACATCGCGGACTTCGGGATGAACATCCAGCAGGCGCTTGAGGCGCCGCGGTTTTCCAAGCGCACGTTCGACGGCTGCGACGTGGACATCGAGACCAGCGTGTCCGCCGAGACCATTGCCGCGCTCAAGGCGATGGGGCACGACGTGCGGCTTTCGAACGGTCGCTACACGGACACCTACGGCTATGGCCAGGCCGTGATGGTGAATGGCGCGGGGATCAAGTTCGGCGCGAGCGAGTCGCGGCACGACGGCGCCGCGATCCCGCAGGGGACGCCCAGCGCCCGACGGCCCTAGAAGCAGTTTCTAAACCCTCGCTCGGTCGTTTGAGAGGAAGGTGGCCTCGCTCCGAGCGGGGTGATGATGAAAGTCGAGCTGACGGATGCGCAGTGGGCCCA
>VGVM01000182.1 GCA_016874035.1 Gemmatimonadota bacterium
GGTGACGGAAGGCTGGCCGAGGAACGAAATGAAGTACTCGTCCTTTCCGAAAATCAGCCCTCCACCCGGCCCACCGCGTCCGCCGGGGCCGCCCGAACCATTGGGACCACCGGGGCCGCCGGGTGGCGGTCCGCCCGGTCCACCAGGACCGCGCCCACCTGGGCCGCCGGGCCCACCGCGCCCGCCGCCCTCGATCTTTTTCAAAACTTCGTCGCCTTCGATGATTTGCAAAACTTTTTCGTAGCCTTGCGGACTCAGCGCCGCGGCGAGCACGGTGAGCACGGCGTCACGCTGGGGCTGTGAGAGGTCGCCCATGCGCAGGCCCGCGCGTTGGAAAATGCCGGACGGCAGGTTCGACCACCGCTTGCGCTGCGCGGCGTCTTTAAAATCGAAGACGGCCTTCCTGCGTTCGCTGTCGCTGAGGGTTTCGAGGAGCTTCTGGGCGCCGGCGAGAATTTTGGCATTCACCGCTCCGGCCTGGACTTCCTGCGCCCTGCCGCCAGGAGCCAGGCCGAGCGTGAACGAGAGAACGACGAGAAGGATTTTTTTCATGGGCTGATTAGGATATGAGCGGTGCTTTGTCAGGTGCATTGTGCGCATCACGGAATGAGCGCGCCGTAGTCGTTGCTGAACTCGCGATACATGGCGTGGATGTGATTTGTGGGAGAGCCGCCGAGCGATTGCGGCGCCCATTCGATGAACAGTTGCGGCCCTTGCACGCGGAAGTAGGCGGTGCTGCCGTAGTTGGTGGGGCCGTGCCACGAGAAGTAGGTGGCGTTCGTCGGGTCGGCAATGTTCGCCCGCACCGAGGCCATCTTCGTCGCCGACGCGTCGTCGTGGATGATGTTCACGTATTTGCCGATCAGATCCAGGAGGATGGCCCGCTGCGCGGCGCTCAGGTCGGATGCCTTGATGCCTTCCGGCAACAGCGTCAGGCCGTCCTTGCCCGGGCCGAGCGCAAGGTCGCTGCTGCTGCTGCTCACCACAGCCGTGCTGCGCTGGGCGGCGGTCAGGGAACCGAGCACCGCGTAGGAGAGGTCGAACTCATCGCCAAGCGGACGCACAAGGCGACCGTTGAAGGTGTAACTCGCCGGCTGCACTCCGGGCAACGCGGGCGCAATGGTGGCGACCGCGCCCTTGATGGTGGCGTTGATCGCGAGGTGATGGCCGCCGAACTGGAGCAGGTATTTATTCGTGAGCGAAGGGGTGCCGACAAAAGAAACATAATACTCGTTGGTGCCAAAAATGAGGTTGCCGCCTCCTCCCTGGCCTCGCAGGACTTCATCCCCTTGCACGACGTTTCGCACCTTCTGAAACCCTTCTGGACTGAACACCGCCTCAAGCATGGCCCAGAGCGCGTTGATTTGCGCGGTTGTCATGCTGCCGATCTTGAGACCATTGCGCTGATAGATGCCGGTCGGGAAGTTCGACCACTTCGCTCGCTGCGTTGGGTCGTTCGCCGGATAGATCACCGTGCTCATTTGCGCTGCCGTGAGCGTGCTTACAAATGCGCTGACGGCGGCGTAGATCGCGGCGGCGCGGTCCACAGTCGGCGTTGGCCCGAAAGCGCGGTAGAAGCGCTGCCCGGTGGCGGATTCGCCTGAACTGGTCAACGCCGTGTAGGACGTGCCCGGTGTCAACACCTGGTCCAAGGCCCAAGTGCCCGAGTCGAGCGAGTCCGTAGTCTCCACGCGGACGCGATGTCCTGGCGTCGAGCCAAGTTGCAGTCCGACGGAAGGCGAAGGGCCGCTGACGAGTTTCAGCGCCAGAGAGCTGCCTGCGAAGTCGAACGTGCCGTAGGGGAAAAACATGTCGAGCGCTGCGCCGGCGTTCGCATTCGTGCCCGTCTGCAGGATGCGCAATTGCATGATGTTCGCCGAGGCACTCACCACAGCCCACGGCGTGGCGGTTTGATCACCCGTGCCCGGCGAGCCGCCCGCCAGCACGGTTTCGGCGACCAGCGTGGTGCCACTGTCGCTATAGGCGCGGATGAC
>VGVM01000183.1 GCA_016874035.1 Gemmatimonadota bacterium
TTCGGCGAGGACACTCCCGCCGAGCTCGTCGCGGTCCTCCAGCCGGATGTCATCGTCAAAGGCGGCGACTATGCCCCGGACACCGTCGTCGGCGCGGACGTGGTGCGCGCGCGCGGCGGCCGGGTCGTGATCGTGCCGATCACCGCCGGGTTTTCCACCACGTCAACCATCGAGCGGCTGGGCGGAGGCACAAAGCGTGACTGAACGCAAAGGGACATCGGCACCGCCGGCACACGGGCGTCCCAATGGCCGTGCGCCGGATGCCCTTCGCCCGGTCCGGCTGGAGCGCGGCGCGGCCAGGTACGCCGAGGGATCCTGCCTCGCCGTGTTTGGCGAAACGCAGGTGCTGTGCACCGTGTCCGTCGAGGATGGTGTTCCGGGATGGAAGAAGGGGCGCGGTGAGGGCTGGATCACTGCCGAGTACGCCATGCTGCCGCGCGCGACACATACACGGTCACCGCGCGAGCGCGAGAAGCCGCAGGGACGCACCCAGGAGATCCAGCGGCTGATCGGGCGCAGCGTGCGCGCCATGCTCGATTCGTTTGCATTCGGCGAGTACACCCTGAAGGTGGACTGCGACGTCCTTCAGGCCGACGGCGGCACGCGGACAGCGGCGATCACGGGCGCCAGTGTGGCCGTCGTTGATGCATTCGCGTGGATGTTGGGCACGGGGCGCGTCCCGGCGACGCCGGTGCGTCGCATGATTGCCGCCGTGAGCGTCGGCCTCGTTGACGGTGTCGCATGCGCTGACCTTGAGTACAGCGAGGATGTCCGCGCCGAAGTGGACATGAACCTGGTGATGAGTTCGGAAGGCCGGTTCGTCGAGGTGCAGGGGACGGGCGAGCACGGCACGTTCGATCGCAGCCAGCTCGATCAACTGTTGACCATCGGCACGTCGGCGATCGCGGACCTGCAGCGCGAGCAACAGCGCGTGCTCGCGCTCCCCCTTCCGTAATCGCGGTGCAGCCATCGGTGGCCGCGACTGAAGGCCACCCGGGCCGGATCGCAGGGTACCGCGCATGAGGATCATCCTCGCAACGCGCAGTGCGGGGAAGTTGCGCGAACTGGAGCCGATGCTGCGCCAAGCCGGCTTCGAACCCGTCACGCTCGCCGACCTGGGCGTCGCCGAGTCACCGGATGAAGACGCCATCGAAGCCTACGACACCTTCGAGGAAAACGCGCAGGCGAAGGCCCGGCATTTTCTGGCGCGCTTTCCCGGCGACGTCGTGTTGGCGGACGATTCCGGGCTCGCCGTGGACGCGCTCGGCGGCGCGCCGGGCGTGCGGAGCAAACGCTGGGCGATGCGCGACGGGCTGGTTGGGCACTCACTCGACGCCGCGAACAATGCCAAGCTCGTCGCGTCGCTGCGCGGCGTGGGCGATCACCGCGCCCGGTATGTGGCGGTGGTCGCGATTGTGTCGCGCGAGTTGATGGTGACGGCTCGCGGTGAATGCGCCGGGAAGATCGTCGAGCTGCCGCGCGGAGACGATGGATTCGGTTACGACCCGCATTTCCTCAGTGACGAACTCGGCATCACGTTCGGCGAAGCACCGCGCGCGGCGAAGGAGCGCGTGAGTCATCGTGGCCGCGCCGTCGCTGCTGCGCTCGAGAAGCTGCGGGCGCTACAGGTTGCGCAGCCGCCGTCGCGGCACACCGACGAGTGATCCGTTGACCGCGCGTGTCGCGCGGACTAACATTCGCGTCCGGTTCGCGGGGCGTAGCGTAGCCCGGTATCGCGCCTGCTTTGGGAGCAGGAGGTCGCCGGTTCGAATCCGGCCGCCCCGATTCAGGTGCTTCGTATCGAGTGCAACGCGTCGCAGCGGTGGATGCATCTGCGAGTGAGTTCGCGGCGCGAGTTGTTCGAGACGTTGCGCCAGTAGCTCAGGTGGATAGAGCGAGAGCCTTCTAAGCTCTAGGTCGGGGGTTCGAATCCCTCCTGGCGCGCTCGGAA
>VGVM01000184.1 GCA_016874035.1 Gemmatimonadota bacterium
CCGGCGCGCCGCGCCCGCACCGCCCCGCCGCGGGGACAGCTCGAGCTCGCGCACCAGGACATCCCGCGCGATCCCCGCCGCCTCCGCCGTCCGCGTCAGGTACAGGTCCCGCGTGATCGCGTCCGTGGTCGAGCGTATGGTTGGCAGCAGATGGTCGAGCGCGCGCCGCTTTCGCTGCAAGTCGGCGAACCAGCCGCCGCGTTCGAGCAGCTGGATCTTCCGGTCGAACACGTCGAGGGACTGGCCCAGCAGTGTGTCCATCGCGGCCTTGCCCTTCCCGGCGACAAACGTGTCCGGGTCTTCGCCCGGCGGCAGCGTCACCATGCGAACGCGGAGTCCATGGCCGAGCAGGACATCGCTGGCGCGGAAGCTGGCCTTCTGGCCGGGCGCATCCGAGTCGTACAGCAGAAACACGGTCGGGTTCGTGCGCGCGATCAGCTCGGCTTGCTCGGTGGTCAGCGCGGTGCCCATCGGCGCCACGACCTCCTCGAACCCCGCAGCGGCCATGCGCGCGGCGTCGAAGTAGCCCTCGACAAGGATCACGCGTTCCTCGCGCCGGATCGCGTGCCGCGCCTGGCTGAAGTTGTAGAGCAACCGACCCTTGCTGAACGCCGGGTTCTCCGCGGTGTTGAGGTATTTCGGTTCGCCCGGGCCCAGAAGTCGCCCGCCAAAGCCGACCGTGTGGCCGGTGGCGTCCAGGATCGGGAAGATCAGCCGGTCGCGGAACCGCGGCCGCGGCTCATCCTGTTCCTCGCGCTTGGTGAGCAGGCCAGCCAGCAGGAGGCGCTCGTCGTCGAACCCCAAGCCGTTCAGGTACGCGCGCATCAGCCCCATTTCCTGCGGGGCATAGCCGAGGCCGAACGCTTCGGCGGTTTCGCGGGACAGCTGCCGCCCGGCGAGGTACTCGCGCGCCGCCCGTCCCGAATCGCCCTCCCAAAGCATCGTCCGAAACCACGCCGCGACGGTCGCGTTGATTTCCCAGAACGGTTCGCGCGGGTCCGGACCCTCGCGCTTCCGCTGCACGTCGCGCACCTCGATGCCGGCCTTTTCGCCGACGTACTTCACCGCCTCGACGAAGCTCAAGCCGAGCCGTTTCTGCACGAACGTGAACACCGTTCCCTTCTCGTGGCAGACGAAGCAATGGTACCCGCGCCCGGGCGTCACGGAAAAGTTCGGTCCCGTGCCCTGATGGAACGGGCAGGGCCCGCGGAAGCTCGATCCGGTGCGCTTCAGCTTGACGTGCTCGCCGACGATCGCGACGATGTCCGCCGATTGCATCACCTGATCCACCACTTCTTCCGGGATCACGAGAACTCCGCCAGGGTCACGCCGTCGCCGCCTTCGTTCCACGCACCCAATCGGAACCGCGTGACGCGCCGATCGCCCTTGAGCAGTGCCCCCACGCGCTCGCGGAGCGCGCCGGTGCCCTTCCCGTGGATCACGCGGAGCGACGGAAGGTCGGCACGGATGGCGTTGTCAAGCGCGGTCTGCAGCACGACGTCAATCTCGCCAATTCGCAGGCCCCGGAGGTCCACCTCGGACCTCGCGCCGTCTTCCGGGAGCTCGCCGTCCACCGCGGTCGGTGCTGCGACGTGGTCGGGCGCTCGTGGCCGCCGCGCTGCGCGTACGGTCGAACGCAGGACAGTCATCTTGATCCCGCCCGCGGCCACGACGAGCGCATCGCCGCGCACTTCCAGCACGCGCGCCGGCTTTGACCCAAGGGCTGCCGCCGTAACGAAATCGCCCACCGCCACGGTGGCGGCCTCGTCGGCCGGAGGTTCCGCGGCGGCGTCGCGTTCGCCATCGAGCGCCCGCACGCGGTCGCGCTCCGTATGCAAGAGTTCTTCCGCGCGCTTGCGCGCGGCGGCCAGCGCCTCCGCGGCATCCG
>VGVM01000185.1 GCA_016874035.1 Gemmatimonadota bacterium
GAGCTTTCGCTCGAGGGCAACGCCCGCGCAGGTCGGGCATGCCGCCGGGCGCGACGGACTTACCAGTGCCTCGAAGTCGGCTCCGCAGGTCGAGCAGTGGTATTCGTAGATCGGCATGGGTGAATAATGCGCCGGGGCTGGTCCGGTTGGCAACGGGCCGCTGCACCCGGCGGCTCATCCCACGGTGACCTCTGGCCTTGCCCAGCCCATCGTGTCGGCGCGATCATTGACCGTGCACCGAACCACCGGATTCAGCGCCTGAGGGATCGTCCATGAGCGAGGCCGTGCTGAACCGTCTCCGGAGCGCGCTCGGCGCGCACTACCAGGTCGAGCGCGAACTCGGCGAGGGCGGGGCCGCGACCGTGTACCTCGCGCGCGATCTCAAGCACCAGCGGAACGTCGCGATCAAGGTCTTCAAGCCCGAGCTCGCCGAGACGCTCGGGGCCGAACGGTTCACGCGCGAGATTCGCACCGCGGCGAACCTGCATCATCCGCACATCCTGACGGTGCTGGATTCGGGCATCGCGGACGGCCTGCTGTACTACGTGATGCCGTTCGCCGAAGGCGAGTCGCTGCGCGCGCGGATCACGCGCGAGGGTGGGCTGCCGATCGCCGACGTGATTCGCGTGCTGCGCGAAGTGGCCGACGCGCTGGCCGCGGCGCACGCGGCGGGCGTGGTGCACCGCGACATCAAGCCGGACAACGTGCTGCTCGCCGGTCGCCACGCGCTGGTCGCCGACTTTGGCGTGGCGAAGGCCGTGAGCGAGTCCACGGGGCGCAACAGCATCACGACGGTGGGCGTCGCGCTCGGCACGCCGGCCTACATGGCGCCGGAGCAGGCGGCGGCGGACCCGCATGTGGATCACCGAGCCGATGTGTACGCGCTGGGCGTGATGGGCTACGAGATGCTGACCGGCGAGCCGCCGTTTGTGCGGCGCACACCGCAGGAAGTGCTCGCCGCGCATGTGACCGAGCCCGCGCCGCTGGTCTCGGCGCGCCGCGCGTCCGTGCCGCCGGCGATTGATGCGTTGATCGCGAAATGCCTGCAGAAGCAGGCGGCGGACCGGTATCAGGGCGCGGACGAGATTGTCGCGGAGCTGGAGCGTGTCGCGACGCCGACGGCGGGGATGTCGCCTGCGGCGGGTGTGCTGCCGACGAGTGCGCGCCCGGGGGTGGCTACCCCGCGTTCGTCAGGCGCGACGCGCCGAATCGTCGGTGTGCTTGTCGCGGCGGCGGTGGTTGTCGCGGGTTGGTTCGGTGTGACGAAGGTGCGCGGCGCGGGCGGTGGCGATCCAAACGTCGTGGCGGTGATTCCGTTCGAGTTCAGCGGAACGCAGGAACACGCGTACCTGCGCGAGGGGATCGTCAACCTCCTCGAAGCCAACTTCACGGGCGAAGGCAGCCCGCGGGCGGTGGCGTCGCAAACGATGATCGCGCAATGGAAGCGGCGTCAGGGCGCCGAAACCGGACTTACCGACGTCGAGGCCCGCGAAGTGGCGGGCGTGGTCGGGGCGGGGCTATTGCTTCGTGGGAGTATCGTCGCCGTCGGGTCGGATCTCGTCATCTCGGCGACTCTCGCATCGGCCCGTGACGGAAGCGGCGCGGTGCAGGCTCAGGTGAAAGGGCATGCCGACAGCGCGGCGGTCCTCGCCTCGAGCCTGGCTTCCCAGTTGATCGCCGTGAGCGGCCGACAAACCGCGGATCGCGCGGTGACGTTGCAGGCCGTCCCCGCGCCTGCGTTACGCGCCTACCTCGAAGGGCAGGCCG
>VGVM01000186.1 GCA_016874035.1 Gemmatimonadota bacterium
GACGACATCTACCAGGTGAAGAACCAGAGCGGTCAGGACCCGCTCAACTTCCCGATTCGCATCAACAACCGCATGGCGAACCTGCTCTCCATGGTGCAGCGCGGTGACGGCGCACCGCTGAGCAGCTGGCCCGCGCTGTTCGCGGAGTACAACAAGGCGCTCAAGCTGCAGATGGACCGTGCGGCCAAGGTGTACGCTACGGACCTGACGGCGTTCAATGCGGAGCTCCGGCGGCTCGGACTTCCGACGATCGCTCCGCCCTGCGGCACGGCGGGCACGTGTACGGTGGTGCCATAGCGCCGTGATCTCAGCTCTCGTGCGCACTGCCCGGCGGCTGGTCATCGCGTCGCTTGCCGCGGTAACGGCCATCGCGACTGCCATGCCGACCGCGGCGGCGGCGCAGTCGCCCGTCGCATTCGCGCCGGGAGTGTATTCCGCGCGGCGTGAGAAACTGATCGCGGCGGTGCAGGCCCAGACGGCCGGCGCCGCCGTGATCGTGCCGGGCCGCTATCTGATCGGCAATCACGACCTCCCAAAGCAGGACGCGAACTTCTGGTACCTCACCGGGATCGAGTCACCGTACTCGATCCTGGTCATTGCGAAAGACGCACGACCAGGCGCAAAGGCAGGCGCGCTGCGCACCGCGGTGTTCCTCCCGGATTCGCTGCAGTTCGCGGGCGCGCAGTTTCCGCACGCCGATTCACTGTTCCGGAAAGCGCCGTGGAACGTGCCCACGCAGCGGCTCGCGCCGGGTGCGGGCGCGCAGGCAACGACCGGAATCCCGGAAACCCTTCGCGTCAACCAGTTCGTCGCCTACATCGGCGACGTCCTGGGCGACACGAAGACCGTGTACCTGCCGATGAGTTTCGATTCGCTGTACGCACCGCCGGGAATGCTGCCGCCGCGCACCGTCGAGGCGCAGCTCGCGAAGTCCATCGCCGACATGATGGGCACGCGAGACGTGAAGGACGTCACGCCGTTCATCCGGCGCATGCGTCTCGTCAAGGATTCGGCCGAGATCGCGACGCTGCGGCAGGCGGCGCGGATCAGCGCGCAGTCGCTGGCGGCGCTCATGCGGGCGGTGCGGCCGGGGATGAACGATCTCGAGGCGGCAGGCCTGCTCGAGTACGAATGGAAGAAGCGCGGCGCGCATCGGAATGCCTTCGCGCCGATCATCGGGTCCGGTCCCAACTCGATGAAGTTCTTCACCGTGATGGGCGAGGCCTACGAGGCCGTCAACCGCGCGATGAAACCGGGCGAGCTGCTCTTTGTGGATTATGGTGCGGCGGAGTACCGCACGTACGGATCCGACCTCTGCAGGACGATTCCCGTGTCAGGCAGGTTCTCGGCGGACCAGCGCAAGTATTACAACATCGTGCTCGAGGCCCAGGAGGCCGCGATCGCGGCGGTGAAGCCCGGCGCGATGATGCTCGACGTGATCCGCGCCGCGGCGCGCGTGTTTCAGCGTCACGGGCTCGACAAGTACGAGGACCCGCGGCGCATGGGCGTGGACTCGGTGTGGGGCGTGATGCCGAGTCCGACGCATTACATCACGCGCAACGCCGGCATCACGCGGTACACGCGCTACGGCGCCGGCGTGCGCGATGTTGGCCACCACGTGGGTATTGATGCCACCGACAGTCGCGACTGGACCGTGCCGCTCGCGGCGGGAATGGTGATCACGATCGAGCCGAAGCTCTACATTCCGAACAA
>VGVM01000187.1 GCA_016874035.1 Gemmatimonadota bacterium
CGGTCGCGGCGGCGCGGCACCAGCCGCCGCGGCTGGCCCTGGTGGACCGGGTGGTCCGGGCGGCGGACGCGGTGGGCTCCCGACCGGTCGCGGCGGCGCCCAGGACCGCGAATGGTACCGCGGCATCCAGTACACGCAGCATGACCTGAACACGTTCACGCGCCGCTCCAATGCGAACTACATGCAGACGGGCGTGTTGTCCGCACTGCAGCTCACCTCGCAGTTCCCGTCGCTGATCCTCGAGAACTTCTACATCAAGACACGCAATTCGATCGAAGATGGCAAGGCGAAGACGCCGTACGGGTTCGTGATTCCCGTGCAGCGCGACATGACGAAGGCTGCGGAGTTCGTGAACATCCTGCGCGTGCAGCGGATCGAGGTCGGCGTGGCGAACGCCGCATTCACCGTTGACGGCAAGACTTACCCTGCCGGCTCGTACGTCATCAAGCGTGACCAGCCGTACGGTCGGCTCGCCAAGAATCTCCTGGAGAAGCAGCAGTATCCGGACGCCCGCATCTCGACGTACGACGACAGCGGCTGGTCCATGGGTCTTGCCTTCATGGTTGACGTCGCGGAAGTCGCCGACTCGGCGATCCTCAAGGTCGCGACGACGCCGGTGACCACGGTCGCACTCAAGGGCAGCGTCCGGGGCAGTGGCGCGGCGGGGATCGCGGTGGCGCACTACGGCTCCAACAACATGATCTCGTTCCGCTATCGCCTGAAGGACGTGGCGATGCAGGTGACCGAGGCCGCGTTCAAGGTGGATTCCGTGGAGTTCCCCGCGGGCTCGTTCGTGATCACGGACATGTCCAAGGCGGCAGCAGTGCGCGCAGCTGTTGAGGAACTCGGACTCACTGCGGCAACCCTGACGTCTGCGCCGACGGTGGCCACACACAACGCCGACCTGCCGCGGGTCGCGATCTACTCCTCGTGGCAAGGCACGCAGAACCTGGGCTGGTATCGCCTGACGTTCGACAAGTTCGGCGTACCGTACGACCTCATCTACAAGGAGCAGGTCAAGCCGGGCAATCTCCGCGCGAAGTACGACGTGATCCTCATGGCGGAGCAGAACCTCGGTCGTCAGGCGACGCTGGCAGCGCCGGCCGCGCGGCCGCAACCATACAAGAAGAGTGACAAGTACCAGTTCCTTGGCATGTATGGCGAGACTGACGACATGTCGGGCGGACTGGGACAGGCGGGCGTGGACGCGGTCGGCGCATTCCTCGAAGGTGGCGGCACGTTGATCGCCGTCGGCGAGGCCGCACGACTGCCGATCGAGTTCGGGTTCGCCGGCACCGCGGACAAGGTGAACGTGCCCGGCCTCACGTCACAGCGCCCGCTCGTGCAGGGTGAGGTGGTGAAGAGCGAGCACCCTGTGTTTTACGGTTACGGCGCGAAGAACTTCCCGGTGAAGTACGTCGGCGGCACGCCGTTCCGCGTGGGCGTCGCGAACGAAGCGAACGTGATCGCGCGGTACGTCGGCGGCGAGAGTTCAGTGCTCTCGGGCCTGATGGTCGGTGCGGACTCACTCCGCGCGAAGCCGTTCGCGTTGGACATTCCGGCCGCGCACAAGGGCAAGGGCCGCGTGATCATGTTCTCGAACAACCCGATCTACCGCTGGCAGAACCACGGCGAGTTCAACATGATCTTCAACTCGGTGATCAACTGGAACGACATCCCGCAACCGGCTCGCG
>VGVM01000188.1 GCA_016874035.1 Gemmatimonadota bacterium
CAGCCGCTCGAGAACGCGCCCAGCATGTAGGCGCGCGGCCGCGGCTCCGTCATGCGGAACTCGATCTGGTGCGGGTTGACCACCACGATGTCGCCGACCGTGGCGAACAGCGGCGTGCGCGGGATGACCACGCCCTTCGGCGGGCGCGCGATGCGCTCGAACGTGGCCTTCACGTCCTCCGCGGTGAAGTCGGCGCCGTCGTGGAACTTGACGCCCTTGCGCAGGTAGAACGTGTACTTCTTGCCGTCCGGCGCGATGTCCCACCGCTCGGCGAGGTCGGGGATGATCGTCTGCCCGTCCTTCGGGTCGCGGCGGATCAGCGTGTCGTACATCGGGCTTTGCGGGCCGATGTTGGCGACGGTGCCCGACTGGTGGACGTCGAAGTGCGCGGCGGCGCTGTGGACCGAGTAGCGCAGCGTGCCGCCGCGCTTCGCGGCCGGGTCCACCTTCACGCCGGCGGGCGCCTGCGCGGAGGCGATGCCGGGCAGCCGTGTCGCGACCGTCGCGCCGATACCGGCCGCGGCGACGCCCTTCAGGAAACTCCGGCGGTCGACACCGCCACGCTTCGGTGCGTTGGCCTGCTCACTCATTGACCGTCCTCCATCACAGAGACCGTGTGTGCTGCCTTCCCGCGGGTGGCCGACATTACCACTTTCACGCGCGGCCAGCATCACGCGTCGCGCTCAGCGCACCGCGCCGCGCGCCGCGACCTTCCAGACCTCTTCCACGCGCCCGTCGCGGACGCCGTAGACCTCGTCCACCATGTTGCTCACCACGCAGCAGTGGTTGGGCACGACGTTGACGACGTCGCCCACCCGGGGGCGCTCGGGGCAGGCCGAGAGGTCGACGATGCCGTGCTCCTCGGAGAGCCCGCTCACCACGGCGTCCGGGTACTCCATGAGGTGGCCGTAGCCCTTCACGTGGTACTGGTCCGAGGTGAGGACCTTCGTGCCGGCGTCGATGACGGCGCGCGTCTCCGTCGGGCGGCTCACCACGGTGGCACGCACCTGCATGGCGCAGTCGTCCCACGTGGCGGCGTTCGACGCGACGGTCATCACGTCGTTGTAGATGTACGTTCCGGCGCGGTGCTCGGTGAGCATCGGCAACGACTGCGCGTCGAAGAGCGCCGGCGTGCCGCCGCCGGACACGACGGGCACCGGGATCCCGGCCTGCTTGAAGAGCTCGAGCGCGCGCGTGAGGAAGGCCTTCGTCGCGTCCTTGTTCGGGAACGTCATCAGGCCTTCGAAGCGCAGGCCGGGCCGCTTCATCGCGGCCTTCGCGAGGTCGAGCGCCGCCTCCGGCGTCTGCACGCCGTTGCGCCCGAAGCCGGTGTCGCACTCGATGAGGAACGGCACCTCGCGCCCGTGCGCCGCGGCGCCCTCGGAGAGCCCCCGCGCGACGACGTCGTTGTCGAGCACCACCGCGAGCCGCTTGAGGCGCTTCGACAGCGCCATCAGCCGCTCGACCTTCGGCCGGCCGAGGATGTTGAAGGTCAAGAGCACGTCGTCGGCCACGCCCGCCTCGGTGAACACTTCGACCTCGCCGAGCTTCTGGCACGTGATGCCGACCGCGCCCGCCTGCATCTGCAGCTTGCCGATGGCGGGGATCTTGTGGGTCTTGACGTGCGGGCGATTGCCGACCCCG
>VGVM01000189.1 GCA_016874035.1 Gemmatimonadota bacterium
GATCTCACGCCGGAACTGCGCGAGCGCGCGGTAGGGACGGTACTCCTTGAACTCCTCGAGCATGCGATTGCCGATGCTCGGAATCAGCAGGATCTCCGCGTCGGACGCAGTGTTGAGATTGATCTGAACGAACAGGCGGCGGTAGACCTCGGCCCGCCGTTCGCGGCTGAGCGACTGTCCGAGCAGCGCATCGAAGTCGCTCGTCGTCAGGAACGGCCGCTGCGTGACGATGCCCTTTGCGAGCGCCGGCGTGATGCCGGGCACGGTGAGGAGTTGCTTCTCCGACGCGGTGTTCGCGTCCAGCACGTCGCCGCGCCGTCCGGCCTGCCCCCGCACGCCTGCGGGAAGCATGAGAACGAGCATAACGGCCACGATAAGCAGCGTCAGCCGATTCATGTCGCGCCTCCGTTCGATCAGAATCCGACCTTGATACCGGCCTGGAGCAGACGAGGGCTGCCCGGCAGGATCCCTCGCGTACGGTCCACGATGAACAGCTCGTCGAGGAGATTCTTGACGGTCACGAACAACGTGCCGCGGGCGACCGTATAGTTCACGGCGGCATTCCACACGGTGTAGCCCGGAAGCAGCCCGCGCTGACCATCGGCCGTGAGCGCAACGGTGTTGAGGTCGTCGCCGAACTGGTCGCTGGTGCGCACCGCCTCGATCCGCGCATCGAAGGTGCTGTGGGAATAGCCGACCCCAATCGATGCGACCTGTTCCGGCGCATATGGCAGGCGATTGCCGCTCACGCTCACCGTGCCGAAGCCCGAAATGTTGCTGAATCGCCGGCCGGTGAACTCCGCGACCGGGAGGTAGGTGTAGGCGACGCGCAGATAGATGTCGTGCGCGGATCCGGTAATCGGCGCGCTGTCGATCTGCGCCCGCAGCTCGAGCCCCTGGTGCCGCGTCTCGCCGCCGTTCGTCAACGTCGCCCCGACGCCGCCGGCCAGGCTGGCCGGCACGATCTGGTTCTCGTAGTCCATGCGGAAGAACGTGGCATCGACGCTGACGCCGGGACGCATCGCCGTACGGAGGCCCGTCTCGTAGTTCCAGCTCAGCTCCGGGTCGAGATCGATGACGCCGCCGGTGTTGGAAATGATGTCCTCTGTGCGCGGCGGCGCGAAGCCGCGGTGCACGCCGCCGAAGATCGTGATGCGCTCGCCGGCCGTGTGGGACACCCCCAGGCCGGGAATGATGCGCGTGAGGTCCGTGTCGCCGGTGACGCCCGCGCCGGCGTTGGCCAGCCGGTTGGTGCGTTCGTACTGGACGTGCTCGAGCCGTACGCCGGGCGTCACGGTCCATCCGCCGAACAGGAACGCGTTCTGCGCGAAGCTGGAGTACGCGGCATTGGACCGCACGTTGCTCTCGACGAGCACGCCCGCGCGCGCGGTCGGCGTGTCGCCGTTCTGCTGGAGCCGGTCCTGGTTCTCGAAATGTGCGCGCACGCCGAAATCGGCTTCGCTCGCCACGCCGAATGCCCGATGGTGGACGCTGACGCGCGGCTCGATGCCCCAGGCGTAGTACTCGCGCAGACGCCCTTCGTTGCCGCACGTCGTGTGCAGGTTCGCCATCCCGCCGCAGCGCGGATCCGCAGCGTCATTCGGCCGCTGGGCGGAGTTGCTCGACTGC
>VGVM01000190.1 GCA_016874035.1 Gemmatimonadota bacterium
AACCGGTGCACCCGGGGAGCCACCACCGAGCGCGCGGCTCGGTGAGGGCGGTAACGTGAACCGGCGGCATGACTTGCTGCGCGCCTATCACGCTACGGACTTCATCGTGCGCCGCCCTCGCCTCACGATTCGTGTCGGCCGGCGATGCGCAATGCTCGACCGTTTGCTCACGCGCGTAAACGTGAAAGAGTGGGCGTTCGTTACCGCCTGGAATCCAGGATCGAGACCGCTTTCGCGGCAGGCAAACGACGCTCGCCACCGTCGCCTGTTGCGCCACCTCGCTCGGTGGAAACGCTCGAAGCCGGATCGTGCCCGAACCTGGTTCGCCGGTGTCGGACGGCCGCGCGATGGACTGTGGAAACCCGAGCTCAGCGTGCTCATCCTCGGCATTTCCGCAGTCGATGCCCGTCGCCTCGGCGCGCGCTTCGGCCAGGTCGCGATCGTGGCAGGGACTCAGGGCCGAGCCGCGCGGCTGCTGCTCTGTTGATCGCGTCCGTCGATCAACGGCCAGTCATGCAACGAACTTGCGCCGCAAGTGCCACGCGAGCGCCTCCTCGTTCGGACGCAGCTTCTGACTATCTGGCAACCGGATCAGCTGCCCGTCGTGCGCGTAGTACCGCTTGCCGTTCGACCAGCGTTCACGAATCTGCGGCGACACGCGCACGCGCAACTCTGGCGTGATCGCGATGAAGCCCTGGTCGTAGAGCGTATGGAACTCCTGCGAGAGCAGGATCCCGTTCTGCACGTGATTGCTGCGCGGGCCAAGGTAGGACTGGATGTGGGCGGCCTGCAGCACGGGCTCGGTCTTCTCGCCGGTGATCGCGCAGCGGCGACCGTAGGCGTCGAGCAGCCGCGTCCGGAACGCGCCCTGTCCGATGCGCGGTTTGGCCTTCGCGGCGATGACCTCTCGTTCGTCGGCGTCGATCAGCTCGAAGCGGTCGGCGAGGTCCTCGGGCTCAGTTAGGTGGTCGTGCTGGATCTCGGCGAGTAGGAGCGAGGCGCGGACCGCGTCGTCCTCTGTCTTGCCGCGCACAATGTTGGGGCTCCAGCCCTGTGCGTCGCCCCACGGGATCCAGCGCTCGCGGGGCCAGAACACTGCCTCGCGAAGGATCGTACAGCCGAGTGGCGCGGACTCCGTGCGTAGCTGTGCCAGCGACTGTCTGCGGTAGGCGCCGATGCGTTCGAGGAAGTGTAGTTCGTTCGGATCGCCGTTCTTGTCGCCGAACGTCGCCCAGGCGAGCCCCAAGCTCAGCAGCGTGAAGTGCGCGAAGAACCCGTACCCGGCGATCGCGTTGTGCGGCACCTTCAGCCGGAAGAACACGGGCTCGCCCGGCGTGAAGTGCTTGATCGGACGGTTGGAGCTCGGCGACCAGAAGTTCACCTCGTCGACGCGCCGGTCAGGCGAGCGGGTGGACAGGTACTCGAACCACGCGGGGTCGGTGACGGCGATGAAGGGCGAGTGCGTCACGGGGCGAATACGATCATCACCCTAACCGCGCCGGATCGTCAACGCAGTGCACCCGACGGAGCAGGATCGGAGCGCAACAGGCCGCCCGGCCCTGCCGTCCCCCTCGGTAACGGGCCCCGCACCGCTGCTCGGCCAACCGCAGCCGCTCGACGCCTTCGAG
>VGVM01000191.1 GCA_016874035.1 Gemmatimonadota bacterium
AGAGCCGATCAGCGCCTCGGTCTCCAGCGAGCGGCCCGCCTCCACGTCCTGGAGCATCGAGGTCTTGTGCGCGCCGACGGCTTCCGCGCCCTCGATCCGTTTTTCGATCGTATGGCGGAAGGTGACGCCGAGCTTCTCGGCGACGGCCTGGGCTTCGCGCATCATGTCGACCGCGAGCGCGCGGGTTTCGGGAAAGCGGCAGATGTCGGCCAGCGTCGCGTGGGCGAGCGCGCTGATCGGGTTGAAGGAGAGATTCCCCCACGCCTTGAGCCAGATTTCGGAGCGGATGTCGGTCAGCACCCGCGATTTGAGCCCGGCCGCGACCAGGACTTCGTGCAGGCGCTTGACCCGCCCGGTTTCCTGGCCGTCGAGCTCGCCGATCGGGAAGCGATCGCCCTCGACGTGGTGGATCACACCGGGCTCGACCACGGCGGCGGCGGGATAGACGACGCAGCCGACGAGGCGCTTCGGATCGATCTTGCGTCCGAGCACGCCGGTGGGATCGAGGGATTCGAGCTTGTGGCCGTCGTGCGGGCCGCCCAGGCGCTGGAAGTACCACCACGGCAGCCCGTTCTGGACGGTCATCACCATCGTCTCCGGCCCGAGCACGGATTCGATGTCGCGCGCGGCCTGTTCGAGGAAATGCGCCTTGACCGCGAGGATGACGAGATCCTGCGGCCCGGCCTCGGCGAGCGATTCAACCGCGCGCACCCTGGCGACGAATTCCTTGCCGTTTTCCCAGACCAGCTTGAGGCCCTTGTCGCGGATGGCGGCGAGGTGGCGGCCCATGTCGACCACCGTCACCGGATTGCCGGCGAGCGCGAGCTTGGCCGCCATCAGGCCGCCGATCGCGCCCGCGCCGACGACG
Source organism: Gemmatimonadota bacterium (assembly GCA_016874035.1). GTDB lineage: Bacteria > Gemmatimonadota > Gemmatimonadetes > Gemmatimonadales > Gemmatimonadaceae > Fen-1231. The sequence continues at coordinate 869 of VGVM01000191.1, forward strand.
CAGATGCGCATCGGTGCGGGCGGGCCGCCGGCCAGGAACGCGCTCGGCACTTCCTGGTCGAACGGGTTGGAGAGCGTGCCGATGCCGTCGATGGAGACATCGACCACGTTGCGGGCTTCCTTCATCGCGCCGACGCCGACCGAGGTGCCGCAAGCGATCACGTCGCCCGGCAGCAGGGTCATGTCGCGCGAGAGCAGGCTGACCAGCTTGGCCGGCGGCAGGATCATGTCGGCGACGGGGTAGTTCTGCACTTCGCGGCCGTTGAGCACGGTGCGCACCGAGAGCTTCAAGGGATCGAGCCCGGTCGCGATCGCCGGGCCGAACACGCCGAAGGAATCGAAGCTCTTCGCCCGCGTCCATTGGGCGAACGCCGGATTCTTGTTGAGGATGTCGGCGGCGGTCACGTCGTTGACGCAGGTGTAGCCGAAGATGGCCTTGGCCGCCTCGGCCTCGTCGGCGCCCGCGCACCGCTTGCCGATGACGATGCCGAGCTCGCCTTCGTAGACGATCTTGCCGGAATAGCCCTTGGGCCGGCGGATCGGCTCGCCGGCGGCGAGGTAGCTGTTGGGCGCCTTGATGAAATAGAGCGGCTCGTCGGGCTTCGCCGCCTTCAGCTTTTCGGCCAGCGCGTGGAAATTGTTCCAGAGCGCGACCATCTTGCCCGGCACGCAGGGCGTGAGCAGCCTGACCGCCGCGCGCGGAAGCTTGGCGCCGGTCGGC